>JBLHWZ010000089.1:0-18033 GCA_047629415.1 Bradymonadia bacterium | reverse complement strand
AGAAGAACGGCACGCCGCCGTACTCCTGCGCAACGAACGGGAACTCGGTGAGGTTCTCGGGGCAGCTGAGAGCCTCGGAGCATTCGAACTCCTCGGGGCAGCCGTCTTCATCGTCCAGGTTGTTCCAGGTCTCCGGATCCTCGGGGCAAAGGTCGAGGCAGTCAGCGATGCAGTCGCCGTCAACATCCGAGAGGTCCCGGCCGTTCGGGCACTGGTCACAAGCGTCCGGCAATCCGTCGCCGTCGGCATCTCGTGAGTCGCTGGTATCCGTTCCAGGTTCGCAGGCATCCGCGGGACGACAAATGTCGCATGCGTCGGGCATGCCATCGTTGTCCTCATCCACCGAGTCGTCGGTGCTCATGCCTGGGTAGTAGGAGTAGCGCCAGTAGTGGGCGGAGTCGTCCCGCCTGACATAGTCCATGATCTCCCAGGGGTCGGGGAAGTCACCGTCCAATCGAGGTCGGCAGATATCGCAGATTCCGAGATGGGAAGGAGTCTCACAAACCCCGTCTTGGTCGTCGTCCGGCCAGCGGCGGGTGTTGTTACAGACAGATTCATCTTCCGGACCGGCCGAGTAGCTGACGCCGGCAAAGAGCCTCCAGTCTGGAGTACCATAACCCTCGATGATGCCCGCTCCGGCGCCGCCTTCGATCATCAATCCGCCAACAGGGAACCACTTCAGTCCTAGCCTCGCCTCAAGAGGAACCTCCTCCAAGTCGATGTCGTCGTCTGGAGCGATCGACACAAGGCCGAAGATCTCGGGCACAAGTAGCACGCTGCCGGAGTCGTTGAGCGCGAATGCTGCGGCTGTTCCAAACGTGGCCGCGTGGCCCGCTGAGATGTTGTCGACGGTCACGTCTTCCGGGCGAATCATTACGCCGGCGTTGAACGACCATACGGCCCAATCTGCCAAACGCAGGTCCAAGGCAAAACGGGGCTCAACTCGGAAGTCCTCTCCTTGGTAGGCGTTGCCATTCGAGGCGGTCGGCAGAAGGAAATCGGCCGAGAATCCAACAGTGAAGCGATCCCCTCGGTCGCCTCCCCACTGCGCGAGCCGGAAGCGCGGCACCAATCGGAGGTCGCCAACTCCACGGTTAGGGGCATCTTGGAGTTCAAAGGCGCCGAAACCCTGCCCCCTATTGCCGGCGTCGTGCAGGTAGACCGGCAGCGCGACTCCGAACTCGAACCAATCGGTGACCGCGATTGCGGCCAACAGGTCGAGCGTGAGCTGCTGTGTGATCAGCTCGCCCGTTCGCTCCGCAGACTCGCCAGCTGGCCGGGTCTGAATAACCAGCGGATTGCGGGCATAGTTGAGCACGAGTCCCAGCTCCCATCGGCCGGCATCCGGAGTGTCTGCGCGGAACCCATGGAAATAGTTCGTCTGCTGGCCCGGCATCGGCCGGAACTGCTGAACCTGAAGATCCTGGGCCCGAGCCTGCGGAATGCCCACGAATGAGACCGCGCAGATGAGAAATAGGAGTTGGCGTAGAGTCTTCATAATCAATGACCAGGCCGTGACGAATCGTCGAGGCGAATGCCGCACCAAAGAAAGGATACAGCCCCAGGCTATGCTGGTTCGAACGAGGTGAGCAACAAAATGACCGAAATTCGGGCACTTGCGTGTATTCACGAGACGGCAGTCACCCTACTTAAACCGCACACCGCGGCAAGGTGCCGTGGGGTGCGGTAGGACGCCCCGTCAGGGATATGTGAAAAATAAAGGTAGCCCCAGCGCTCGGCACGCTGAGGCCAGAACACCGGACTATCGGCGGCGTCGAACCGCGACGAGTCCCATCAGTGCCACGAGTATCCACGCAGCGCTCGCCGGGCCGTTGGCCGAGGAGCAACTGGTAGCGCCGCCTCCGGAGAGCTTGGCATCGAGGCAGAGACCGAAGTCATCGCAGATGAAGCCGTCCGAGCAGTCGCTGGTGTCGCAGCACTTGTTGTTGTCCTGCATGTAGGTCGGGCAACACTCAGTCGTCGGGTCGCAGCAGTCGCCGATCTCGTCGTCGTAGTAAGCAGGGTCCTCACATCCAGGCTCGCCGCAGCAAACTCCGAAGTCGGTGTTGCAGTCGTAACCGAGCGGGCACTGTTCGTCCGACTCGCACGACAGGTCGGGGTCGCATCCAGCAGGCAGGCAGCCACAGGAGTTGTCCGTGGTCGGGAGACAGATGCTGACACCCTCACAGGTGCCTTCTTCGCAGGTCGGGAACTCCGGGTCGCCACAGCCGGGAGGCTCGATGCAAACACATCCATCGTCGGTCGGCTCGCAGGCCGACGCGCCTTCACAGTCTCCGCCGCAGATCGGTGCTTCTGAATCACCACAAGGCACCGGCCCACAGAGGCAGCTCGTGCCGCCGTCACCGATGACGCAGACTTCGTCCGCGCTACACGCGCCTTCTTCGCAGGCGTCGATACCCGCAACCGCACACGGCTCGGCGCACTCGCAGCCGCCATCGTCGGTCGGAACGCAGAGGCCGTTCTCACCGCAGGCGCCTTCTTCGCAGATGGGAGCGTCGAGGTCTCCGCAGGGGCGAGGCTCACAGAAGCAACCCTCGCCGGTTGGGTTGTCCGAACACACGTAGCCAGGGGAACAAGCGCCGTCGTCACACATTCCGGCATCGAAGAGGTCGCAGGTCGGTGCGCATCCACAGCTGCCGTCGCCGGTCTCGGCGCAGACTTGGCCAGGAGCACATTCGCCGGCGCCACACATTGGAGCGCTCAGCGACCCGCAGTCTGGGACACCACCGCAAGAGCAGCCACCCATTCCATCATCGGTGCATGTCTGGTCTCCGGGGCAGCCGCCTTCGGTGCACATCGGAGCGTCGACGTCACCACAAGGAGTGGTGCAACCGCAGTCGGTCCCGTCGAACGAGCAGACTTCGTCGCCGTCGCAGACTCCTTCGTAGCAAGCGAACGTGTCAGCTTGGTCACAGGAGGGCTCGCAAACGCAGGCACCGCCGTCGAAGCCAGGGACACAGATTTCGTCATTGCTGCAGACGCCGGGGTCGCACATGGGGCTTTCAAGGTCGTGGCAGAGCGTGACGCAGCCACATCCAGCTCCAGTGTCGGAGCAGATTTCGCCGGGAGCGCACTCTCCGTTGCCGCACATCGGCGCATCAAGGTCTCCACAGACCGGGGGATCGGGGAGGCATGCGCAGCCGCCGGCGGCTGTCGGCAGACAGGTATTGTCTCCCAGGCAGGGCCCAATGTAGCACTCGGCTGCCTCGAGATCGCCGCACTCCGGAGGCTCTTCGCAGTGACATCCGTCACCGTCTGGCACACAGACTTGGTCGGGCTCCGGGCAGTCACCAGCGCCGCACAGGCCGCCCTCGAACTCTCCGCACGGAGGCTCGATGCAGCAGCCGTCACCGCCGCAGACCGAACCGGCCGGGCAATGTGCGTCCAGCTCACAGGCCGGGCCGTCAGCGCAGACCGCTTCACAGCATCCGTAGTCGTTGCAGATGGAGCCGCCGGGACAGTCAGCGAGACGGGTACATGAGTCTTCGCAGATGCAGCAGCCGTCGTCGGTGCAGGTCTTGCCGAATGGGCAATCGCCGCTGGCATCACACACGATTTCTTCGACGCAGCTGCCATCATCAATGCAGCAGCCACCGGAGCAGAGTTGGCCGTCGAGGCACTCGGTGTCCAATGTGCAAACCGGGAAATCAAGCGAGCACTCTGGCTCGCAGCAGCCGTCAACGCAGTTACCGGCGCCGCACTCAAGGTCAATCACACATGCGTCGCCCAAGAGGCACTCAGGAGGATTCGGCTCGCAGCAGCCATCAGCACCACAAGTCGCAGCGTCGCCGCACTCGATGTCGGAGGCGCACGGGGTCTCGTCTGCGTCACACTGGGGGCCGCAGCAAACGCCGTCACAGGCGAACCCGAAGCCGCAGTCGACGTCGGAGTCGCAGGTATCGAGGCCGTCGCAGATCTCGGAGCAGCAGTTGTCGTGGCAGACGAGCCCTGGTGCGCAGTCTGCGCCTACTCGGCAGAATCCGCCGTCGGCGCAAATGTCTTCGCAGCAACCGTCGCTGCAAATTTCGCCGCCGCCACAGTCTACGTATGTACGGCAGGACTCATCTTCGCAGTCGTAAGGAACGCAGCAGAGCCCTTCGCAGGTCGTTCCTACCGGGCAGTCAACGTCTGGGCTGCACACGAGCAAGCCACCACAGACGCTTTCGCAGCAGCCGTCCGTGCACAACTCGCCGCCCTCGCAATCCGCATTCACGCGGCAGATGTCGACTCCGTCGCAGACTTCCTCGCAGCAACCGTCCAAGCAACTCGAGCCCGTTCCACAGTCGAGATCCCCATCACACCTCGTCGTGTCGACGCAGGCAGGAATACAGCAACCGGTCTCGTCACAGATTTCACCGCCCGTGCAGTCTGCGATGCCGCCGCACGAGACGCCGTCCGTGCACGTCGGAGGCTCTGGCTCGCAACAGCCTGCGGCGCAAACGTCACCGGCGGGGCAGTCGGAGTGACCCGCACAGGCCGGCACCCCCAACAGACACTCTTCAAGTTCGCAACAACCGTCGAGGCAGTTGTATCCAGCCTGGCATGGACGAGCCTCATCACAGATGAAGACCGCGTTGCAGACTTCTTCGCCCTCGCAGCAGCCAATCGCGCTGCAGTACGTCTCACTGGGGCAGTCCGCGGAGGTCTCGCAGACACGAGCGTCCGGGCACAGGAGCACGCAGTAACCATCGTCACACCACCCAGCATCCGAGCACTGCCAAGAATAACAGCACTCGTCCCCAGTCAGTTCATCAAAGCAATCCGGCGAGGCGTGAACCGAATTGGATGCGACCAGAAAGGCCATTGCAGCGATGCAGATTGATAGAATTTGAGTGAATCGAAGCATGACTGAGGAGGAGTTGAGGGCTGACGCCCGGAACCAACGGTTGCGTGTCTCAAGAGTATAGCAGCGCACTTTGTGCCTAACAAGCATACATTGTCGCACTGTGTAGGACAATGTACCCCAAGACAAGGCTAGGGGATGGTGCTCACGCAACGCGACGCTACCAGAAGGACGTGGTCTGCGACTGGTTTTTCGAGGAGCTTATTCGTAAAAGATCGTCGTCAGGCACTTCCCATGCGCCAGTTTCCCCTCGCTCAGTCATTCCGCACAGAAAACCGGCGCGCTCAAACTATTCCGTCGCGTCGTCTTCCCATCGAACCAGGATGCTCGCGCCCGTTGCTTCAGCAGAGCGGATAACCAGGTTGTTGAGTTCGAACGTCAAGCCACAGATCTCGTCCGACTCTTCGAACTTCGCGACACGTATCGTGCGATCTTCACCCGTGCATTGAACGTTTATGAGAACCGCAGGGTCCTCGATGTCCTCAGCTCGGACAGCTATCGATGCTGCTCCCTCGAAGAGTTCGACGCGACGCTCGAGCTGAACTGTGATCTCCCAGGGGCTGTCCGGCGGTGACACGCAACCGGCGAAAAGGCAAAGGCTGGCGATGGCGATCAGTATGGTGCGCATTGTGTCCTCATAGTGAGGCCCTCCATAGAGGCCCTGATCCCTCAGCGGCAAGCTACTTCTGTTTTTCCGCGCGCAACTCCACTCTCTCGGAGGTCGCAGCCAAGCGTCGGTCCACATGCACCAGTTCCTCGTTCAGTTGCAGTCCGGAGACGCCAAAGAGCTCAAGAACTAGGGCCGATAGAGATGGAGGAAGCGGGGCAAAGACGTCGGCGGCCTCTCCACCCGCAAGCGTTCGAAACTGCAGGTGCACTGCGTGCAAGCCGAGGCGTTCGAGTCCGGTGGACGCCCGAAAAGCTCGATTGAACTTGGTGTCGCCGTGAGTTGAGTCACCAACGATCGGATGACGCAAATGCACGCAATGGCGGCGAGCTTGGTGGTGCCGCCCCGTATGAAGGCGCAGTGCGATGAGCGTTACTCGCTCCGTGGTCGCCTGCGCGATCGGCACGATCGAAGTACACGCGCTGCGATCCACCCCGGATTCGTCTCGGACGTCACGAAGCACCACGTGGGGCTCGGTGAGACGCCCCCGAACGATCGCCACGTAGTCCTTCTTCCCAGTAGCTAGGGCCTCCTGCCACGCCCCAGTGGTTGCCGACTCTCGCGCAAAGAGAAGGGCCCCGCTTGTTCCTCGATCAAGCCGATGAACCGGATAAACCCGGCGACCCAGGTAGGTACCGACCCGCTGCTTGAGGGAGAACTCCTTCGGGCCCGCGAAGTGGGAGTTATGCACCAGCTCGCCCGACCGTTTTTGCACGATCAGCGCACCCTCGCTCTCCCACAGAATAACAGGAGCATCCGGAGGATCTAACTCAGTCTTCTCGGACTCAGTCACGAATCGCGGCGAGCACGGATTTCAGCGTCGCGTCAGCAGATCGGGCCCGATTAGGATAGGTCGACTGAATCCCTTTCAGCTGGCAACGATGATAGTCGACGACGATACCTGGGTCCTTCAGCACGTGACCGGTGAGGATGCCGCAGATGGTCTCATGCCGACCAATCACGCCTTCTTCCACCAGACGTTTCAGCCCTGCGACGGTTGCACATGACGCAGGCTCAGCGCCAATTCCTGAGCGATCGACCTGCGCCTTCGCATCGAGAATCGCTTGGTCAGACACTTGCGTGACGACGCCGTTCGTTGCGTGTACTCCTCGCATGCTCTTTCGCCAGGAGACGGGATTCCCGATCTGAATCGCCGTCGCGAGCGTGCTCGCTGTCATAGGCTTCACGTCGCCCCCTGCAGAGAACGCGGTGAAGAGCGGGTTCGCCCCTTCGGCCTGGATGACAGCGATGCGCGGCAGGCGGTCGATCAGGCCGAGAGCCTTGAGCTCGGACAGCCCCTTGTAGAGCGCAGAGTTGTTTCCGAGGTTGCCACCAGGCAGGACGATCCAGTCTGGAACATTCCAATCGAGGTCCTGAAGGAGCTCGATGCCGATCGCCTTCTGCCCTTCGATCCGGAACGGGTTCACGGAGTTGACCAGATAGATGCCCTCCTCGGCGCAGACTTCCTGAACGAGGCTCATTGCCACGTCAAAGTCGCCGTCGATCTGAACCGTCTTCGCTCCATACGCAAGGGCTTGCGAGAGCTTCCCGTAGGCGATCTTCCCCGCGGGGATGAACACGACACCGGCCATGCCGGCTTGCGCAGCATAGGATGCCATGGATGCGGACGTGTTGCCGGTGCTGGCACAGGCAACCGATGTCATGCCGAGCGCTTTGGCAACGGAGATCGCGGCGGTCATGCCGCGATCCTTAAAGGAAGCACTCGGGTTCTCGCCCTCATGCTTGAGTCGAACCGAGTCCACGCCAATCCAATCCGAGAGCTGCTGAGACTCGTAGAGGTTGGTGTTACCTTCGGGCTTCGTGACGATGTGCTCCTCGGCCAGCGGCAGAACTAGCTCTCGAAAACGCCACACGCCCGAGCGGTTGATCGGGTTGTTCGAGTTGCGACGCTGGTCGACAACGTTGAGGTAGTCTTCCGGCAACGAGTGCTTGTGCACGACGTCCAATGTGCCACCGCACTCACAGCGGTAACGAACGTCCATACCAGGGTAGCTGTCGCCACAGACGACGCACTTCAAAGTCCATGCAACTGTCATAGAATTCGGGCTCCCGGGCACTCGGCGGCAGACACCACCGAGAAAGACTTAAGGCCGGCCGCGAGGAACGCGGCGCGCATCGCCCAAGCAGCTGCTGCGGCGATTCGCTCTGAGTGACACAGGGCGAAGATCGACGGCCCGGCTCCCGAGATTGACGAGGCGAGCGCTCCGGCGCCAAGCGCAGCGTCCATGGCTGCGTCGGCTCCTGGGATGAGCGCAGCCCGAGCCGGTGTGACGATGTCATCGCGGACAGACCGAGCAATGAGCGGCAAATCACTGGAGTAGCAAGCCGCGACAAACGTCGCGATGTCGGCCGCGTTTCGAGTCCGTTGCTGGAGGGTGACTGACACCGGAAGTGCTGCGCGCGCCTCCTTCGTGGGGAGCGCAAAGTCAGGCGTCACGACGGCTAGGTAGAGGCCGTCAGGGACCGGCAATCGTACAACATCGAGAGGGTCGACTCCTCTCACCAGGACGAGACCACCGAGGATCGCGGGCGCGACGTTGTCGGCATGCCTTCCTGCTACAGCGGCCTCGGCCTCAACGCAGGCCTCTACCAACTCCAAGCGGCGCAGTGGAGCGCCGACGGCGACGTTGACCGCGAAAGCGGCGGCAGCGGCGGACGCTGCAGAGCTTCCAAGGCCGGACCCAATCGGCATGCCCTTGTTGATAACGAGCTCTACGCCACAGTCGACGCCAGCCCGCTCGATCGTCTGGGCGGCGGCGATTCCGGCGGTGTTCTTCGTTGGATCAACAGGGAGGACCCCGCCGTCACCATGAATCGCGCGGATCCTGACGCCAGGTTCCTCAGTGACGAACACCGTGACCGTGTCGCCCACGCCGCTGATCGCGAGGCCGAGCACGTCGAACCCCGGACCGAGGTTTGCCACGGTTGCTGGCGCGAACGCCGTAACTCCTGATGTCCGCATTAGCTTCTCTCCGCGACGATTCTGACAATATCCCCAAGTACGCCCATCGCTGTGACGTCGACTCCGGCGCCCGGTCCCTGAACAACGAGGGGCGTGTTCGAGTAACGATCGCTGTGAAAGACGATCATGTTGTCGGTGCCTGCGAGGCGGCCCAGTGGAGATTCGATCGGGACCTCGAGCGGCCCGACCTGAATCCGGTCGCTGAGCACTTGACCGACATAGCGAAGAACTTTGCCAGCGGCGCGTGCGCTTCGGGCACGTTCCGCGACAGTGTCATCCAACTCTGTGAGCTTCTCGAAGAAGGTCTCGAGTGGAAGTCCCTCCAGTTCCGGCGGGACCAGCCCCTCCACCTCTACTCTCTCGAGAGGCACTGAAAACTCAGCGATTCGGCTGATGATAATCGACTTCCGCGCCACATCTGCTCCGGAGAGATCCGCGTAGGGATCGGGCTCGGTGTATCCTCGCCGATGGGCCTCGCGGACCGCATCGCTGAACTTCTCACCGGCTTCTACTTGGCCAAGAACGAAGGCGAGCGTGCCAGAGAGGCAGCCGTCCGCACGTACCAGCGAATCGCCGGTCACCAACAGCATGTCGAGAGTATCCACGACGGGCAATCCAGCACCAACTGTTGCTTCTGCGCGCAGCGTCCGTCCGGCTCGTGCGGCAGATGCCAGCAAGGCGTCGTAGGCTTCGGGAGCGCTCGCGAGCGGCTTCTTGTTCGCCGTCACGACGTCCCATTTGGCGTCGAACGCCTTCTCGAAGAGTGCCTCGCTGCCAGAACCATCGGTCAGATCCACGAGGACGGGGCGGACCAGTCGATAGCTCCGCGCGGCGTCGACTGCATCGGACAAACTCCCACGGAGGGAGCCAGGTAGCGAACTCACCGAGTTCCCCGCTGCCTTCTGCGTAACGGCGTCCTTGAGTTCCATCAGCGGAATGCCAGATGGCCGAAGCAGGAAACCCGATCGATCAGAGATGAGAACCACTCGGCCGCGCACCCCGAACCGTCTTTCGATTTCAGGGTTTCGGCGGGAAACGAGCTCCGCGAGTTCTCGGGCGATGTTGCCCCACCCGAGCAAGATGATGTCGAATGCATCAGCCTCGGCATCACCGGTGTCCACTTGGTGTAGCCCGAACTCGGCGTGCAGAGCGCGAACCGACTCGTCGACGTCCGAATCCGAGACAGCGAAAGTGATGTTCAGCTCGGAGGAACCTTGAGCGATCGCGAGGACGTTGAATCCGGCCTTCCCTAAGGTGGAAGTCACCCGGCCCGAGATCCCGGGAACATTCGCCATTCCGAGCCCGACCGCAGCGATGAGCCCGACAGATGGAACGCGCCGCACGTCTTCCACGTCTCCATGCGCGATGTCGAGGCGGAATTCGCGGCGAATGGCCATCTCAGCAGCGTTGGCATCGGATGCAGGGACCGCAACGCAAATCGATGACTCAGCGGATGATTGGGAGATCATCGTCACGCTGATATCGGCAGCTGCGAGTGCTCCAAAGAGCCGAGCAGCTACTCCGGGCACGCCGGCCATGCCCGTGCCTTCGATCGAAACAAGGCTATGCGAGCGAATCGCGCTGATGGCCTTCACTGGATGAGAGCCGGGCGTGATGCCGCGATCGATCAGCGTGCCCGGATCCTCTGGTTCGAACGAGTTCCGAATTTCAACGGGAATTCCAACGCCTGCGACAGGTTTCAGCGTTCTGGGGTGCAAGACCTTTGCACCGTAGTAGGCCAACTCACCGGCCTCTCGATAGTTGAGCTGCGGGACGACCCGAGCGCCCGACTCAACCCGCGGATCGGCGGTGTATACACCGGATACGTCGGTCCAAATGAGCACGCTGTCGGCGTTGAGCGCGGCGCCGAGAAGTGTCGCCGAATAGTCGGAGCCGCCGCGGCCAAGGGTGGTCGTTGAGCCGTCACCCGCTCGCCCGCAAAACCCGGTCACTACGAGAACCAGGCCCTCGGCGAGAGCAGGCTCAAGAGCATTCCTTACACCTCGCTCGTAGAGCCCCTGCAGCGGTGTCGCCGCGCCAAAGTTGGAGTCCGTATCCAAGAAGGTGTCAGCGTCGATCGCGATCGCAGGCGTCCCAGTCGAGCGAAGCCGATCTGCGAGCAGGCGAACGCTGAGCTTCTCGCCCACGCACTGGATCCAGTCGCTGGAACGCTCATCTACCCATCCAATCACCGCAGCGGCTCGCACGAGCGTCTCGACCTTGTCGAGGAGAGTGACGCACTCGTCGATCACGACGACGCTCGTTCCCAAGCGCGAAGCCGCTTCGCGGTGTTCGGCAACAATGGAACGGACGATGGAAAGCGCTTCGTCGCAGTTCCCACTGGAAGCCAGACGACAGGCCTCGACGAGCTGATTCGTCACCCCAGACATCGCCGAGGCGACGACGATCGTCTCCTCGGAGGGGGCGGTACGCTGAATAAGCTTCGCCGTGGCGGTGATGCGGTCAGCTGAGCCAACGCTGGTGCCGCCGAACTTATGAACAACTCGCATGAGGTACTCCGTGGTGTCCCCTTTTTACTACGGCGGACGCGCTCGGCTACCGAAGGGCGTGAGGCGACGCAAGATAGTCGTAGGGGTGTGCGGCGATATAACGTCTGACGGGGCACGTATCGAACTAGACAGTTTCCACGGGCAAGCGAACCTGAACGCGGGTCCCGCGCCCCTCTCGGGTAAGCACTTCTACTGTGCCATCGTGCTGCCTAATGATGGATCTGACCGCTCGAAGTCCCAGGCCGAGGCCCTCTTCGCCACGTGTGGAAAAGAACGGTTCGAACATTCTCGATCGGACTTCACTTGTCATCCCGACGCCGTTGTCTTCGACCTCAAGAACGGCGACTCCACGCCCCCGATAGGTACGAACCTCGACGACACCGCCAGGCTTCGTGGCCTGCAGCGCGTTTCGTACAAGGTTCACGATAACTTGGTACATTGCGTATCGGTCGAGGCTCACGTGAGCCCTCGATTCGAGGTCGATCGTCAGCGTCCGAGCCGTCGAGAGTTCGTCAAAACGCGCGAAGGCGACTGCGCCGCGAACGACCGAGTCGAGGTCCTCGACCTTGATGCGAAACCGACGCTCTGTCCCCGCCGCGTATGACTCGATCTCCTCAAGCAACGCACCGACCGAGTGAGTTCCATCAACGGCTGCATTCGCCAGACGATGCAACTCTGGGTCTTCCGCATCGAGGACTTGTGCGAATCGCTTCACTACGACTTGGTGGCGATCGACCGCCTGAACCAGACCGCCGGTGAGTCGCCCGATGGTCGAGAGACGTTCAGTGTGGAGCAAGTCCGACTGTGTCCGGCGCAGGTCGTGAATGGCCGAGGCGACACGCGCGGTTTCGCCCCGAAGGTTGGTGGCGAGCATCTCGAGCGCTGCACCGACTTCGACCTCCTCATGGGCATCTTTGAGCGCCGCTGCGATCAGTGAAAGCTCGATTCCACTCGGTAGGACTCGGTGAACGCGGAATTCATTGATCGCCTTGGCGAGCACCGCGCGGTCCTGCGTTCCGCCGAGCAAGATTGGGCGCCCAGGCCTCGCCTTGTCGAGTAACTCGACCACATCTTCGCTCGGGTTTCGGATGTCCTCCGGAGCGAGGATAACGATCGCTGGCGCGCGCCGCCGCTCGATGTCCTGGGATTCGACCAGCGCCTCAGCGACGAGCAGCCGTCGTAGCCCAAGGGTGACCTCTGTCGGGACGGCCCGAGTCGGCCAGATTCTGCGTGGGATTGCGTAGCCGCCTATCAAACTCATTCTGGCACCGGGATGCGCAGCTGAGCGACGGTCCCGTGTCCCAGCGTACTTCGCAACTCCAGGGTGCCGCCGTGGGAGTCTGCGACGAGATCCGCGATTCCGAGTCCAATCCCCAGACTGTCGCCGCCAAAGCGACCGAAGAACGCCTCTTTCGCGCGTTCGAGCGTGGCTTCGTCCATGCCGACACCGTCGTCGATGACCTCGAACAAAACGAACCCTGCGTCCACTCGCGCGCGGATTTCGATCACGGTGGCACCGGCCATTGCGGCGTTTCGCAGCAGCACGAGGAGGGACTGCCGCAGCCTGTGAACATCCACCTCAACGACGCCGGCCCCCGAGTCGATCGAGACTTCGAGTTGCTTGGAGCCGACCGCGGGATCGATGCGCAAGAAACGGAGGGAGTCCTCCACCAAGCGTTCGACCGAGACGAGCGTCTTGTCCAAGGAGAGTGCCTGCGAGCGAGCGAACGCGTTCACATCCTCGACCAGCGCGAGAAGCGAGCGCAGGGACCGAAGCGCTGCCTCAGCCGGCCCGAGCACTTCGGGGCGTTGGCTGATCAGACGCACCTCGCCGACGAGCATCACCATGACCGCGAGCTGATTTCTCAGTTCGTGGGTGATCCCGGCGGTGAGCCGCCCGAGCGTTGAGAGCCGTTCCGCCGCAGCGAGCTGGGCATGAGCGATGCGATTCGCCCCCAAAGTAGCTCGAAGCTGGACGCGTCTTTCGCTCAAAGACTGAACGAGGAGGCGGAGATTGGAGCGAGACTCCTTCAATTCCGCCGCTTGAACGACCGCAGCACGCATCTGAGCGGCGTCCCATGGCTTGAACATGAACCGCGACACGGCTCCCTCGTTCACCGCCGCGACCATTGGCCCTACTTCAGTGTATCCGGTGAGCACCATGCGGATCGTCGCCGGGTGTTTCGCTGCCACCTGAGTGAGCAGCTGGACCCCGGTCATCTCCGGCATACGCTGGTCGCTGATGATGATGTCTGGCGCACCGTCGCTGGCGATCAGCTCAAGCGCCTCCTTCGCCGAGTCGGCGCACTGCACATCCCAGTCGTCCTCCAAGAGCGCTTCAAGGACCACGAGGTTCTCCGGCTGGTCGTCGACCAGGAGAACGCGAGTGCACCGCACAGGGTCGATGCCGAGCGCGGCGATTTCGTCACGTAAAGAGGCGGTGACCAAGTTGTGGAGCCAGGGCGGAAAGAGTGAGAGGCTAACAGGATCGGCTGCCGACCCTGCAGTGTCAAACTGCATGACGCACGGGACCGAGCGCGCGGCCAGGTATCAAGGTCCGGTGGGCACGATCGCCTCGGCGGAACGTTCTAATTACCAACCGGCACGCCCCTGTCGCCAGCTCGCCGCGGTATTTGGGCGCGAGCGACCGAAGCGAGCGATCCTCGCAAGACCAGCGCTTTGGGGAATCGGACGAGCCCCAGCAAAACTTTACCGGAAGGGACCCGCAGCTTACGATACTCGGACCCCGCCTGAACGGTCTGCATGGCAAAGCTGCTACTGGTCGACGACAACGCCCAGCTCCTTGAGTTGACGCGCCGAGTACTTGAACGTGACGGGCACGAGTGCACGACGGCAGCGGATGCGACGACCGCGATGCAGGAGTGGGAGAACGCCGACTTTGAGTTGGTTATCTGCGACTTGCTCATGCCAGACGCCTCGGGTTTGACCTTCCTCTCTCGCATCGCTGACCGGGCGCCGCACACAGCCTCGATCGTAATGACGGCCATCAATGAGCCGCAGGTCGCGGACCAAGCGCTGGATCTCGGCGTCTACGGCTACGTCGTCAAACCCGTCGATCCTCCGGGCCTGATCATCGCCGTGCGCTCAGCATTGAAGCGGCGAGAAGCCGAGCTTCAAAGCTCGCGTCTCAACCTCGAGATGACAAACCTTGTACACCGGCGCACCGAAGCGCTGATGGGTACGATCGAGTCAATGCGCGCTCACGCTCGCACGTTGACTCTAGAGCACGAGGAGTCGATCCACGCGCTATCGACGGCCGCAGAGTTCAGGGGTCTGCGGCGCACCGCCCACACCTATCGGATCGGCCGATTCGCAGCGCTTCTTGCGCGGGCTTACGGTCTGTCTCGAGAGTCGGTGACGCTTCTTCGCCTCGCTTCAGCGCTCCATGACATCGGAAACGTCGGGATTCCGAAGGAGATTCTGACCAAGCGTGACACCCTCGAGCCTGATGAGATGAAAATCATCCAAAAACATGTCCGCATAGGTTCTCGGATCCTCAGCGGCTACGACTCGGAGTTGATGAAGACGGCGGCCATGGTCGCGCTTACTCACCACGAGCGCTGGGACGGGACAGGATACCCAGACCGCCTCAGCGGCGAAGAGATCCCGATCGCAGGCCGCATCGTGGCCATCGCTGATGTTTTTGATGCCCTGGTCAGTGAGCGCGTGCACCGAGACGCTCTCGAGGTCGACGACGCCTTCGCGTTCATCGAGCACGGATCCGGCTCGCTCTTCGACCCCCAGTTGGTGAAGCTGTTCGGCGAACAACGGCCAGAAGTCGAACGTCTGCTGCGCAAGTACACAGATCGCGATCGGGTCCGCGCGCAGAACGAAGCCGGGCTATCTGGTGACCTCTGACGAAGTGATTCGCACTCTGGGGTTGGCAGCGCACCCAGAGGGCGGGTTCTACAAGGAGCTCTACCGCGCAGATGCAGACGGCCGGTCTCCGATCACCTCGATTTACTTCCTGCTCGACTCCACGCGGCCTTCCCACTGGCACCGCATCGATGCCAGCGAGATCTGGTACTACCACGCCGGAGCGGCGCTTGAACTGCGGACCTTTGACGGCGAACATGAGTCCTTCGTACTCGGCGCCGACCTAGTCTCCGGACAACGACCGCAGGCCGTCGTGCCTCCAAACGCTTGGCAGGCTGCGCGCACTCTCGGCGAGTGGACCCTCGTCGGCTGCGCCGTCGGCCCCGGCTTCGATTTCTCCACATTTGAACTAGCTCCTGCCGATTGGAGCCCTGAGTGATTGACGCGGATGCTTGAACAGAAACTCGATGAGTTGGTCGCGAAACACGAAGCCGCAGCCATTGCCGTGCGACGACATCTGCACGCACACCCTGAGCTGGGCTGGCACGAATTCGAGACCCAGAAGTTCTTAAGGAACTGGCTCAACAACCTCGGAATGGAGACGCGGGACGCTGCCTCGACGGGCCTGATTACGGAGGTGGGCCAAGGTGACTACGGCGTGATCTACCGCGGAGATATCGACGCGCTCCCAATCTTCGAAAAGAAGCCCGCTGGGACAGATTATGTCTCGCAGAACCCAGGTGTTTGCCACGCATGTGGACACGACGTTCACGCAGCGGTGGCGGCGCTCTTGGCATCCGTCTTCAACGAACTCGGCCCGGAACTCGATGGCCGCGTACGCTTTATCTTTCAGCCGGCGGAAGAGGTGGTTCCTAGCGGCGCCGAAGCGATGATCGTCGATGGCGCTGCTGTGGGAATCAGCGCCGCGCTAGCGCTGCATGTCGATCCGACGCGACAGGTCGGCGACGTTGGTGTTCGTACCGGGGCGCTCACCTCTGCCACCGACACGTTCTCGATCAAAATCACCGGCCAGGCGGGGCACTCCGCCCGCCCCTTCCTCGCCAAGGATGCCATCCTCGCCTCGGCTGACGTGATTCGGTCGCTCTACACCCTGATCGGACAGCGGGTGAACCCGATGTACCCGGCCGTGCTGAACGTCGGTACGATCCATGGCGGCGAGGCCAAGAACGTGATCGCCGGAGAGGTGGAACTCACAGGAGTTGTACGGACGCTCCAAAAAGAGGTCCGTGAGCTCTTGCACCGCGAGATGCGAGAGGTCGCGACGGCCGCCGCCAAGGTACACGGATGCTCGGTTCAGATGGTGCTGGCGACAGGTGCGCCACCCGTTATGAACGATGAGGCCCTCTACGAGATCGTGAAGGACTCAGCAGCTGACGTGATCGGCCACGAGCACATCGACGAAATCGACTTCCCAAGCACGGGGGCGGAAGACTTCGGCATGTTCGGAATTCACATGCCCCAGTTCATGCTGCGGCTTGGTGTGCGGGCCCCTGGTGATGAAGTGCATCACCTTCATACGCCGGGCTTCGACGTCGACGAGAGCGCGCTGGCGATTGCCGCACGGGTCATGGGGCGAGCGATCCTCCGGACACTCGCGGCGCGCCGCTAGCTCCTACTCTGCGGCAGCGTTCTGCAACCGTCGGTGCAGTCCGCACTCCTTGAGTTCTGGGCTCTCCCACCACCAACGACCGGCCCGCACGTCCTCGCCTGCCTCGATGGCCCGAGTGCAGGGAGCGCATCCAATCGAGGGAAAACCCTGATCGTGCAGTCGGTTGTAGGGCACATTGTTGGCGTGGATATGGTCCCAAATCTCATCGTGGGTCCAAGACGCCACCGGGTTGACCTTCAACATGCCGCCGTTGCTGTCATCGCGCTCGAAGTGCTGAATCTCTGAGCGTGTAACCGCCTGCTCGCGTCGGAGTCCGGTGACCCAAGCGTCCGCGGTGTTAAGCACGCGCTTGAGGGGCTCGACTTTTCGCACGCTGCAGCACTCTTTCCGGTTGTCGACGGAGGCGTAAAAGCTGTTTGGGCCCTTGGCTCGAATCAGCTCCTGCAGCGACACGGTATCGGGTGACATGACCTCCACCTCGATCCCGTACTTGTCGACGACCGCTTCGAGCACATCGTACGTCTCCTGATGGAGCCGGCCTGTGTCGAGCGTAAAGACACGGACGTTCTTCGAGATCTTGGCGGCGAGATCTATGAGGACAACATCCTCGGCCCCAAAACTCGACGCCACTACCAATCGGTCGCCGTACTGCTCCATTGCCCACCGCAAGACGTCGCTCGCCGAAGCGTCGGCGAATCGAGCGTTCAATGCTGAGAGCTCGCTATCGGTCAGTTTTGCTGTGAGGTTCATGGCATTTCGCTTGGGCTGACGAGTAATCTCGCGAAGGCGGTCTTACGCCCGCCGACGGTAGAGCGGAGTGCTCACGTCGGCGGCGGCTTGGTAGGTCACGGAGAAGTCCTGCAGGCCCTGCAGGACGTCTTCGATCGCTTGGGTTTCGGAGACATCAAACGCGTTGATTCCCACTCGTTGCATGTAGAAGATCTGATCGCGCAGGATGTCTCCAGTAGCGCGGAGCTCTCCTTTGTAGCCAAGCTGGTCCCTGAGAATGCGCGCGTGGCTATAGCAGCGCCCATCGGCAAATGCTGGAAACTCAAGTGCGATCAGTGAGAGACCCTCGAGGTCGTCTGCGAGCGAGCGGATGTCGTGCTCCCCATTCACCGAAACCCCAACCCCCTGTTTGCGCGCGGTGAGCGCTTCCCGCTCCGACCGCCATCGCTCGAGAGAGACGATGACATCACCGCGCTCAGGAACCGGCGCGTCGTCTGCGAGAGTCGTCCACTGATCTTCTACGATTTCCCGGTCCTTAATGATGCGTTTAGCCATAGACGGCCTCCTTAAACTCAGCCGCGCCAACGCGGCGGTAGGTGTCGAGAAATCGCTCGTCTTCGTCGCGGACCTGAACGTAGCGCTCTAGGAGCCGTCCGACCGCCGGCGCAATGTCGGGCTTGGCGATCGCGGGTCCCAGCCACTTGCCGAGACTCGCATCGTCGGCGGCCGAGCCTCCCAGCATGATCTGGTAGAATTCCTCGCCCTTCTTGCTGATGCCGAGGATGCCGATGTGGCCGACGTGATGGTGGCCAC
>JBLHWZ010000088.1:0-18695 GCA_047629415.1 Bradymonadia bacterium | reverse complement strand
CAGTGCGAAGACCACCGCAGAAATGAACCCGACCTGAATGGCCGTCCAGCCAGCGAGTTTCATTTCGGCTGCCTCGCGCCGTCCTCGGGCGTGGCCGACTCGAACTCCGGCCGCCGCCCCTAGGCCAATCGCGGCCGTGAACGTCAGCCCTGCGAAGTTCAGGGCGATGTGATGCCCAGCGAGTGTGATCGCTCCAAAGGTGCCAATGAGAACGCTCGCGACGGTAAACCCGGCGACCTCGATCCAATACTGGATGCCCACCGGGATACCCGTATTGAGGATACGCCTGAGCGTCTCGCGATCGGGCACTGACCACGGAACCCAAAGCTCGGAGAAACGCCCGTGCGGACGCAGAAACAGCCGTAGGAGCAGCACCTCGGTCAGAGTGCAGCCGAGGGTGGCCGCACCGATCCCTGCGACGCCCATTGGCGGGAGTCCGAACCCGCCACCAACGAACCACAAGTTCAGGAGCACGTTCAAGCCGTTCACAGCGAGCGTGATGACCACGAACTGGCGCGTGTTGCCATGCGCGGTCAGGTACGTCGCGTAGACATGATAGAGGAGCATCGGCGGAATCGAGCACGCGATGAACGGCATGTAGAGCCGCAGTCCGGCGACGACCCCCGCGTCTTGCGACATGTACGAAAGCGCCATCGGCACGGCGAGCACGCCGAAGAACGTGGGCACGCTCAGGATCAGCCAGATCCATCTGGCCGCTACTAGCCCCGAGCGCCAACGCCGCGGCAGCTTCGCGCCGACAGCGTGAGAGACCACCGGGTCCAACCCGAGCAGGATTCCGAACGGGATCACGTACACGAAGAACGCGGCCGCGAATCCCAGACCAACGGCTCCAACCGCGTCCGGCCCGATGCGGCCCGCGACCATGGTGTCGACCACACCCATCATGTTGTGGCCGGCCCTCGCGATGACCAGCGGAAACGCCAGTCGAAAGAGTGCGACGACCTCGCTAATTCGCGTGGAAGGCTCAGGCCTTCCCGCGGGATCTGTGCTCTTTTCAGGGTTCACGGTTGCGGCGCGCCATGCTACGAGCCGGGCACTCAGTCAAGTGACGGCGGCGCCTTGCCGCACCTTCCCCTAATCAGGACGGCATGAGCTACGACCCGAACGACCCCAGCGGGATTCCCCCAATCGGCCCCCCTCCGGGCGTCGCTCCGCCAGCGCCTCCGCCGATGGCAGCGCCGCCGGAAACGGGCGCCCCGCAGGCGATGGGAGAAGTTCCACCCGCCTCGAATTGGAGCCAGCCACAGCCTCCGCCAAACTTCGTACGCCAGCCCAGCGGTGGCGGCGGTGGAAAGAAGTTTCTTCTCGGAGCTGTCGCCGTTTGTGTGCTCGGTTTCGTTGGAATCCTTGCGCTCGGCTCGATGCTGCCGGGAACCGGCGCTATCACGCTGACCGAGGCATCCGTGGACGAGCGGACTCAGGGCGCGTTCGTGCACTTCACGATGGTCGTCGACGAACTGCCGGAGTCTGAGTCGGTGAATCCGGCATCAATCTCGGTACGGCTTGAATCCGTTGCACTTCGAGAAGGCACCCTCGACTTCGGTTGGGATGTCATCGCGCTGAAGGACGACCGCCCGGAGTCTCTGCCCGGACAAGCTCCTCCGATTGGCGCCGAGATGCGCGTCAGCCTGCTGATTGAGCCTCACCTCCTCTCGGAAGTGAGCGTCTACGAGAACGACGGAGTCTGGCTCTACGTGCACGCGATGTACGACGGAAAGAAGAAGGACAAATACTCGATCGAGATCAGTGACCTCTACGGTCTCTAGGTCGCTCGAACCGGTAGATTTTCAGCACGCGCGCCCCGGATTTCTGGGCGCGCGTTCCACCATGAGGAAGTCGAAAATTGGATAAGTCGAAATTCATCTACACGATGAAGGGGGTCTCAAAGACCTACCCGCCGAAAAAGCAGATCCTCAAGGATGTCTGGCTCCAGTTCTACTACGGAGCCAAGATTGGCGTCCTCGGTGTGAACGGCGCCGGCAAGTCCACGCTGCTCAAGATCATGGCTGGCCTCGATACCGATGTCGAAGGCGAAGCCTTCCTCGGTGACGGCTTCACCGTCGGGTACCTGCCCCAGGAACCCCATCTGGACCCGACCAAGAACGTTCGCGAGAACGTCGAAGAAGGCGTCGCGGAAATCCGAGACTTGCTGCGTCAGTTCGACGAGGTAAGCGCGGCTTATGCTGACCCGGACGCGGACTTTGAGAAGCTCGCGGACAAGCAGGCGAAGCTCCAGGATCGCATCGACGCTGTCGACGCCTGGAACATTGACCGGACACTGGAGATCGCGATGGACGCGCTCCACTGCCCTCCCCCCGAGGACTCGGTCGAGAACCTCTCCGGTGGCGAGAAGCGCCGTATCGCGCTTTGCCGTCTCTTGCTCGAGAAGCCCGACCTGCTCCTGCTCGACGAGCCTACTAACCACCTGGACGCCGAGTCTGTTGCATGGCTGGAGCGCACGCTGCGCGACTACCACGGCAGCGTCGTACTCATCACGCACGACCGGTACTTCCTCGACAACGTCATCAATTGGATTCTTGAGGTCGATCGAGGTCGCAGCATCCCGTTCGAGGGTTCCTACTCCGACTGGCTGGGCAACAAGCACATGCGGATGGAGCAAGAGGAGAGCAAAGAGTCCAAGCGACGCCGCGCCCTCAAGCAGGAGATCGATTGGGTTCGGTCCTCGCAGAAGGCCAAGCAGTCCAAGGGCCAGGCCCGCCTCAACCGATACGAGGAGCTGCTCAACGAGGACGTCAACGACAAGATCGACAAGACGGACATCTACATTCCGCCGGGCAACCGCCGCCTCGGTAGCACCGTCATCGAAACCGTAAATCTCTCGAAGGGCTTCGGCGATCGTCTCCTCATCGACAACCTCTCGTTCCAACTTCCTCCGGCCGGCATCGTCGGTGTCATCGGTCCGAACGGCGCTGGTAAAACAACGCTCTTCAAGATGATTACTGGAGAAGAGAAGCCAGACAGCGGCACGCTCCTCCTGGGCGACACCGTTGAACTCTCGTACGTCAGTCAGGTTCGCGATGAGCTCGCGGCAGACAAAACCGTCTACGAAGAGATCTCGGAAGGCTACGAGGTCGTGCAGCAGGGCACCCGCGAGGTGAACTCTCGTGCATACTGCGCGACGTTCAACTTCAAGGGCTCCGACCAACAGAAGAAGGTCGGCAAGCTCTCCGGTGGTGAACGAAACCGCGTCCAGCTCGCCAAGCTGCTCAAGCGAGGCGGAAACGTCCTGCTCTTGGACGAACCGACAAACGACCTCGACGTCGACACACTCCGCGCGCTGGAGGAGGCCCTTGAGGCGTTCCCCGGCTGCGCCGTGGTCATCAGTCACGATCGTTGGTTCCTCAACCGACTCGCGACACACATCCTCGCATTCGAGGGTGACGGACACGTCGAGTGGTTCGAAGGCAACTTCGAGCGCTACGAGGCGGACAAGATCTCGCGTCTTGGGCTCGACCCCGACAAGCCGCAACGCTTCAAGTACAAGAAGCTGCGCTAGCTCCCAATGAGCGTACGAAGGCCCAACATTGCGCTGGGCCTTCGTTCGTTTTTGGGACCGGATGAATCAGAAGATCAACTCCGACCAGCTCTTGCTACGGCCGAAATCCGGTTCTGCTCCAGCGTCGGAACGTTCGGGTTCTTCTCCCGCTCCGCAGGCGAGCGCAGCTTCCTAGCGCTGCGATCCCAGCGCGCGGCACGCTCGCAATAGCCCCCAATCACACGCGCTAGCGCGCAGCGAAGTGGCAGCCTCTGTATCCACCGGGAGTCCGTCTCCCGACTCCCACCGCTCGGCTAGGTCGGCGCAGGCGCCAACGAATCCAAGGTCACAGGCGCCGGCGAGCTCAACGAGCTCGGCGGCAGAACCAGGCGGGAGCCTGTCGCCCTCGACACTCGCTCCACTCAAGGGCGAACCGCTCTCATCACATGCTTCCACGTAGCCCAGGCCGCAAGCTCGCAGGCGAAGCGAATCCGGCGTCGGCTGTTCCGGCGCAGTGATGCCATCCTCGATCAGCGTGGCCGCGAACGAGCAGGCCACGGCGTCATCAAGTTCACACGCGCGCAGTACCCAGCCGAGGCCCGCGCTGAAGTCTTGCTCAACATACTCACCAAGCAGGTGCCGAGCGCCGAGGTCGTAACAGGCTCGGGCGAGTTCCCCAGCACACGCGGTCCGCGTCAGCTCGACCGACCAGGGGTTGTCTCGAGGAACGCCGTTGCCGCCGTGGTAGCGCTCGGCCAGTCGATAGCAGGCGCTGGGATCCCCAGCCTCGCAGGCTTCGGTGTCACGCCAAGCAGCCTCGGTCGGAACACCGGGAGCATAGGTTCCCCCCGGGGGGCTGCCATCCAACGCGGTTGGCTCGTGGGCCGAGGCAGGTCCAGAGATGCTCAGGGAGAGCAACGTCAGCGCTGTCTTGTAGAGTGGCCTCATCGGAAGGTCCCCGTGTAATCACAAACGCCTGCCGAGGTGCAGAACTCCACAACGGCGGTCTCGTCGGAGAACTCGACGTAGAGGAATCCTGGCTCAAGACTCTCGAGCGCGACGTCGTTGTCACGGTCTTCGAGGTCACTGGTCTTCGCACCAGCACCGCTGACGGCAAACTCCGTGTTGCACCGACGAGTCGAAGGCGGCGGGAACGGAGGCCAGGTCGGGACATCCGGAACGCTCCGCATCCACTGGCGGCTGTGGTCGTGGCCCGAGAAGTAGAAGTCGACTGAGTCGCACATATGGTCGTCGACAAACTCGCGGAACCGGCCGCCAAGGAAAAAGAGGTCGCCCGGGATTCCCTCGTAGGAGCCCGCGTTTCCGTGCGGACCGTTCGAGCGATAGGGATGGTGACCGATCACGACCTTCCAGCGAGAATCTGTCTCGGCGACGACTCGGTCGATCAACGCTCCTTGCTCGTCGAGCTCGGTGCCAAGATACGCGAGCGGGTTGGTGTCGAGAGCTACGAGATGCACAGGACCTAGCTGCATTTCCCACGTCCGCGTCGGAAAGTGGAACCAATCACGCGTAGCTGCGTAGTTGATGTAGTGCTGGGCGAGCGCGGCATCCAAACCCGCGCCACCCAAATCGTGGTTTCCTAGCGAGCAGAACACCGGAAGGCGTGGTCGGGTGTCTTCGCCCTCCCCATCAATCGGTGGCCCTTGCCGGAGCGGCGCGTAGGGCAGATCAATATATGCTTCGAGCAACGGGTCGTCGGCGCTGGACGGCCCGACGTCGTAAATATTATCGCCGAGCAGAACGAGGGCGTCACAGCCGCCGCGGGCCTCACAGTGCGCACCGATCGCGAGCGAAACCGAGTACTGGGTGTCGTTGCCCTCCCCTGTGTCGCCTACGAAGACGAGCCGAGTCACGTCGGGCTCCGGTGAAACGTCGGGCTCCGGTGAAACGTCGGGCTCCGGTGAAACGTCGGGTTCGACCGGCACATCTGCCTCCGGTTCGGCATCCGACTCCGGGGTCACCTCCGAATCCGGTTCGGTATCGGCGATGTCTGGATCGAGATCTGCCGTGTCGTCCGTATCGTCGATGTCTGGACCGAGATCCGCCGTGTCGTCCGTATCCGTCACGCCGATGTCCCTCTCTGGAACGACGTCAGTCTGGTCAGAGACGTCGTTCGGCAGCGCCGAATCAGCTTGCTGTGTATCCGTCTCCCCGGGCGAGTCCTGTTCTGCGGCACCATCCTGCTCCGTGGAGCCAGCGTCGCGTTCCGGCCCGAAGAAAAACGAGTCCCCACCGCACGCGATGGCGACAAGGGCCGCCGTCAGGCACGGTAGTGTTCGTCTAAGGTTTCGCATGCCCTAGGCGTATCACTCTATCTCTCGGCGAGAAAGCGGCTGCGATACACGGAGCCCTAAAACGGGCTATTCTTCGCTGGAGATGTACTCTCGCATCTCCGTCACAGCCGCGATCATTTCCTGGTCGTTGTCGAACGCCGCGACCTCGTCGGCCTTGTCGAGCACCTCGATCGCAAAATCCATCACGTCCGCGAACGCGAGATCGTGGGCAAACTGGAGCAGCGCCTCTGCGTCGCCGGCGTTCGCATCAATGAGTGTTTGGAAGACCTCCATCCCCTCTTCAGTGCGACCGCGGCCGATGCTGATGACCGCCCCGAAGCGGGCACGGATCGACTCGTCGTCGGGCACGAGACGCTCGACGTCTGGCAGGAGGAAGACAGCGTCATCCCATTGCTCAAGGAGCGCGTAGTCGTTCCAAAGTTCCAGGCAGATCCCAGTGTAATCTACGGCCGGATGTGCCGCCTCCGATCGCACGATTCGCAGCGCGACATCATGAAAACGGTCATCGTCCTCGAAGTCCGCGAACGCCTGCGCAGCCGCCCACTTCGCGAGGTCATCGAGTCCATCGATGTTGAGCTTCTCCAGATCTTCCGGACTCATCTCGATCACCCGGTCGTGTTCCGCGATGGACTCAGGGTCGACTTGCGACCAGTCACACTCTGCGTATCCGAGTTCCGCCTCGGCCAGCTCTTCATCGGTCTCGATCGCTCGAAGGTCGTCAGTCATTGCAATGCTCGTCATCAGGTGTCCGCGGCGGTACTACTCTTCGCCGTCGATTCTGGCGAGCGGAGCCATGCGCTTTCTGATCCCACCCAATTCTCCGTTGCGGCCTTTTGTGATTGCCGCCTCCCCGGCAACCCTGCGGTTGCCTGAGGGAGTGCGTGTAGTTGACCCGCTCCATCCCGCAAACGCGTCGTTCTGCCACGCGATGAACCGAGCGAACTGCGTCGCTTACGACGGAACAATATCGGTCGGGACGAGCGCGGGCGCGTTAGGAATGCCGAAGTGGGTCATGCTCGACTGTTGCATGCTGCCGTCCGGTATATTCGGATTCGAGGTCCCTCGGGAGCTGGTTCCGGACGAGCTCGCAGAGCAACTGAATCCAGACCGAGACTTAGAATGGCTCGGGGTTAGCGAGTACATCGCGCTCCCGAGCATCGCGCCGGGTGAGGTGATGGGGGTCTCCCTCTTCAGCTTCGTCACGGGACTCTCATTGGGCCGCAGGAGCAAAGCCCTCGCGCTCGCTGCTCATCAGGCGACGACACAGCGCGGCGTGACTCAGTGGACCAGCCCAGGTGTCCCGCTGCACCGCGCCTTTGGGCGAATGCAGATCACGGCGACCGGCGTCCCAGTACACAACCGCGCGCACGAGACGTTCGTCTATTCGGTGCAGCTGCGCCCCCGCGACGACCTCATCGCGCTCTACAACGGCGAGCGGCCTTTGGTGACCGAAGCCGAACCGGTCGCACTCACCCTCGACCCTCGCGCAAGCGACGTCCCCGCCGAACTCGCGGCCCACTCAGGAACCCCAGTCATCATCGGAACCGGACCCGTCGTGGATGGCGCCGTAACTCGCCTAGACTTCGCCTTTGATGAGTAGCTCGTCGAACAGTTCCGCGAGTAACCGGCTGATCGTCTGCGGGCTCGGCTATACCGGCTCGGCCATCGACAGCGCCTGGCGCTCGGCGCCCGAGCGAACCACGCTCGCTACCGTGCGAAGCTACGAGGCCGCCACCAGTATGGAGGAGGCCGGTCGCATAATGGTCCGCGCCGACTTCTCAATGGAGGGTGTCCCGTTGCTCGCCGATCTCGAGGCAACCGCTGGAGTGATCACCTTCGGGACCTCTGAGCAGCCGGCGCCGGACGCGACCGTGACGAGGGCCTTGGCATGGCTGGCGGCGGCGGGCTGCGAGACGGTCGTGTATCTGTCGTCGACCAGCGTGTACGGGAACTCTGATGGCGGCATAGTGACCGAACTCACCGAGCCAGCTCCGGCCAGTGAGATGGGCCGACTGAGGATCGCAACCGAGACCGCATTTCGGGCGGTCTCCGAGCGGCTCGGGCTTCGGCATTCCATCCTTCGATTGCCCGGCATCTACGGGCCCGACCGAACCCCGCGCGCCCGTCTAATGAGTGGCGCGTACCGCTTCCCGGAAGGCCTACGCTGGTCGAATCGTATCTATCGAGACGATGTCGCCCAGGCCGTTTTGCACGTAATCAACGGCGGTCACTCAGGCACGTTCAACGTCAGCGATGGCGCGCCATTTCAGGCTAACGCCTTCGCCCACTGGTGCGCCTCCGAGCTCGGAGTCCCAACGCCAGCCGCTGTCGCGTTCGACGAGCTGACCGAGCGAGCAAAGCCGTTCTGGCTAGCGAACCGACGAGTCGACAACCAAAAACTGAGAGAGACCGGCTGGTCTCCGATGGTCCCCAACTATCAAGAGGGTCACCGACTCGCCTGGCGAACTGAGGACGAGCGGATGGCCGTCGACTAACTACTCGCCGTCGACCGGACGATTGAACCCGTCTACCGCACCGGGGTTCGTCGGTGCTGCGTCTCCAGTGGCCTCCTCTTCGATACCCCAGCGGTCTTCGAGGTAGAGCACTTCCATCGCCTCAATCAGCTCGTTTTCGAGCTCGCGGCTGAGGCGGTCACGGTTCCGACGACGGAGCGGCTCACGGAGAATCTCCTGGACCTCATCGAGGTCACGGAACCCTTCCGGGCGCTTGTCGAGGACCTCAAAGAACTGCCAGCCTAGGCGGGTGTGAATCGGCTCAGTCAGTTCACCAACTGTTGCGCTGAAGAGCAGTTCTTCAACTCCATCCTCGACTAGCTGCCGACGACGGCCGCTAACGATCCAGCCGCGGTCTCCGCCTCTAACGCGATCAGCCGCCTCGCTCTCCGCCATCGCTACTTCAGCAAAATCCTCGCCGCCCTCGACTCGATCGCGAAGAGCCTCGATTCGCACGAGTGCTGCGGCGACGTCTTCTTCGCTCGCGCTGCCGCGGAGTCGAATTGTGATGGCGCGGACTCGAACGCGTTCGCCCTCGCGCCAGCGCTCTCTGTTCTGCTCGTAGAAGCTCTGAACGTCCTCATCGGTCGGCTCAAGCTGGCCGCGCTCTTGGAGAATCCGGTCGATCGCGATCTGCCGGCGGACCTCAGCCTGGTATGTGTCGCGGTCAGAACCGCGGGATTCCAAGAATCGCTCGTAGAGCCTCTCGTCCTCAAACACGTGGCCGAGGTCTTCTCGGATCTGGTCGGTAACATCGGTATCGGTCACCTCAATGCCCCGTCCATCAGCGTGCAGTTCGAGAATGGCGCTCTGAACTGCGGATCGAACCAAGCGGCGACGGCGCTCATTGCGCCACGCGGAGGTCGTCGCGTCGCGATCGGGCAGGCGCTCATAACGCTCTACGAGTTCGTCCACGGCGGACTGGAGTTCGGCTCCAGTCATGACCGGGTTGCAATCGACAAACGCGATGGCGTCGGGATATTCACCGCCGCAGGGTCCAGTCGGAGCTTCCGCCGAACCCTCTGTGGGTACGGCCTCTTCGTCCCCGGATCCTGCCTGCGCCTCGGAATCGGGTACGGCCGCTGGGGGCGTTGGCTCCGACTCGTTGCAGGTGCAACCGCCCAGCGAGAACGAGATTGCTGCAATAGCTGCTAGAATTGGTCGTCGAAACATAGGTTATTACACAGTTTTCGTTGATCTGGCTCTCCCCTACAACACCGAATCAGTGCGTGCTACTCCATTGGTCCCCGATCTCTTGAGAGAATCCCGATGACCCCAACTGAAGCCGCTTCCGCCCTCGCCAACGGCGCCGTTCTACTCGACGTCCGCACCCCACCGGAGTGGGATATCTGTTCTGTCGAAGGTTCGACGAAGATTTCGATGCAGACGATCGCGGCGCGCGTCGACGAGTTGCCGCGCGATAAGCAGATCGCCGTATTGTGCCACCACGGCGGCCGCAGCGCGCAAGTGACCGCGTTCCTCAATCAAAAGGGGTTCGATGCACACAACGTGGAAGGCGGCATCGAACTGTGGGCGACAGAGTTAGACCCGTCTCTCGCGCGATACTAAGCTTCCTGGGCCCACGCAGCCCGCTTGCGACGGCCCGCGAGCCGCGATAACCCGCCAGGGTCACGTAATACGATGGAGTCTGTGATGTTGCGCTTTAAGATCGCGTTGTTGTTCTCGCTGTTCGCACTCGTCGGTACGGCCTGCACGCCCGAAGAAGATTGGACCAGCACCGAGTACGTTCAGTACCGCCTCGAGCTCGCTGACCCTGAGGCGTTCCGACGCCTGGAGCACTTGGACACAGTCGAGCAGGTGACCCTCGTCCAGACCTTGATCGACGTCTACAATTCGGGCCTTCGGAAAGAAGAATCACTCCGAGCCCTTGTAGGAATCGGAGACGAGCGCGCGAAGGACATCTTCCTCTCGGGCCTCCAGGCGACCGACGACGGCCTCGCCGCGCTCGCCGCACGTGGACTCGCGAACCTTGGGGATGCCAGCTCGGCGACCGCGGTCGCGCAGCGCTTGGCTCAAGTGACACAGCATGACGCCTACGCAGGATTCCTGGATGCCTTGAAAGTGATTCCCACGCCCCAAGCCGCCGACGTCATCGCAGCGATGATGATGAGGCCAGCGGATCGTATTGGTGGCATCAACACCGTGCGCCAGGGTTGTACCATCCTCGGCTCGGTCGAGAACCCGTCGGACGACGTTCTGAACGCGCTCGTCTACGGACTCGTGAATTTCGTTCCGGAACCATTCCAGGATGCTCTCAACGAATGTGAACTCGCGCTGCTCGCGCATGGCGACGCCCCGGTCCAGAAACTGGCTGAGGTGCTCCGCGAAGAGAATACCACGGTCAACACGCGTCTCACTTCGATGTCGTACAACCAAGTGGTCGGCTCGCTACGCGCTGGCTCAGTGCTCGCGCACAACGGCAGCCCCGCAGCACAGAATGCGCTCCTGGCTTGGTTCGGAACCCAACAGGAGATTCCGGTCACGGAACTCGAGCAGATGACCCCCGAGGAGGCCAGCGCGTGGTACGACCACCACGGACAACTCTTCACGGTCGCCGCACAGGGTCTCGCATACGCGAATTCCGAGGCAACTCAAGACGCGATTCGCCGGCTTGAGACCCTCGAAGGCGAGAATTCGCTCCTCGCCAATTTCCGCATCTGGTTCCAGCTCTCGGCCGGCGCTGAATTCGGACTTCGCACGATCGTGCAAGAAGGCATGATGAAGGTCGGGTCCGCCGAAGACCGTGAGCTTCTGTGGTCGCGCGCGCTTGAAGGAACCGTTCCGACATCGCGCGGTGCCTACTTCCAAACAGAGTTCCGCAAGAACGCGCTGCACTACGTCGGCCGCACCGCGCGCCAAGGTGAGTTGGAGCGCTTCACGACGACGATCAACGCCCAGCAGGCTCCGATTCAGTTCATGATGCACCTCGGCTACTTCGCCCTCGCCGAGGTCTGCGGCTCCGATGCTGCCTGTTACACGGGAATGCTGACCGACGTGACCGGCGTCACCGCGCACGAGTCTGTCACAACCGCGCTCGCTGCGATCGAAGACGAAGCAGTCCGCAACCAACTGCTATCCGGAATCACGCAGAACGCCCGCACCGGAGCAGTGTGGCAGTTAGCACTGCAGCTTGGTGATGAGCCTGCCGCTGGCGAAGCGCTCTTGAATAACCTCGAGAACCCCAGCATGTCCGCTCGATTCGAGACGGTAGAAGCGCTGAGTTTCACGGCGGTCCTCCCGTCAGATGCGGGCGCTCGATTGGACGCTTTCTTGGAGGCCGAGGCTGAAAGTGCGGCTCCGCAGGCTCGCGCGCTTCGTCATTCAGTGCGACTCCTCAAGTCGATGCGCGGGCTGTGAGAGAGGCGATTCGTGTCGCGCTGGTTGAGCCAATTCCTGCGCTCAATCCGGTCTTTGAACGAGTCATAGCCGACGCGGAGTGCGAGCTCTGGACGGACGGCGATGAGCGCGACCCGGATATCTTGGTCCTCGGGCTCGATTCCCCGGATCCGGCCTGGGCCCTCACGGTCAAGCGGTGGCTCGTAAAGGGCATTCCGGTCATCGCGAGCGCGATCCGATCGGAGTCGTTCAGTCTTGTCAGCGAGTATCCCAAGTCGGTTCAGGCGCTTGATCGGCCTTTCAGCCCGATTCAGCTCAAAGGTGCCCTAGCGATTGGCGCCGACCTACTACGATCTGCCGCCCTTCTAGAGGCTCCCACGACGCAGGAGGCGCTTCCGGCCGTGGATAACGACAGCTCTCCAGTACCAACGCCTTCGGACGGCGCAGAGGACGGCGCAGAGGACGGCGCAGAGGACGGCGCAGAGGACGGCGCAGAGGACGGCGCAGAGGACGGCGCAGAGGACGGCGCAGAGGACGGCGAGAGAGCAGAGGACCTCGGCGCTGAGTCGACCGAAGTCGCTGACCCAGAGCTGGTCGCGGCCGATCGAGCAAAGTCTCTCTCCAGCGACGTGCTGGTCACGTTCAAAGCAGAGACCGTCGCTGCCCAAGCAGAGACCGTCCTAGCTGAGGAAGAGGCCAACGATACTCCGCTGGCAGCTGAGTTGGAGATCCGTGTCGCCGAGGCGATCGCGGAAGTGCTCGATGAGGTCGCCGAGTTGAAGACGCGAGAGGAACGCGTCGCAATGCTGCGCTACCTGATTGAGACCGCCTAGGGCGCCTAGTCGCAGAGGGAGACTTCGCCCTCGAGTTCGTTGTCTCCGATGGTCACCTGGGACGGCTCGTACGGCCCACAGTCTTGGTGGATAGCTGCGAGCCCGCTTCCGCTCACCCGATTGCCCTCGATCGTCGCGGTGACACCGTCGACGAATCGAATGCCGTTGTAAGCTGAGTCTCTCACGTCGTTGCCGACGATCAGGCCGGAGGAGCCGGAAGCGAAGAGTATGCCATCGCCGAGACCATCCTCAAACGAGACGATGGTCCGAACAACCGTGTTGTTCACTACGTTGGCGTTGCTCGTAAGTACCGCGATCCCAACACCGACAGCATCGCTGACCTGATTCTCTGTGACTGTGAGTTCGCCCTCTCCCGACTCCACCAACGTAATACCCGCTCTCGCAGGGCCTTCGATAATGTTGGATGCGACGGTCCCCGTTGAAGTGAGGAACACGATCCCGGCACCCTCAACGTCCGAGATCGTGTTGCCGGTCAACACGACATCAGCGCGAATGACGGACACACCGTCGGCGAGTTCAGGCACGCCGTCGATCAATGTCACGCCTGAGATCTCGTTGTTCGTAACGACGAATCCAGAGCCGGAGCCGAGCGAGATCCCGTTCTGACCACACCCTCGAAGTGTGTTTTCGTTGATCGTGACGCTGAGCTCGTTGGTCCCCATGCGGATGCACGGATCAAACTCGGCTCCGTCAAAGAGATTGCCCTGAATCAGGGCGGTCGTTCCTGGTCCGGAGAGTGAAATATGACCGCTCGGTGCTTCCAGAAACGTGCTGTCTAGAAGGGTCAAGTTCGATTCTGAGCCGACCATCACTGCCGCATTCCTGCTGCGCTGTCCCAGCACACGCTGGGCGTTGAGCGATGCGCCTGTGACGAAGAGTAGGATGCTCGCGTCGGACACTTCGACGTCCACGAGACGGACATCGGCGCCTCTCTGGGACGAAACCGCGGTATTGCCGATGCCAGCGACGACACCTTCGTTGATTTCGACGACCGCGTTTTCCCGAGCTGCGAGTCCTCGCGCCGCGCAGCGAATCAAGGACACGTCGGTTGCCACTCCTGTTGTGGCGTCAACGACCCAACACACACCGCCGTCTCCTGCCGGTCCAGTGAGTTCCTGGCCGATGTCCGTGATCTCGAGGTCATTCACCTCCCAGGTACCTTCTCCGGTGAAGGTCACGGCCGGGCCGACGGTCTCGCTGACGTCCAAGCCGTCGATGGTCGCGTTTTCCGACACCTCGAACGTGAGGTCCGATCCAGTCGCGCACACGTTGGTCATCGTCAGAGTCGCCGCACGGATCAGAGCAGGAGCGTCGACGTAGTCTACGGCGTCGAGGCGTGCGTCGGAGGCATCGATGCCGGCCGCCCCGCTGATGTTCGATGCGCTCAGCTCGACGCTCGGAACGGCCAACTCACCGGCATCGACCAAATCCGCTTCGTTAACGCTGAGGCTTTCGGACACCTCTGTTGCAAAGCCTGTCAGAAATGTCCGCCCGACCCCTGCTCCATCTAGGACCAGTGAGTCGAATGAATGGGGGCTGGAGAGGTCGTACTCGCCAGGCGCGAAGATGAACCACCCGGCTTCCCCGGCGGTATCTGCAGCGTCGGCCCAGTTGGCGAATGGCGCACCCGCGCTCCCGTCGCCTCCAGGCTGAGCACCCCAGTTCACATAAATCGCGCCTGGCTCTCCGACGTCTAGAACTCCAACGTCGATCTCCTGGATGGCTGGGTTGCCGCAACCAGCGAGCGGAACAAGGGCGGCGATGAGGACGAATTGGCGCACGATAAGTTGGGGCTGCGGGGACCGGCCTGAGACAACTCGATCACCATACGCCAATGCCCGACCGCGATACCACCCGGGTTGGCTCTTCGTGCATTAAACGCAGTGGCAGTCCGTCGGGTGCCAGAGCGTACCGCGAGTGGGGAAGCTCGTTCCTACTGGCGCGCTTGTGCCGATACTGACTAGGTCGCTCGATGGGTTGGCGGCGCAATGGAGCGAAATCCAGCAGAGCTTTGCTTCGACGACTTCCCTGACACAGGGGTCCAGTCCCCATCGACTAGCGCCAAAACGACGAAAGCCCGACTCAATGAGCCGAGCTTTCATCGTACGAGGCTAAACTCAGACGTTGAGCTTAAGGCCGTGGATGGTCGGCTCTTCGCCGAGCGCGTCCTTGCGCGAGAGGCGAATCTTTCCGCCTCGTTCAACGCCAACGCACTTCACGATGAGCTCGTCGCCTTCCTTGCAGATGTCCTCGACGCGGTCGACGCGCTCTTCGGTCAGCTCGGAGATGTGGCAGAGGCCATCTACGTTCGGGAGAATCGTAACGAAGGCGCCGAAGTCGGCGACCTTAGCAACGCGGCCGAGGTAGATTTCGCCGACGATCGGCTCAGCGGTGAGTGACTCGATGATCTCGACGCACTCAATCGCGGCGTCCTTGTCGGCCGATGCGATGTTGACCGTTCCGTCGTCCTGAACCTCAACACTACAGCCGGTGCGCTCCTGGATGGAACGAATCGTCTTGCCGCCGGATCCGATAACGTCGCGGATGCGATCGACCGAGATCTTGATGGTCGTGATGCGCGGTGCGTACTCGGAGAGGTCGTCACGTGTCTCGGCGAGGGTCTTCGCCATCTCGCCAAGGATGTGCAGTCGACCAGCCTTCGCCTGGTTGAGGGCGTCAGCCATGACCTTCTGCGGCAGTCCCTTGACCTTGATATCCATCTGGACAGCCGTAACACCGTTCTCGGTGCCGACAATCTTGAAGTCCATGTCGCCGAGGTGGTCCTCGTCGCCGAGGATGTCGGAGAGGATGCAGTAGTTGTCGCCCTCTGCGATGAGTCCCATCGCGATGCCAGCGACAGGTGCCTTGATCGGAACACCAGCGTCCATCAGTGCCATCGAGCTACCGCAGACGGTAGCCATCGACGACGAGCCGTTGGACTCGAGGACCTCGGAGACGAGGCGGATGATGTACGGGAACTCCTCGAAGCTCGGGAGAACAGCGTCGATGCCTCGGCGGGCAAGGAATCCGTGTCCGATCTCTCGACGGCCGGGGCCGCGGAGCATCTTGATCTCGCCGACCGAGAAAGGAGGGAAGTTGTAGTGAAGCATGACGTTCTCGTCGTACTTACCCATGAGTCCGTCGACCATCTTCGCGTCGCGCTTTCCGGTGCCGAGCGTCGTGGTCACGAGCGCCTGCGTCTCGCCACGGGTGAACACGGCGGAACCGTGAACGCGTGGGAGGGTGCCGACTTCCGTCCAGATGGAGCGAATGTCTGTCAGGCCACGGCCATCAATGCGCTTCTTGTCGTTGAGGACCCAGCCGCGCATCGTCTCGCTTTTGATCTCGTTGAACGCTGCGGAGATTTCCGAGGAGCGTCCCTCGTACTTGGCCGCGAGCGACTCCTTGATCGATGCCTTGAGCACGTCGAGTGCTGCGTAGCGCTCGATCTTGTCGGCAACGTTCAGGCACTCAGCAAGCTTCTTGCCGGCTGCCTTTGCGACAGCCTTCTTGAGCGTCTTGTCGACCTGAGGAGCGACGAAGACCATCTTCTCTTTTCCAGCAAGCTCGCCGAGCTTGATCTGGACGTCGAGGATGTCCTGAACGGCATTGAAGCCGTAGTCGAGGGCTTCCATGATGTCGGCCTCGGAGGCCTCTTTGCACTCGCCCTCAACCATGACGATGGCTTCCTTCGAAGCAGCCATGATGATGTTGATGTCGGCTGACGCAAGCTGAGTCTTCGACGGGTTCGCAACGAACTCACCGTCGATGCGAGCAACGCGGACACCCGAGATGGGTCCCTCAAACGGAGCGTTCGAGAGTGTCAGTGCAGCCGAAGCGCCGAGGATGCAGAGCACGTCGGTGTCTTGCTCGCCGCCGTCGTGCGAGAGCACGGTCGCGGTGATCTGCGTGTCGCCCTTGAAGCCCTCGGGAAAGAGGGGACGGATCGGACGGTCCGTCATGCGGGACACGAGGATCTCGTGGTCGCGAAGACGGGCCTCACGCTTGAGGAATCCACCGGGGATGCGACCAGCAGCGTACTGCTTTTCCTGGTAGTCAACGACCATCGGGAAGAAGCGAGCGTCTTCTTTGTGCGGTCCCGTACAGACGGTCACGAGGACCACCGAGTCGCCGGTGCTGACAACAACGGATCCACCAGCCTGCTTGGCGAGCTTACCGGTTTCGATCGTGATTTCGTGTTCGCCAATATTGGCGGATAGACGATGTACTTGCATCGTACTCCATTGGAGGTGCCGGACATGTGCTCAACGCTACCGAGCGCTGAGCCTCTCCCTAGCCTCGCGGAGCGTGTACCGAAGCCCAAGAGCTGCTCTTGGGCTTCGGTACAGGCTTCGGTGAGGACCTTGGGTCGTCGGGCGGTTTGATTGTTGGGAGGAAATCTCCCGTGGAACCAACAGGTTCCGAACGAGAAACGGCGGACCGGAGTCCGCCGTTCCAAGTAAACTACTTACGCAGTCCCAGTTCCGCGATCACGTCGCGGTAACGCTGGAGGTCGTTCTTCTTCACGTAATCGAGAAGACGGCGACGCTGTCCAACGAGCTTAAGCAAGCCGCGGCGAGAGTGATGGTCGTGGCTGTGTGAACGGAAGTGCTCCGTCAGGTACGTGATGCGCGCCGTAATGATCGCGACCTGTACCTCGGAAGAACCGGTGTCCGTATCGGCAAGTCCGAATCGCTTTTGCATCTGCGCGATAAGGTCTGCCTTTGCTTGTGTATCGAGTGCCATGGGGAACCTCGCAAAGTTTGAGTTCAGAAAACGTGGCCCTCCCACGGGGAGCCTACGTGGGCGTCGTCCTAAATGACGCAACACCCGAAGTCAATTCGAGTTTCGTCTACCTGGCGCCGCCTCTTCTGTGGCCTCCATCGTCCTGCTCCTCGGCGCCTGCACTGAGGGACTGCGAGCCGGCGATCTGCCGGGTCCCGCACTCCCCAACGTCGCGATGGTCCAGGATCGCGAAACGGGCGACATTGTTCTGGTCGGTGGCTCATCCAGTCTTCAAAGTTCACGATACAACTTCATGGCAGCCGAATGGGTGGACACGCCGCTCTTGCGGTCTGGCGCCAGCGAGACCGGGTCTTCCCGGAATCATCTGACGTGGTTGGAGCCTGGAGTGTTCCTCTACTTAGACTCCAGACTCCTGGACTACGACCGTTTCACGGACGCCTCGCTCCTCGTACGGAGCGAGGCAGGCCTCCAGTTGACTGAGTGTTGGCGTCTCCCCGCTGAGTGAATTCGGGGGGGCCGGCCGGAGATCTTCCCGTGGCCGACTTGCCATGCCTGCGAAACACGGAGGGCAGCCCATCAGAACTCGAAGCCATAGAGCAGGTACGCATCCCATATGCCACCCCGCCCGATTCCGCGAGCGAGGCCCACCCGAAAGTCCGCCGCCTCTGTGTAGCCAAGCGATGTGCTCAATCGCAGCTCTGCACCCACACCATAGATCCCGTCTGCCGCAACCAAATTGCGGGACGCTGCCATGCCGCCATCCACAAAGAAGGCGCCGCTCAGCCGCTCGAGAAACACTGGCAGTGTGCCTGCCCCTGAGTTGATCCGTATCAGCGGGAATCGATACTCGATATGTCCGCGAACAAACCGGTTGCCGGACCGCGCCGACGGAAGATGACCTCGGATGTGGAATGTCCCGACCGGTGTGGACTCCTGAAGCGCGAGGAATACATCGTGAGGAGAGAGCCCGCCCACCGCGAACTGTCGCCGGCCTGCATCGCGCGCCTCGCTCAGCCCACCGGACACTCGCAACGCCAGCACATGCCGCCACGGAAGCTCAGCGTATCGGGTTCCATTCGCGGTCATCTCTGCCGTCTCGACCTCGGCCCCAAAGACAGCCGACCGCAGCCGCAGTGCGACGTCGACCGCTGAGCCCCGGTTGGTCGTGAACGCGTGGGCGTCACGCTCGATGTCCCGCCACGACCAACCGAATCGGAGGGCGTTGAAGCGGACGAACCTCGGCGCGATCGGCTGCAGGTCCTCGGGGCGGTTTTCAACCTCTGGCTCGTCGAGAAATCGAAACCAGTTTACATTGTAGCTCACTGAAAACGAATGAGAACTCCCGATCCTTCTGAAAGGAATGCTGAAGGAGAGGCTGCCCCGGAATTGCTCT
>JBLHWZ010000087.1:0-18874 GCA_047629415.1 Bradymonadia bacterium | reverse complement strand
GCATCCTTCAGGAGATGTCCGGGCACGACGACCAGGCGGCACTCGACTGCCTCACGTTCGATGTCCGTTGGCAGCACGCGCTTGGTCTGTCTTTGGATGACGCATATTTGTCGCGCCGCTCATTCGTGGACTTCCGAAGTCGGCTCGTTCGTGCGGATCCGGAGATGCTTCGGCTTCGTGTGCTCTTCGACCGGATCACTGACACGGCAGTCGAAGAACTGTCGATCCAGCTTGGCGAACAACGTCTGGATTCGACGCACATTCGTTCAAACATCGCGGCACGTGGGCGGTGCGGTCTGATCGCGGACTCGTTGAGATGTCTCCTGCGTATTATGGAGCGAGGTGCTCAGGTATGCTTTGCCTCGCTCAGCCATGAAGTGCGCAGCTGGTACGCCGGTGAGAGGCCGATCGTTGAACGCGGGCCCGACAGATACGCGGCTCGCCTCGCAGCTCTCGGCGGGTGGCTCGCCGAGACGCTCTGTGCGGCGAGAACGGCTCCCAAGATTGCTGCGTCGGAGAGCTACGCAGTCGCGCTGCGTGCGTTCGAGCAGCACTACGTGATCGACCCTGACGGCAAGGGTGGCGAGGGTGACCGCGCGCGTCCGTCCTCGCCAGTTGGCCAGACAGGGCCAATTGGTTCAGGCAGCAACAGCGCGCACGGGGTGGTAGCGCGCCGGAAGCCGATCGGCGGCAAGAACAGCTTGCAGTCGGCACATGACCCGGATGCAACCTACGGCCATAAAGGAGGCGGGTATCACGTCCAGGTCGCCGAGACCTGCTCGAACGCCGGCACTGAGATCATCACCGATTTCCTGCTCACTGAGGCAATTCCAGACCAGGATCAGGCACTCCCGACGATCGTCCGACTTCAGCAGTGCGGACGTCAGCCCGATGTACTGTTTGCCGACGCGGGCTACGGGAGCGGCAAATCACTGACGCGTTGCGCCGAGCTTGGGGTGGCTCTGTTTGCCCCGGTTTCACCCGGACGCTCGTTGCCGCGGACCCTGCGGCGCAACCTCTTCGACTTCGACAGTGACGGGCTCGTCGCTGCGTGTCCCGAGGGGCATGCTCCGGTTCGCCACGGATATCGGAGGTCTGCGAGCGCCCGCCAAGGCACCGCCCTGCATGCATATTTCGACGCAGCGACCTGTCGTGCGTGTCCCCGAAGACCCGACTGCAGCACGGGCCCGCCATCGAACGGTCGCTCAGGTTGCTACCAAATCGAGATTCGGCCAGAGCAGGTCGCCCGCGACCTTAGACTCGCCGAGCAAAAAGGGGAGCCGTTCAGAACGAGAATAAGGATCCGAGCCGGAATAGAAGCCACGAATTCGGAGCTGAAACGGGCCCACGGGTTGGGCGTCCTCCGCGTTCGGCGAAGGCCTCGAGTCCGAGCGAAAGTCGCGTTCAAAGTCATCGCCTGCAACACAAAGCGATGGCTGCGAGCCGCACGATTCAACCGGATCTAGCCTGACGCCGGACGGCTCCGGGCAGGCCCGGAGCCGTCCAGCAACCGGCCGGCTGTTACCCCAGATCTCGGCCTAGCGAGCTCGCCGACGCGGGGGCTTACATTCATCGACGGAGCGTTGCTGCCAAGAACGCGGTTTCTTCTCAGGAATCACTCGTCCGCTCGAAGCTCTCAATCTTGATGGGGCGTTGCGGCAACGCTCTCAACTGGCGTTGCGGCAACGCTCTCAACGACCACCGAGCAACGCGATTTCCGACACACTCAGGGCGCGAGCATGGATTCGAACCTCGTCCAGGTCGCCCCGCCAGTCGCGGTCGGGGCTTAGGTCCCAGCGGCCTCCGAGGTAAATCTCTCTGCTCGGGTCCACGCCACCGGCGCCTCGGGATGCGCTTGCGGCCTCCGCGCCGTCGACGTAGACCGTGGCGCTGGGCGAGTCTCCGTCGCGAACTACGAGCGCGTAGTGATGCCAGGCGTCGTCACGTAGTCCGGGTGTGGTGTCCAAGGCTTCATAGTCGGAAGCGTCGGCCGCGCCTCGCACAGAGGTTCTCAGGCGCCCATCATCGAGAATATAGACGTTTACGTGGTTTGGCTGCGTCACCTTCCCGTGGCCATACACGTAGCGGAATCCGGTAGGCATATCCTCGGCTGCTCGGAACCAAAACGATACTGTGAACGCGTCGCCAAGGGCGATGTCGTCGGCGATCACGACATCATCGTCGCCGTCAAACACGAGGTGCCGACCCACGGGCCCCCCCTCATCGAAACTCGGCCCGTCCATCGGCGGAAGGAGCGCGCCGTCGTGCCGCCATGTGCCGATGTCGACGAGTGCGCCGTCCAACGATCTCCCATTCCACCACGCCAGGAGCGCTGGATCGGTGTCACCGTCGATGATGTCGAACCCGACGTTGTGTGGAGTCGGTGGTGTGCTGCTGTCGATGGAATCTACCGCAACGCGGAGCGTTTCACGGCCCTCAAGGAGGCCGTCGGCGTCGACTTCGACCGTCACCGCTACCTGCATCGCATCCGGAGCGAAGTTTACCGTGAGCCGTGTGCTATCCAGCTCCGTGACATCTAAGTCGGTGCCATCCAGTTCTGTGACGGTGAAGTCGGACCCGGCGAGGGCTTGTCCGTCGAACGTGAGGACGACCTCCGTCGGACCTCCACACCGATCGCGCCAAAGCAGGAGCTCGGTTGAGTCTCCTTCGACGACATCCTCTGGTACGGCCACCGTTACCCCAGTCGTCTCGGCGTCCCCAACCCAGAAGGCCGCTTTGTCCGCGCGGCCAACGTTGTAGCCAGGACCTGGAAGCACCTCTACGCGGAGCGATTCGGAGCCCTCTGTTTCGCCGTCCCCTCGTGCTGTGATCGGGACACGGAGTTCGGCGGAGCCTGCATCGAGGTCGATGGTGGTCGGCAGAACGTCGATGTCGCGCCCGCCCGCTGCGTCACCGGTCCAGTCGAGCCGGACGTTCAAGGGAGCGGAGAGATCTCCGCTGCGCCGGACGAGCAACTCCGCCGGGTCTCCGAGCTCTGATGCTGCGCTGTCCGCGGCCCACACCTCGACAAGGGCACGGCCCATCGGGTCAATCCCGTACCACTCGGGCAGATACCTCAGAAGGGCAGCCGCGAATGCCTCGCCGAAGCGCTCACGACTGCCGGGGCTGTCGCGAACGCCTGCCCAGTTCGCCTCGAGCTGCACGCCATCGATCACACCACCGTCGCGGGAACCGTGGCGCGACGTGTTGTAACCGCCGTTGAAGTAGTTTCCTGGGCTCCCATCGTCGTTGTAGCCTGGATCCGGGTTTGCTGGGCTCGGCACAGAGGGGAAGCCCGCCGCTTCGAGTGAGCCGCCGAGGCTGTCGAAGCCGCGGATGAGCTCGCTGAAGGGACGATCCGTAGCCGCGGCGAGGGAGCGAGCGCTGGATGGGATCGAATAACCCGGATGGTCGAGTCGGTCGTCGTCGAGATAGAGTTGAGCGGCGTCGATCAGATAGCCGAACTCGAGCTTGTCGAGGACAGAGACGAGGCCGTGCAGATCAATGTAGAGGCCGCCGCCGAACTGTTGCTCGACCGAGCGTTTCGCTGCTTCGATGTACGAGTGATACTCGGTCCACGCCTGAACCATCTCGGGGTGACCGTCGTGGGCACCGGCGACGCTTCGGTTGGCGTCGAGCTTGTTTCGGTGCAACTGCACGATGACGAGGTGGGCGTGGCGTCCTGTGGCCTCGAAGAGGGCAGCGTCGATGGCGCGTCCAAGCTGAATCGTGTTCACGTCGCGACTGTTCGTCGCGTCGACACGATCGGGAACGTCGTCCGGCGCGACCAAGCCGCCGTGCGGCATGCTGATGATGATGGGGAGGTTGCCAGCGTTATGCTCAACGAACTCCCTCGCCCCGAACGTCACGCACGAATCATCGAGCCTCTGACACTCATCCGGCACCCCGTCGCCGTCGCAATCCAACGAGTAGCCAGCTTCGATGTCTGTGGCATCATTGTCGCCATTGTCGTTGCAGTCGTCCGGGTTCGGCACGGGTACGTGAGGCGCGGGGTCTCCACACGGTATCCAGCTTGGAGGGACGTCGACATCGGCGGCTGTATCTCCGACATCGGTCCCATCGCCAGTCTCAGTGTCTCGAGCATCGCTCAAGGGGTCGTCCGTCGTATCGAGCGGCGGGTCTGCGTCTGTGCTTGGGATGTCTATGGTTCCGGCGGTATCTTCAGCCACAGAGTCCGCCGCGTCATCGACGGCGTCCGTTGTCTCGGATGCGTTATTATCGCCTCCGAACCCGCTAACTGCTGGATCGTTGCAGGCGGCACAGAGCAACGCGAGCGCGAGAAAAACGATGGACGAGACACTGCCTGAGAGGCGGGCGGGGGCGTTTGGCATGGGAGGCTGTACGGCGGAGATAAACAGAGCGCGATGCTCAACACAGCCGAGTGCAGCCAGTCAATCGTCAGGGCATGGAGGCCGACCCAGGCCCGGACGTAACGCCACACTAGCGCCGGGTCTCAGGCGCTGAGCCTGATACACTACGGTTCATGATTTTGCGCGGCGACGCAGCGGTCGCAATCAGATGCGCCTCGCCGAGGACCTGTCGCTCGAGCGTTTGGATTCGCGAGAGTCGCAGTGATGCTCGGCGAGCGGCACGGCTGCAGTTCAACCCGGCGCGCGTTTGGTCTTCTTGCGTCCTCACTGACAAGTCATGTTCACTGGTCTTTTTGTAAAGCGTACTTGACACTGAATTCTTCTCTCACTATCGGGATGTCAAGTGAGCTTTACATTTAGCCAAGGAGAATCGACCAATGAGCAATCAGAAAACGAAAACCAGTGAGTGGCAAACGGAGTCGTCAAACAACAGCGTGCGGCTGATGACCTGGACCGGCGCTTGGTTACTATCGACAGCGCTGGCTGCTTTCGGCCCGAAGCTAATCTGGGATTTTCATACCGGCCTAACGATCGTCGGTGTTCTGCTCAACCTGTCGGTTGGCTTCGGGATGATCCTGGCAACCAAACGTCATCTGCAGAGCATGGACGAAATGCAGCAGATGATATTTCGAGATGCGGCGGTGCTCACCCTTGGCGTCGGTTTGGTCTCCTCAAGCAGCTATGAGTTGTTGGAAGACATCCAGCTGATTACCTTCGAGCCTGAGATTTCGCATGTCATTCTCCTGATGGGCCTGACGTTCTTCGTTGGGATGATCCTTGGAGACAGGAAATACCGATGAAGAACCGTCTCAAAGTATTGCGGGCGGAGCGCAACTGGACCCAGGCACAGCTTGGAACAGAGCTCGACGTCTCGCGTCAGACAGTCAACGCGATCGAAAAGGGTAAGTTTGATCCCAGCTTGCCTTTGGCGTTCAAAGTGGCGCGGCTCTTCGGGCTCTCGATCGAGGAGATTTTCGAAGATGGGGCGGCTGACTAGATGTGCTCCGCCGCCGCCGCCTCGTGCAGCGCGCGGAGCTCCCGCGCTGACGATCAGCGTGTAGCGTCGAGCACGAGGAGCATCGAAGACAGCGCCGCAGCCAGAGAGCGTACAAGGTTGAGGAGTGTCCAAGGCCGTGAGTAGTCAGTCCAGGTGCCAGCGGCGAGTCGGCCGCCACGACGCGGTCGAGGGCGTCGCTCAACGGTACGTTTCTGAGCACGGAAACTCCGATCATGCCGACCAAGTAGATCCCCGTCGCGGCGAGTAGCAATGGGTCCACACGGTATGCTGTCGATCGCCAGACCGAGAGCGCGATCAACACTGTGCCGGCCCCAATGAACACTCCGAGGAAGGCTGGCTGAATCGAACACACGTTGATCGACTGCATGGCCCGAATCGAGTCGACTTAGGGCAGCTGGCCACGCGCGCGGACCGCTTGACCGCCGACCGCCGCTGCGGTCGTGCTGCTTCTCGTCTTGCAGCTGCTCGCCAAACAACACCTCGCGCTGGTGGCGGTGTTGATTCCAGGCGAGTGGGTCCTCGAGGTGAACCGCCGCGAAGCGGAGGTCGGGTTGCGTGTCGTTCGCCTAGACCTGCTACGTGTTGCAGCCAACTTCGGCGCGCCTGACTGAACTGTCGTTGCAGCAGTCTCTGTCAGCGGTGTCTTCTGGACACACGATGCGTTGTCGAGCCGCACACCAGCGGCTGGACGGGCGCGATGCGTCCGCGTAGACGCAGGTCCCCTTCCTGAGCTTCGAGCGATGAGCGGTCCTGCAGAAAAGAAACGGGACCTCGGCCTGATCGAACTCGTGGCTATCTCACTCGGTGGGATGATCGGTGGCGGAATCTTCTCGATCCTTGGAGTCGCTGTCGAGCAGGTGGGCAACGCTGCTCCGGTCGCCATCGCTGCCGGCGCTGGGTTGGCGCTGCTCGCTGCCTGGTCCTATGCTCGCCTGGCCGCCTACTACGAAGACGAAGGGGCCACCTACTCGTTCTTCAAGCGAACCTTCCCCGGCTCTCGCGCAGCAGCGGCCGCGATCGGATGGTTGGTGGTCTTTGGCTATATCTCGACTCTCGCGCTCTACGCGTTCACGTTCGCCAGCTACCTCGGCAGCCTCTTCCCAGAAGCCCCGGTTCAGTTGTTGAGAGGGGGCCTCGGCGGTGCCGTTTTAGCGACATTCGCGGTCTTGAATATCGTGAGCGTGAAGTGGATGGGGCGAGTCGAAGACGTCTTCGTCTATACGAAGCTGCTAGCGCTCGTCGTCGTGACTGGCGTGCTCTATTTCAGCGGGAGCGCATCGTCGGCTCAGCCGGTCTGTGACTCTCAGTTTGACCTCTCGTCGATCTGGGTGGTCGCAGCGCTGACGTTCGTCGCGTTCGAGGGCTTTCAGCTCTCTATCCACGCATACTCTGAGGTGAACAACCCGCGTCGAAATGTCCCCAGAGCCATCTACATCTCGATCACGATCGCAGCGCTGGTCTACGTGCTCCTTGCTGAGGGTGCTCTGTGGGCGCTCGACAAGCAGCAGATCATCGCAGACCGTGAGTTTGCTCTAGCAGCCGGGGCGGCAGCAGTGCTCGGCCCAATGGGCCACGCGTTGATGTTGGGAGCCGCGCTGCTGGCTACGTCGAGCGCAATCAGTGGCACGCTGTTCGGGGCCGCTCGCCTGATGGCCGTCATCGCAGACGACGGCTACCTGCCGGCGACCTTCTCTCGTCGGGTCAGAGGCCACGTACCAGCGCGCGCGATCATCGTGATGGCAGCATTGGCCTGGATCCTCGTGCTCACCGGCGGACTCGATCTGATCCTCGAATTCGGCAGTCTCACGTTCATGCTCGTCTCGCTATTGATGGCGGTGGCGAACTTGAAGATCCGAGAACACACCGGCGCGAACCTGTGGGTGGGTCTGCTCGCGGTCGCCGCGCTGGTCAGTGGAGTCCTCCTCATCATCAGTTGGCAACTGCGCACCGATCTGTCGCACTTCATCGTCACGCTCGGTGTCGGTGTCGCTGTCGTCGTGGGGTCGATGATTTATGCGCGCAGGCATCCACAGCCTCTCAAGCCGTCCTCATCGTGAGTTCATCCCCCACAAAACCCTCGAGGTCGCGTGCCGAGTGATCGCGAACAGGCCGCGATGCGTGTGGCTTGCGCGGTGGCCACTCACGCGGGGTTCGACGCTTGCGGCGCTGTGGTGCACCGGATCGCGAACTCAGTGTTGGTTCGGTTGCCAGCGGCAGGCGTGATGGTCCGGGTCGACAGGCAAGACAGAGCCGTGATGGCTACGGGCCACGTGGCCGTTGCGCGCTTGCTCGAAGACCTCGGAGTGCCGGCCGCTCGTCTCGCCGTCCCGGGTGCTGAGCCCAGGGTGACTCCAAGCGGGGTCGTCACCCTGTGGTGGCTCATAGAGTTCGAGGAGCGCTATGCGACACCGGAGGAGTTAGGCGCGGCTGCGCGCACGCTACACGATGCGACGGCGGGAATTCAGAGGACTAACTTACCGATGCTGGTTCCGTTCGTGGAGATCGCGCTCTGGTTGGAGAGCGCCGCAGCTTGTGGGTCTCCGCGCATCTCTGAGTTGCAGGGCCTAGCCACGCAGCTGCTGGCCCGGTGGGACGCGACGGCAGCGAGCGGATCGTTCGCTGAGGTGATCGTGCACGGGGATTTGAACCGGGACAACGTCGTGATCACCGTCGACGGGCCGGTGCTGCTCGACCTGGAATGCGCTGGGTACGGGCCCGTGGCGTGGGACCTCGTAGCGCAATGGGTCGCGGTTCGGCGCTATGGTCGGGCGCGGTCTGAATATGATCGCTTCTGCGCGGTGTACGGGGATGACGTGCGCGCCTCGCCCCGCTTTGATCTGCTGCTCCAGGTATACGAACTGAGCCTGACCGCTTGGGCTCTTGCACAATCGGAGCAGTCTCCGCAGATGCGGTCCGAGTCGGCGGTCCGGGTGCGCGGCCTACTGGATTCCGCGCGAGGAGAGTGGTCGCTGCTCTGAGTGGCCGTGAGCCGTCGTGTGCGCCATCGCATCCGGGCTGGAGTGGGCGAGTTACGAGTAGAGCGCTCTCGGCCACAGCGTCGACACCACCGCCCGCTGCGCGCTCTCCCTGCGCCAGTAGTCCGAGTCCAAGTCGAGTTCCATGCTGCCATCGATAAGCTTCTGCAGTGCGGCTTCGACGCCGGTCGAAAAGTCGGCGTCCTGCACGACGATGTTTGCTTCGCTCTCCCAGTAGCTCGCGGTCGCATCCAGGTTGGCGGAACCGATGCTGGTTGCGACACCATCCACGGAGACCACCTTGGCGTGCACGTAGGGACGGATGCGGCCTCCGCGCGCAACAACGTTGGTGTTTGTCGGCGGCACGAACTCGAAAGCGCGGACCCCCGCAGCGAGCAGGGGTTCCAGCCGCGCCTTCACCATGAACTCGAAGAGGGTCCGATGCATCGGCGCGGGGAAGAACGTCCCGTCGTCCCGTCGCGCCGTCGCGCTGCCCGTCAGGAGCTTCACCTCGACCCCGCGTGCCAGGAGCCCGAAGAGCGCTCTCTCCAACGCCGGCACGAACGGGAAGTCGTTCACGATGTACACGTGACGCTCGGCCGCCTCGAACATCGCCAGGTACATCGCGAGGGAGTTTGTCTCGGACATTCCGCGATGCACGATCATGCGTCCACTCGCCGCTCCGACAGACTCCAGAGGCGGCAGCACAGCCTCGTCGTGGTCGATGGCAGTGCCGCGCTGCTGCTCCCACGTCGTGAGAAATGTCTGCTGGACCTCTCGAACGAGGGGCCCCGACACTTCGACGTGTGCGTCTAGCCAAGGAATGCTCTCGTGGCGGGTGTTGTCGTGTACCGGCACTTCATCGAACCCCGAGAAGTACTGGTCCCCCGCATTTCGTCCCGACACGAACGCGCTTCGGCCATCGATGATCGTGAGCTTTCGATGGTCTCGCACCTTCAACCGAGAGACGTCGACTGAATCAAACATGGCGATCGGATCGACCGCCAAAACTTCGACGTTCGGTTCGGCTCGCAGCGATATGATCGACGGATTGACGCGACCCAGGACCTCGTCCTCCGAGTAGAGCGCGTCGACCATGAGTCGGACCTTCACGCCGGCCCTCGCCCGCCGGATCAGCAGTACGACGAGCTGCTCCGTGAAGAGGCTCGGTGACACGATGTAGAACTGCAGATGGATCGTCGACCGGGCGGCTCCCAGCGCAGAAAACAGGGTCCTGCGCGCTTCGCCGTTGTCGAACTCAGCGTGAAAAGAGTTCCCCATTACCACGTGGGATTCCGTGGTCTGGTCGAGGCGCCAGTCCAGCGAGGAGCTGAGTGATCGTGCCTGCACAAGCTCGGCCGCCTCCCGAAACTCCACGCCACACGACCGCGCTGTGGCCCGTCGCAACGCATCCGCAGGTGTCATGAGTCGGATATGTTCGGCGCGGACCTCGTCGGCGGCGCCTGTGTGTTTCGTCAACATCGTGGTCACCGGGACGCCCTTGGCACGTAAGTGACGGACGGCGGTCGATGCAAACATCCTCGTGAAGTCGACGCCAAGGCTCTGTAGCTCCTCGTGCTCAGCCGAGTAGGCCAGCGCCGCACCCGGAGGCAGCTGCCGCTTTCGAATCTCATCGTGGATCAACGCATCCCGGCTCTTCTCGTGGACGTCGAAATAGGCCAACTCGAAGCCTTCGGTTTCTAGGGCCGTCAGCGCCGCAGACAGAGAATCCGCCTCTTTCGCGGCGCTCGCACTGGCTGACGAGGTCGGCAGGAGGAGCTCCGCATGGACGAGAACCACGGGGCGACCGCTCGCGACTTGCAGCACGCCCTGGCCGGCAAGCTCGGAGACGACACGATCATGTGAGTCGCATACCGTTACGTCGACGGTATGCAGACCCGGCGCCGGTGCTTCGACCACGACATAGACTTCGCCGCTCCCATGAACCTCGGCGGCCCCTGCGGGGACGCCACCGACCTGAAACCGCGCCGTCGCTCCGCCACTCGCGATCACGCCGAGGTTGGCCGAGAGCACCACGTGTTCGCCCGGACTCGTCAGCTCATCGCTGCCGACAGTCCCTACGAGACGGCGCGTGCCGGCGTCGGGTCCGAATCGCTCGAGCATTGCGCCCAACGATCGGGCGGCGGCGTCCGTGATAGTCCCTGCCCCTTGTTCATCTTCGAGGCCGCCGTCGAACCGGTCACTCAGTGATGCTACGACACGGCGAATTCGCTCCCCGAATTCATGTGGTTCCGTCTCGCCAGCGGTGCCGTCTCTGTGTGTCATTCGTTTCTACCGCGGGGAGTGGGTCACCGCTCGCGGTGCTTGCGTACCGTGGGCACCCTAGCATGAAAGCGGCGCACCGCACTTGAGGGTGGCACGCCGGTTGTACGGTAGGTCATCAGAAAATCGTGGTCTCAGAGGCCTTTCTAACTCTTCCGACAGAGACACTTCCTCGTAAACCCACCTTTGCCACACCGTCGTCATGAAGGCGCTCTATCCTGGGCGGATCACGTTCGTCTTCGTCATGTCTGCACTTACGGTGTTCAGTACGATGCGGCGTGCGACGAAGTACGGCCGCTACATGAAGGAGCAGCAGAAGGGCACCGTTCCCGCGCTGCTCGGCTGGCTGCTCGTTGAATCACCTCAAGTCTTCGCGTTCGCGTTCGTGCTCGCGTTCTGGCTCCAAGCCAGCGGCCCGGCGACGGTCGCGTTGCTCATCTTCGTTGTATGGGAGGTCCACTATGTGCACCGGGCAGTGCTCTATCCGATCCGCATGCGCAGTCGGCACAAACGCTTTCCGATCGGTGGCGTCGTGGCGGGGGTAGTGTTCAAGCCGCTAACGGGTCGTTGAACGGGTACGCCGTTGCGACTGCAGAACACCTGGCCACGAGCGCTTGGTTCACGGACCCTCGCTTCGTGGTTGGCGCCGTCGTGTTCGTCGTCGGTTGGGCGATCAACTTTCACAGCGACAGTCTACTCATCGCCTTACGAAAGGACGGCTTCAAAGGGTACCGCATCCCTAGGTGCGGCATGTTCCGCTTGGTCTCGTGTGTAAACTACACCGGCGAGATCGTCATGTGGTGCGGATTTGGCTTGGCGACGTGGACCCTGGCTGGCCTCGCGTTCGCGCTCTTTACGATCTCGAACCTTCTGCCGCGCGCTCTGTCCCACCATCGCTGGTACCGGAAGACCTTCCCCGAGTATCCGGCGGAGCGAAGATCTGTGTTCCCCGGGCTCCTCTAGGCGGGGCTGACCGCCGCAAAGGGTCGCATCGCTCACCGACGGCTCCCAAGCCCTCTATCGGCGTGGGTCGATCGCAATCTTGCCGATGACCCGGCGCCCCTCCATGTCATGCAGGGCTTCTGCAACTTCGGTCAGGGCGTATGTGCGCGTCACCCGTGGGTTCAGCTTCCCGGCGACGTGCAACGCGGCCAGCGCTTCGATATTTGCTGTGTGTTTGGCCGGGTTCTGCATCGTCCACATGCCCCACGCGACGCCGACGATCGCGCATTGTTTGAGCAGGGCGAGGTTCCACGGAACGGCGGGAATCGCGCCGGCTGCGAAGCCAATGACGAGATGCCGACCGCCAGGCGCCATCGCCCGAAACGCCAGGGGGCTGAGCTCTCCTCCGACGGGGTCATATGTCACGTCGACCCCGCCTCCTGAGAGTGCCTTGGCCTGCTTCTTCAAGTCTTCGGTGGCGTAGTTGATTGTTTTTGTCGCTCCTAGAGACGTCGCAAATGAGAGCTTCTCAGCCGTCGAAGCGGCCGCGATGATCGTCGCGCCGAGGGCGGCGCCGATCTCGACAGCGGCGGAACCGACTCCGCCCGCAGCGCCGAGCACGAGCAGTGTCTCTCCGATAGCGAGTCCGGCGCGGTCGACGAGCGCGTGATACGATGTTCCATAAGTGAACGCGAAGGCGCCAGCGAGCTCGAGGCTCATGCTCTCGGGGACTCGTACGCAGCGGTTGGCTTGCACCACGATATGGGTCGAGAAACCGCCGAAGCCGGTCAAAGACATCACGCGGTCGCCCACTGAAAACGAAGCACCTTCGCCAACGGCAGTGACGATACCGGCGATCTCGCCTCCAGGCGCGAACGGCATCGGCGGTCTCATCTGATAGAGGCCGCGCGACATCAGAATGTCGGGGAAATTCACTCCGGCAGAGTGGACTTCAATCAGTACCTCGCCGGCGCCAGGCGTCGGGTCGGGGAGCTCTTTGATCTCGATTGCATCGGGTCCGTCTAGACAGACAATGTGGGCGATTTTCACTCGGGTATCCGGGGTACGAGGTGGGTCCTATCTTGCCTGAAACGGGGCTCCGAGTCATGAGGTCCCGCAAGTCACGCTTCGTGGGTCGTTCCGGTCAGCTCCCCGAGAACCTGCCATGTCGCTTCTTGGCGCTCGCCGTCGATCAGGTGAGCGTGAGTCATGCGCTGCACGTGACCAACGAGCTTCCCGGGTTTCGACGTGTAGGTGCCGCCGTCGAGGTACTCGTCTGAAGCTCCATGCAGCACATCCAAGTATCGTTTCGCGGCGAGTGAAACGGGTTGGTCCACGCCGATGGTCGGGCCGAGGATAGGCATCACTTTCGTGAAGAGGAACTTCTTGAACCCAGTCTCATGGCGTGCGGCGTTCGTGCCCATGTTGGAGCCCGGTGAAACCGCGAAGAACGAGAAGCGCTGCCCGAACCGTAGGGCCATCGCGCCAGCCCACCAGGCGGTGAAGGCTTTCACGGTTGCGTAGCGACAGGTGCTGCGAAACGGGCCCGGAGTCGCGCCGCGAGCAGAGTTGGTCATCGCCTCTTTGAGGGTCGAGCCAAACTCGCTCGGTGGGCCCGTGACGAAGTCGTAAACCTTCATATCCATCATGCCGGGGAGGTCGTTGTTGGCTACCTCGGAGCCCGCTAGCACTGCCCTCGCACTGTCAACGAGTGCACCGTTTTCGATCAGGCCAAGCGCCAACACGTGATGGCCGATGATCGACGAAGCGAACATGATTGCCAGCCCGTCGTCGGTCTTGTCCATCGTGTCGCCTGAGAGCATTCCGGCGTTGAGGAGCAGGGCATCTACTGTCATGCCCCGCTTCCCCAGATCCGCAACTGCGGCCCGGGCCGACACGACGCTGGGGACGGGGCGGCTTTCGCTACCAACACGCATCGGCTTCGCTTACGTCGCCGAAGGGCTGCCGGAGTTGCTGGCTCAACATCCGGGCTTGCAGGTCGACCTGTCACTGAGCGACAGAGTTTTAGACTTGGTCGCCGAAGGTTTTAACGTAGGCCTGCGTGTGGCCCCATCCGGTGTCCTTCCGGAGAGTGAGCTCGTCGCACGAACGCTCGTGACCGGTCGCATGAGGCTGTGCGTGAGCCCCGGCTGGCTGAAGGACAACCGCGCCCCGACGCGTGTCTCGGACCTCGCAACGAGCCCCTGCATATCGTTCAGCCCGACGCTCGGACCAGAGCGTGAGGCCACGTGGCCGATCTCGGACGGCGAAGGCGCGGAGGAAGTCCGGGTTTCCTGGCCCGTTCGCGCGGACAGCGGCCTTGCGCTGTCCGCTGCGGTCCTCGGCGGAGCGGGAATCGGTCTGCTGCCCGGATTCTTGGTGCGGGGGTTTCTCGCTGACGGTCGCCTCGTGGAGCTGCTGCCCCACGCCCGAACTCGAACCTACCGTGTGTAAGCCCTTCGACCGCCGAGCGCGTATCCGTCACCTGCGTTGCACGCGGTCATCGACGGATTGCAGTCCTGGCTGAACGGGGCGCCTGGCGGCTAGCGGTATCGCCCACGCGCGGCTCAACTATCCTCCGACAGGATCGGCTCTCTGGCAGCTCACACGATGAGACTCGCCGCTGCTATGGACCTGCAGGTCGTGTCGAGGGAGCGCGAGATTGTTCGGAACGGTCGGATTGTGAACGCGTACGTCAGGTTGTGTGCAAACCGAGCCCCCACGAACGCCTAAACGCGCGGTACGAGAATCCCTGCGCTCAGCGCGCCCGAGAGCGCCGCGCTCGTGAAGACTAGAAGCGCGATCGGATGTTGGGGGTGTCGTTGTTGCAGATCCGACTCTACCGATTCACTCGCGGAGCGTTCTCGTGGTTGTCGGGCAGCATCCGAACCTCTCCGGTTGGCACTCGGAACACACGGTTGAAGAAGTTGATGACCCCTCCAGCTTCGGGGTTCTGGCTCTGCAGCGTGTGTCCCCGAACGTACGTGGCGATCCTTCCGCAGATCCACATCTAGAGGGCGAGAATCGCCGTAGCAGTGCCGATAGCGGTTAGTGAAGCATCCGGTTGGAGCATTGTGATCGTGTGGTCGAGACTTCGGCGCAATGAGTGCGCACCACTTGCCAACGGAATTGGACGACGGCGAACCCAAGCGCGTGCTTCGAGGCGAAGAAACAGTAGAAGCACGCGCTTGGGTTCGGCGTGTACGTCGCATAGGCTCGCGACGGTCGATATCCCTCGCTCTGAGATCCTCATGTCCATGCCGTCTCGCTTTGTTCTCCTCTCTGCGGCGCTGAGCCTCTCGGCCGCGATGGCTTGCGGAGGCGCGTCCGTCGAGTCTCCGGTGGCGAGCGACGGTCCGGATTGGGCCGCGCTGCGCGCGTCGTTCGTCGAGAGCGGGGAGGTACCCGAGCAGCTTCTGGTCCCTTCAGCGGAGGCCGCCGCGCTCTTGCCCGTGCTTGAGCCGTTGGTCGCACTCAACACCGAGGCTGGCCAACAGCTGCTTGCGGACGCGGATGCGGACGCCGATTACGTAGCGCTGATGGAGGTGTTCGAGGCCCAACAATACCGGAGCTACTGTGGCGTCGCGACCTCAGTCATGGTGCTGGGCGCAATCGGTGTCGACGGCGTTAACCAAGACAACTTCTTTGAGCCCACGGCGGAGGTCGCACCGCAGGTGCAGGTGCTCTTCGGCGGCATGAATCTGCAGACACTCGCCGCGCTCTTGCGCGTACACGGTGAAGAGGTCACGGCGGAGCACGGGGGCGACATCACCGTCGACGAGTTTCGAGCGGCGATCGTCGAGAATTTGGGTCAGGCGGGTGACTACGTCGCCGTCAACTACCTGCGCGCCGCGATCGGACAGGAGACCGGTGGCCACATCTCTCCGCTCGGGGCGTACGACGCCGAAACCGATCAGGTGCTCGTGCTCGACGTTGCCGCGCACAAGTATCCGTCGGTCTGGGTATCGGTGCAGGGTCTCTACGACGCGATCAACACCGTCGACTCTGATGGCGGCGCCACGCGGGGCGTCGTCTTCGTGGGCCCCTGGCCGGTCACGCAATGAGCGCTGCGACCACGCCACGGGAATTCGTTCGTTGCGCGTGATCTCGCTGGTCGCAGATCCTCGCAACTGGTTGGTCTGCTAAGGGCGACGTCCCAGCGGGTCGCGCCGACGGTGTATGTGGCGAGTCACGAGGACCCTGCCTAGGCTTCTCTAGGAGCAGCCCAAGAGTGGCGAGGCCATCTACTCGCCACGCGATCAGCCGACTACGAAGCCGACCTTCATGTTGACGCGGTATTCAGTCACGGCACCGTCTGCGACGAAAACCTTCATGTCGTTGATCCAAGCTCCCGTGATTCCTTTTGCGGTCTCGGAGGCTTTGGCGACCCCGGATTTTACGGCGTCGTCGAAGCTAGTGGTAGAGTAGAAGGAGAGTTGGATGACTTTGGCTAACGACATGGTGGCCCTGTGGGTTTTGCGTGAGTCTGCCCGGGCAGAGCAAAGACTGGTCCAACGTGCGCGATCTCACCACCACTGCATCGGTGGCGGTGAGTCGGTATCCTTCCTGACTCACAGTCAGCTCAGAGCGCGACATCCGAGAAAGGGAGGAGACATTCGGTGGCGGCAAGGCGCCCTCTGGCTTGGGCACAGGTGATTGGCGCTGCGCTCAGGGTCAGCGCAGCGCGAAGCATGCTTCGATAGCGCTCTCGCGTGCCGCCGATGGTGTTGCTGGCGCGGGTGGTCGGACGTGAGCCGCGAGCCTACTCGCCCATCGACACGTCGCAGGCCGCCAGACCCTCATCGCACTCGCCTTCGCGGGCGTGAGGCATAATGCACTCAAACACGGCGTCGAACTCTTCGCGACAGGTTACCGACGAGCAGGAGTAGAGGGGCCCGCAATTGGACTGGCACACTTGGAGGGCGATGCCTTCGGTCGCGCAATTCGCGAGGATGCAGCCTTGCATGCCGCCGGCCGCGCAACCCAAGCAGCCTCCTCCGCCGCTGAGAGCACACGACATGAAGCAGTCGACGCCGTCCTCCTCCCAGCAGTCGGTGAAACAGGAATCGAAGGGACCACACACGCCGCCGTTCGATGGATGGTTGGGAACCAAGGTGGCGACGAACGCGAGGCACATCTCATCCAACGTGCCGTCGCCCCACGCCACATCGCGGGGCTCAAGTTGCTCGCCGTTTACGACCGGCTGATTCGCCGCTGAGTTGTCATATCTGCAGGTGAGCTCGAACTCGTCGCCCACCTCAAAGTCCACGATCGAGTCGTCTTCGAAGAAGTAATACTGCTGCCAGTTGAAGTCCCACTCGGGAATGTCGATCAGACACCCGTCGTCGTCGGTGCTCAGCGAAATTTCGGTGCCGAGAGTGTGCATATGCGGCAAGAGGCCCACCAAGCGCGCATTGATTGGGTAGTTGTGGTTGGCGCTGTGAACCACCTCGGCGTCACCTGCCGGGATCTCAATATCGTTGTTGGAGAAGGGCATCACCAAGAGCAGGTTTTCGGCGTCGGCGTTCTCCCAGAGGCGTACATGCGTTCGGTCGGCCACCGTCGACGCGTCGGTGACGCCGACGACGCTGTAGTGAACCTGCATGACCAGCCGGCTGCCTGGCGCGAGTCGAATCGCTGAGTCCTCGGGGTAGCGCGTGGGCGGAGAACCAGGAGCCCAGCCCGCCACGAGCTCGCCCGAACCGACCCGCGGTCCGCCGAAACACGTGTATCCAGGGCCGTCATCTTCTTCGTCGAGCGCTTCCATCCTTTCGACCGAATTCGGTCCCACGACGAAGACGATCACGTGGTGGACGGTCTCAGAGACGCCGGGTACGACGTCGAAGGCCCCGATCAGCGCCTCCTCCGTGAACTCGTGGTCGAGCGGAAAACAGCGATAGTCATCGGGCCTATCAAGGTTGGGCGTATATTCGAGCGCCGGCGCGATCTCCCAATCGGGCTCTCCTAAGTCGACTCGGTCCACAACGAGGGCGATGTAGTCGTCTTCCGAACCCTCGGCAGAACCGTCGGCCAGCCATCCAGTGAATACCGAAATTTCATCCGCCGTCAGCGTGCGCGCGTCGCGGAGAGGACGGCAGTTATCGTCGGGCATCCAAGGAGGCATGGTCCCGGCTTCGACCGCGGCGACTGCAGCGTCGCCCCATGTCGAAAACTCCTCCCACGTATCTAGAGCCATCGGAGCGGCGCCGCCGTCGAAGTGACAGCCAGCGCAGTTCTCCTCGACGAGTGGGCGGAGGTGCTCCTGATAGGTGAGCGAGCCTACGAACTCGGTATCTGCGCCGCTGGTGTCGACGACGCCGGCGTCAGTGTCGTCCGGAGAGTCGTCCGATTCACAGGCAACGAGCGTAGCTGCTACTAACAGGCACGAAAAAGACGCAACAAAAGAGTGCGACGACATGGGTTGCATGATTCTACGGGGCGCGAGGTACTGTCGGGGAATGACGACAGTACGTTCTGCCGCGCGCTTGGAGCAACCGCAGTCGTGTTTCCGCTTGCTGACCAGGGGAGCCCCGCGACTAGCCGTGAGTGTTCCAGAACCACGCCTAGTCAAACAGGCCATCGAGTTTTGGAAGGCGCCGTCGGCTCTCGGAGCGGCGCAGGCTACAAGTTCGGGTCGCACTCGACGACTAGCGATCCATCGAATGTCGTTGAGATGATTCGCGATCCGTCGCTCTGGAAGACCGCAATTCGCCACCAATGCAGCTCACCCGGATTTGATGACCGCACGCCGATTTGCTCGATCCGGCCTTCGGTGTCCGAATATGTCACCGTCGCCGCTGCAGACTCGATTCCGGGCGAACCCGAGAAGTTGTAGACGCAGAACACATAGGTTCCCGCTTCAAGCTGCGTGATCGTCGTGATCTCGGGTCCGAACGACGAGGTGTCGTCCGTGTTCAGGTACGCGACCGGGGCCTCGCTCAGACTGGCACGTTCGCCGTAGGAGATATGTGCGCCGCTCGGCGTCCACAAGCGGCTGTCGAGGTCACTCGGTTCCAGGCCCCAGGAGAGTGTAAAGCTCGCGTTTGCCGCGCCGGCGCTGCCACCGCTGGCACCGATGGCACCGATGGCACCGATGGCACCGATGGCACCGATGGCCCCGCGGGCACCGATGGCACCGCTGGCACCGCTGGCACCGCTGGCACTGATGGCACTGATGGCACCGATGGCACCGATGTCGAGATCCGACCCGACGCCCGGCGTCTCGATTTCGATGCTCTGGCTCCCATCTCCCCGGTAGACTGCCC
>JBLHWZ010000086.1:0-18915 GCA_047629415.1 Bradymonadia bacterium | reverse complement strand
CGCACGTTACATGGCCTCTTCGAAGAGCACCCTGCTGGAGCCTGTCAGATCGCGGAACACGGTGAGCTGGCCGCCTGCGTCCAGGATGGCGCGGAGGACACTGTCGCTGCCGATATCCTGCGGGCAGCGCACGAAGTTGCTCAGCGAGTGGTGACGTACATCGACGTGGCCAAGGCCCTCTAGTGCAGCAACGAATTCGTCGTCTGGCAGTGTGCATTGAACTTCAAAGACATTGCCTCCGAACTGGGCGCGCAGGTCGTCTTTGGTGCCGCAGAATCGCACCTCGCCGCCCGCGACGAAGATCAAGATGTCCGCGATGGACTCGATCTCGTGCAGGTGCTGGGAGCTGACAACAATCGGAAGTGGCCAGCGCTCGGAGTCAGCGATGTCTCTCAGGTCGGAGAGCACGACCTCCTGCGCCTTCACATCCAGCGGGCCGAAGGGCTCGTCGAGGATCAGCACCTGCGGCTGACGGACCATGCACATCGCGATCGCGGCTCGCATTCTGTAGCCGTCGGAGAGCTTCCGGTGGGGCCGCTCGGAGTACTCGTTGAGCCCCAATCGAGTGAGCCACCACGAGGCGCGCTCGACGGCTTGTTTGCCCTTGAATCCAAACGCGGCAGCCTCGCGTTCTAGCGCCGCCCGCAGGCGCATCGGCCACGGGTAGGGCGACTGCGGGACAAACGCCACGGCTGCTCGGTACGCGACTGGGTCCCGCTCTGCGAGCCAGCCGCCCATCGACGCACCGTACGGATCCGAGCTGTCTCGGAATCGATGATTGAGCGCGCCGGAGTCGAGCGCCAGCTCCCCCGCCAAGATACGAAGAAGCGTGGTTTTACCTGAGCCGTTGGGGCCGACGACGGCGGTGATTTGGCCGGGAGCGATCGCCAGGTGGGGAATCTTGAGCTGGAATTCTGCGCCGTGTTTCCGTGTCGCATCGACGAGCTCGATCAGCGGCTTTCGATCGCGAATGATCGCGTCATTGACGGAAGAGCCCGGGGCGATCGCGTGAGCTACGGCGGCATCGGTCAAACTCTCCTCTCGGCTTGGGCCCGCAAATTGGTGCTCGCAAGTGTGGGCGTATGAGAGAGGTTTGTACAGGCGAGTCCTTACCGTTGTAGCGCAGCGGCAGAGAAACAGTCGGCGAGGGTTCACTCGCAGGCTCGTTCGGTCTCGTGTTGGGTCGTGTCTCTCGGAGGGAGACCCGTTCTGAGCTGATATAATGACGGGGCGAGGTCACGCCCTACATCGCGGCGGTTTCCTCAAGCTCCTTGCCGTTCGTCTCGGGCAGCCACAGCCAGATCAGCACCAGCGCGATCAGAGGGAAGATGGCGGTCGGCCGAATAGCGGCGCCCCATGACCAATGCTGGGCGGCGATGCCAACGAAGACTGGTGAAAGCACGTAGCCGATACGGCCGATCATGTTGTTGGACCACGCGAACGCGTCGCTACGTGACTCGGTCGGGAAGAGCTCGGTGGTGAAGGCGTTAAGCGCCGGCAAGACTGAACTGACGCCAAAGATGGCGAGCATCATCGCGAAGGTCAGCGGTAGGAAACCGTGCATGGAGTAGGCGAGGAATACGCCGACCGAGGTCGTGATGAAGATAACCGTTGAGCCATGCTTACGGCCGATGACATCCAGCAATTTCCCGGCGCCAAAGACCATCGGCATCGCGCCGACGGAGGCAATCGCGAGCGCTTTTCCTACATCGCCGTCCGTGAACCCGCGCTCGGTGACCACGAAGTCCTTCCAGAACGAGATCGCGGTCTGCGAGCAAATATACGTAAGGAACCAGATAGCGCCGAGCTGAAGCACCCGCTTGCGATGCGGCCCACGTAGAACCGCGAAGGCGTCCCTCTTAGGTTTGTCAGCTTGCTCTTTTTTTAACTCGATGAAGCGCGTGGTCTCCTTCAGATTACGACGAGCGAAGGCGAGGACCAGGAGGGGGAGCACGCCTACGAAATAGACCGTACGCCAGCCGAAGTGCGTTGCCAGGAGCATTGGAGCGACAGCAGCGCAGAAAATCGCACCGAGGCTCGAGAACGCCTGCAGCGTACCAATCACTGATCCGCGGCGATCCGCTGGGTACTCCTCGGCCGCGTAGACCATCGCGGTCGCCCACTCGCCGATGAGGAAGACTCGCGCGGCGAACTGGCAGATCGCGAACCACCAAACGTTTGTCGCGAACCCGGTCAGCAGCGTGAAGAACGTGTAGCCGAGGATGGTGACCATCATCAGCTTTCGTCGCCCCCAGTCGTCCGCGCGGCGGATCAGCAGGTAGGCGACGACGGTGCCGGCGTTCACGAACGCGAAGAGGAAGCCCGCGTCGGACTGCGACAGTCCAAAGTCCTCGCGCAGGTTCGGCAGAATGTTCGCCAGCGCGAGGAAATCGTACCCTTCGAAGAACGTCGCGACGCTCAGGAAAATGAAGAGTCGGCGTTGGTACGGCGTGAACGGTGTAACCATGTGCGAGAATTGCCCGGTTGATCGGATTACATCAAGCAACTACGGGCGCTCAGTCTTCCAACACCGGCCGTTATGGACTCCCTCATTAAAGCTCTCGCCTTCGACGACACTGTTCGCATCGTCGCAGCGGTCACGACGCAGACCGTGCACGACGCCATGCGAACGCATGACACCGGCCCAACGGCGAGCACCGCGCTCGGTCGCCTGCTCACGGCGACGATGTTGCTCGGCGCGACGAAGAAGGGAGACGAGAGACTCACACTTCAGATCGACGGACAGGGCCCGATTGGAAAGATCGTCGCGACCGCACAGAACGTCGGCGAGGTCTACGGAACCGTAGAGAATCCTCACGCCGAGAAGCCTCTGCGCACCGACGGGTCGCTCGACGTCAGCGGGGTTGTGGGCGACGGTTTCCTCACCGCGATCCGCACGATCGGTGTTGGTGAGCCCTACATCTCCGCCGTGCCTCTGGCGACCGGTGAGATCGGAGACGACGTCGCGAAGTACCTTGCTGATTCCGAGCAGATCCGCTCCGCAGTGGGTGTTGGCGTTCGAGTCTCCCCAGAAGGGGATTGTGTCGGTGCGGGCGGATTCCTCGTGCAGGTTCTGGGGGGCGTGACCGACGCGCAGCTTGATCTGCTGGAGGCGAAACTGGCCGAGCTGAACCAGCTGTCGAAAGACATCGAAGCTGGGGCAACAGCCACTTCGATCATCAACACGCTAACCGGCGGTGACTTCCGGGTTCTCGAAGAGACCCCGGCACGCTACAGATGTCCGCGTGAACGCGCCTACTTCAGTGAAAGGCTGAAGACTCTCGGACCAGATACGCTCCACGAGGCGTTCGCGGGCACCGGCAAACTCGAGGTCATCTGCGAGTACTGCCGAACTTCGTATGAGTACACGCCAGAAGACCTGGCCTAATCCTGAGCATCCATGGATTTTCGAGGCGGACAGAAGAGCAGCAACGTAGAAGATCGACGCGGCGGCCGTGCCGGGGGCGCCGGCGTGAAGCTAGGCGGAGGAGCGATCGTCATCGTGATCATCGGTTTGCTGATGGGGCAAGACCCCATGACGATTCTGCAGAGCGTGCTCTCGGACGGAGCCTCATCGGCGCCAGCAGAGAGCGGCCCAGCGGAGGTGAACCCAGAAGAAGACGCGCTCGCAGAGTTCGTTAGCCTGGTACTCGGCGACACCGAGGCGACCTGGCCCGCGCTCATGCGAGCGCAGGTAAACCAGGAGTACGTCCCCCCCACGCTCGTGCTCTTCACAGACGAAGTACATTCCGCATGCGGAATGCAGTCGGCAGCCGTGGGCCCGTTTTACTGCCCAGCCGATCAGAAGGTGTACATCGACCTTGGCTTCTACAGTCAGCTGAGTCAGCGCTTCGGCGCCCCCGGCGACTTCGCTCAGGCCTACGTGATCGCTCACGAGGTCGGCCACCACATCCAGAACTTGCTCGGCACTTCGACGCGTATTCACCGCCAGCAGCAGGGGATGTCGGAAGAGGCCGCGAACGACCTCTCGGTCCGCCTCGAGCTCCAGGCAGATTGTTACGCCGGCGTCTGGGCCCACCACGCCGAGCGCTCCCGAGATGTACTTGAGGCTGGCGATGTCGAAGAAGGGCTTCGCGCCGCCGCAGCGATCGGAGACGACACGCTGCAGCGCAACGCCGGTCGGGCTGTCTCTCCCGAGTCATTTACGCACGGCAGTTCCGATCAGCGAGTTCGCTGGTTCCGCGTCGGAATGGATCATGGCGATATGACCCGCTGCGATACGTTCAACGCACGCTCGCTCTAATCGAGGAAAGTCATGGCTGCTAAGTGGACGGCTGAAGACCTGCCCGATCTCTCAGCTAAAACCTACGTCATCACTGGGGCCAACAGCGGTATCGGCCTTGAAGCGACGGTTGCTCTGGTCGGCGCTGGTGCCCGTGTCATCATGGCCTGCAGGAATCCTCAGAAGGCAGAGGATGCGCGCCAACACGTGTTGAGCGTGCACCGGGAGGGCAGGGCCGATTTTTTGCGTCTCGACCTCGCAAGCTTCGACTCGATTCGTGCGTTCGCCGACGAACTGAAGGGAGCGACGGACCGAGTTGACGGCCTGCTCAATAATGCTGGCGTCATGGGCATCCGTGGGGATACAGCTGACGGGACGGAGATCACGATCGGGGTCAACCACCTCGGGCACTATCTGCTCACCGGCCTGGTGCTTCCGCAGCTCGAAGCGACCGCAGCAACCGGCGCTGATGTTCGTATCGTCAGCGTCGCCAGTATCGCTCACTCCTTGTTCGGTAAGATGTACTGGGACGACATCGAGTTTCGAAACAAGTGGTGGAACACGTGGCCTGTATATGGCCAATCGAAGCTCGCGAACCTGCTCTTTACGTTCGAGTTGGATCGGCGACTTCGGGAGTCGGGAAGCACGGTTCGTGCTCTCGCCTGCCACCCAGGCATGTCTCACACCAACCTGATCTTGGCAGGCGCAGACGAGAAGGGTCAGTCATTCTTAAAGGGCGTGCTGAAGATCGGCTCCGATCTGACGACGCAGCCCGCGTGGAAGGGCGCGCTGCCCACGATCTACGCGGCCACGCATTCGGATGTGCAGGGCGCCGACTATATCGGTCCACACGGTCTGTTCGAGACCCGCGGATGGCCCGTCAAAGTGAAGGCAGCACGTAAGGCGCACCGTCAGGAAGACTGGACGAAGCTGTGGCAGTGGTCAGTAGATAAGACCGGACTGGATTACTTGCAGGCCAGCTAGAGCGTTCATCCCGGGTCGAACTGTCCGGCAGAAAGTAACCGCTGGCTCGTCCCGCGATGGAGCTAGCCCCTTCGCCTGAAGAGTTTTCGGTCGACAGAGAACGCGCCCGGCCCGGTGAGGAGCAGGGCGGTGAAGGGCAGCGCGTAGACGATCGCGAACTCCTTGCGCGCCCACGGGTCCTCGCCGTGCACAATGAACGCTGCAACGAGCATCGTGATGATCAGCGGCACGCACGCGGCGCGAGTCGCCGCGCCAACCGCGACGGCAGCTGCGCAGATGACCTCCGCGAAGACAGCCAGCACGAGGCTGAGGAACACGCCAAAGCCGAGTGGATCGGCGAACTGAATCGGATCTTCGCCGAACTTCGACATCTTTGGGATGCCGTGAGTCAGCATCAGTCCACCTGCGGAGACGCGCAGGAACAGGAGACCGAGGTCTCGCAGAAGATCTTCAGTCGCGCGGGGCAGTCTCATGCCATTGACTCCAGTTCTCTCGCCAACTCCACGACGTGCTCGTAGCTCTCGGCGACAAAGAAAATCTCTTGGGGAGCATCGTAATCGATCGTGAGCTCGCGAATCGCCTGAACGGAGAGTGGTTGCTTGTCGACCGTTGGGTCCATCGAACGCAGCAAGTCCTGGATGCCGCCGTTGTTGCCGGCACCGAAGACCTTCACTTCGCCGTCCTCGCGAATAAGCCCGTATTCGACGGTGTACCAGTAGAAGAGTCCGACTAGGTCGAGCAATTCCTCGTTACCTTCGCGAACAGCGGCGCGCGCTGCCCTTCCGATGCCCATCGACATCTCGACGAAGGGCATGTGCATGAACATTGGGGCGTGACCTCGCAGTTCGTGGAGAATGTCCGGTTCGGGCGTGAAGAACGGGAACCCTGGGTGTCGCACATATGGGGTGCAACGCATGACCCGCTGCTCCAAGAGCGGCAGGAACTCGCCCTTGTCGAGCAGGCCCCCAACCGGAGCGAGCATGAAGCCGGTCGCGGCCTCCATCTGCGCGGAGACATCGTTCAGCTGCGGGAGATGGTCGACAGGCAGGTCGAGCTTATCGCGACCCTCAAGATAGGCTCTACACGAGTACTTATTCTGCAGAATGTGCAGAACCTCGGAGACCAGTCGCCAGGTGGCATGTTCTGCCTCGGTGTACTCATACGTCGGAATGTTCGGCCACGACTGACTAGAAGCCCCGATCAGCGCGGCTACACGCCCACGATACTCGTCGTCGTGGGCACCCGGGTAGTCGGTTTGAACGATGCTGGCATACTCGTTCTTAGCGAACGGGATGTCCTTCAGAAAATCGCGATTTCGACGCTGCATATTGGCCTCCAAGATGGGCAGACCGTAGCGCCGGAATCTGCCGTGTCCAGCGTCACGAATGGCGCAGTGCGGCATTGCACCGCGCAGGCAGGTCAGGCCCATCACTGGGTGCACGAAACCTATTCCTGTGAGGCGTCTCGCACGACGAAAGCCGTTGTCCCTTCGAACTCAAAGGCAGCCGAGATGTCCTGACAGTCTCCGTCGACGCGGTTCATGTCGGCATTGTTCTCAAAGAAGGGCAGTACCGCCCGCGTTTCCTCAGCGGCGCCCGTTTCCAGCAGCGCGTCGGCGACCAGCGCGATGTTGATCGTGCCGCCGATAATCCCGTCAAACGTGCCATCGTCGTTGATCGTGAACCGGATGAACCCGTCGTTCAGCGGCAGGATGATGTCGAGATCCAGGATCGTGATCGGGATTCCCAGTGCGACCGGTCCAGCGAGGAGTTCGCCGTCTACGATCGTCGCCGCGGAGCTCGAGATGGGCGCCGAGTAGTCGTAATAGAAGGTCTGGTCGGGAGCGATGAGGCCCTGGGTTCCGACCTGCGGGTCCAGGCTCCCGCGATACAGATTGAACGTTGCGTCACCGTTCTCAAGGTCGTCGAAGTCCGTGATCTCGGCCATAACGAGGACCAAACCCTCGTTGATCGCGCCCTGCAGGAGCTCTTCTACTTGAAGGCCGACGATCGGCTCGATCGCGCTCCAGAGCGTAGAAAACTGGTTGTCGATTCCCTCGCGACCCTCCGGGTCGACTGCGTCGCCGTGTCCGCACGAATCGTCGTCGCCGGGCGGGCTGACCTCTGCATCGAGATCAAAACCTTGGGCGACGCCAGGCGTAATCTGGCCGGAGAATTCGAGGCGCCGGATGACGTTTACGTGCGAGTCCGGAAGAACGTACTCTTCGCCTTCGAAGTACGGCTCAGCGTCCGGGCCGACTTCGATGCCCGCCGTGTCACCCATCGTGTCGCCCGCCACCGGAGCATCTGCGGGGATGTCTTGCACGCCGGCATCGACGCTGCCTTCGCTCTCCTCACCGCAGCCAAGTGTCAGCGTGGCCGCTATGGCCAGGCAAAGGAGGTTCCGGCTCATACTTCGATCTCCGTCAGGCTCGTCTCGGTCAGGCCGGCCCCCTCGCCGAAGGAGGCCGCGGGAATGCCCATCGCTCGCAGAATTGAGAGCGGAACCTTGGATGCGTTTTCGTTTGTCTGAGAACGGTAGTGGATGCCCGTCTTGAGAGTACCGCAGCCGCCTCCCGCAAGGAGTATTGGATACTCATCAATTTGGTGCGTCCGCCCGTAAGACACGTCGGTCGTGCCGAGAATCACGCTGTTATCGAGCAAGGTGCCGGCGCCTTCCGGGACATCGCGGAGTGCGCTCACCAGGTAGGCGAAATCGCGCACGATTGCCGTCACGATAGAGTGAACCTGAGGCTGGTCACCGGGTTCGTCGTGGGTCAGCTGGTGATGGCCGGCGGTCGTGTCGGGGAAGAGCAGGTCCGTCAGCGGATGAGAGTACCAGTAGCTCAACGAGCGGGTCAGATCGCAGGCGTAGGCCATCGCGACCAAGTCGGTCATCACGCGCGAGCGTTCGCCCATCTGCGGGCGTCCGTCGATCGCTTGCGGGACGTTTGGAACTTGAGGGCGGATGCATGCGGCGAGGTTTGCCGGCTCATCCTGGAGACGCGCGATGCGGAGTTCGAGGTCGCGAATTCCGTCGAGATGCTGATCCAGGCGCGACTGATCGACGACGCCGAGATCTCCGCGAAGTGTAGCGGCGTCCTGCATCAACGAGTCCAGAACGCTGCGTCGCAAGCTGAGGGTCGGGTCGATGATCGGCTCGTCGCCCGGCGCTCGGAACGCAGCTCCGAAGAGTCGTTCGAAGAGCGCGACCGGGTCCGACTCGGGCGGATTCACACTGTCGGGACCGTTGTGAGAGAGGCCACGGGCGCCTGGCTCGACGGCTACTTCCAGCGATCGGTAGAGCGTCTCTGATCCGATCTCATCTGCGATGATCTGGTCAAGGCTAGGCCCTGAGAAGGTCTCGTCGTCGGCCCGCATCAACAGCTCGCGGCCGGTTAGAAATCCGCTGGGGCCCGCGATGTGCGCGCGCAGATTGGCGGTCTTCACTTCCATGCCGGTGATGACACTCACGTGCTCTTTCACGCCAGCGAGCGGAGCGAGCTGATCGGTCAGCTCCCACTCCGAGCCGGTGGTCGTGGGAACCCAGCGGTCGGGTAGGATTCCGTTGCCCCAAAAGAAGAGGCCAAAGCGACGTGGGAACGAGCCATCGCACGCATGCACGAGGCCATTGGCGTCAAAGAACGCGTCTAGCGGCGGAAGGCCGAGACTCAGGGCGGTACCGCCGAGCATGCCGCGGAGGACCGTTCGGCGGGAGAGAGGCTTTTGCTTTAACCAGTTCATTGGGGGGCCCCCGCGCTGCGGAACATCGGACTAAGAACAATCTCTAGCAGCATTGGTTGCACGCGGTACTCCAGTGCGGCGAAGCGATCGGTCATGAGGTCGAGATGATTGAGTTCCTCTCGAATTTCCACTCGACCCATCGCGTAACGAGTCATCATTTGCACCAAGCACGCCGGAAAGTCCGGATGATTACGCAGCGACTCAGCGAGTCCAGAGGGATGCACGAACGTCTCACCGTCGAGGTCGCCGGACGCATCGATCTCGGTGCCATTGTCGAGGAGTCGCCACCGGCCAATGCCATCGTAGTTTTCGAGCCCAAGGCCGATGGGATCCATCAACGCGTGACAGCCAGCACAGCTTTCGTTTTCGAGGTGTTCGGCGACGCGGTCGCGCAGGGTCGGAGCGGTTCCGGACGGAGCAGGAATCGAGGTGTCGACGTTGACCGGCGGGGGAGGGATGACCTGGCAAAGCAGCACCTGTCGCACCGCGGCCCCACGCAGCGTGGCGGACGACGAGACCTGGTGGGCGTGATGCGAGAGGAATGACGTGTGGCCAAGTAGACCGATGCGATTCGCATCAGCGGGCAGACGCACGCGACCGAAGCCCTCGCGCGTCGGCGCCGGAACGCCGTAGAGCGTTGCGAGGCGTGGGTTTAGGAAGGTGTGCTCGCTCGTCATCACATTTCGATAGTCCGACGGGTCGTCGAAGATGACGTCTTCCATCAGGCGGAGAGTCTCTTCCCGGGCATCCGCACCCAGCTCAGAGCTGAAATGCTCGAAGATTGTTGGATCCTTTGCGAGGTGGTCCAGCTCGTAGAGTTCCAAGTACTCACTGAAGAAGTTCCTCATTCCTCGGCGCGTAAAAGGTGAGGCGATGAGCCGTTCCGCTTGCGCGCGCAAGCCACCCTCGGCGGTGAGTTCTCCGCTCTCCGCGGCATTGAGCAGCTCGTCGTCCGGCGCGGTGTTCCAAAGGAAGAAACTCAGACGTGAGGCCATCTCCCAGTCGTTGAAGGTACCGTCGGCGCCGAGCTCGGTGCGAAACAGGAAGTTTGGGGACTGCAGCAGGGCGGCAAGCGCGTAGGAGAGACCCTCATGAAAGTCATCAAGGACGCCGGTTGCGTCGTCCGCGATCAGGACGATGCGCGTGGACTCCGCGACCGTGAGCGGTCGTCGCCACAAACGTCGGCCAACGGACTCGACAAACTCCGTAGCGCAGGCTTCGTCGAAGTCGCCGGCAGGCTCACAATCGAGAATGCCCCCTCGGACCTCTGGGGAGAGGGCCTGAGAAGCGAGCGCGAACGCTACCGACTCCATCGACTCCACACCGCGGGGACTGAAAGAAGCGCCTGACGCGCCGATGGAAAGCAGTCCACCGATCGAGACGTCCGGCTCGGCCAAGGGCGGCAGGATAACGTCGGGGCCGAAGACGTCGGCAACGATGTTGTCGAGCTGGGCGATCGTGAGGCGCCGCAATCCGGTCTCTCCAGCCTCAGCGTCGTCGTATGCGACGGGAGCAAGCACCGCGTCTTCCTCGCTTAGGTCGGAGCCGATGTCTGAAACGCCCGTATCTGGACTGACACCCGCGTCTGTTGAGAGTTCCTCGGTCTCGCTGGAGCATGCTCCGACAGCCAGGAGAAGAAGGGGGACTAGTTTCGCTCGCATGGGGTCGCTTTGTAAGAACGTGTGGAGCGAGCATACCCAACTATCCTGATAGACGCTCGGCTTTCTCGGCTGACGCTTGGATTTCCTGCCCTCGGTTCCCGGGTTTCCTGCCCCCGGTTCACGAGGAACTTACCGGATCTACGGAAGGCGATTCAGGTCCCGCGCCGCGGAACCGGAACCTCGCCGCTCACCAGGGCGTTCACGACAACGGAGGCCATCGCGAAGCCGTAGGTACCTGTCACGAACGCAGAGGCCCCAAATCCGCTGGCACAATCGAGTCGTGATGGCCCGTCGCCCGGACGGGCCTCGCAAAGCTCGCCGTCTTCTCCGGGGAAGACCTGCGGCTCCGCACTGAAGGCCGCCGGAATGTTCCACGCGCGCCGATTTCCGAACTCATGTCCTTGACGCAGTCGTTTTCTTAGCCGGCTCAACAGCCTGTCATTGGTGGTCTCTGTAATGTCAGCGATCGTGACTGGGGAAGCGTTCCGGCGCCCGCCCGCGCCGCCGCTGAGGACCAACGGGGTGCCTGTCTCGACGCAGTGAAGGACCATCGCAGCCTTAGCAGGCGCATCATCGACGGCATCGACCACGAAGCTCATTTCAGGAAGAAGCAATTCGCCGATGTTGTCCGGCGTGAGGAAATCCTCGACCACGTTCACGGTAGCGTCCGGGTTGATCGCGAGCACTCTGTCGGCCATCACGCGGGCCTTCATCTGGCCAACGGTCGTGGTGAGCGCGGGGAGCTGCCGATTGGTGTTGGTCACGCAAATGTCATCCAGGTCGATGAGGGTCAGCGTGCCGATCCCTGAGCGCGTCAGCGCTTCGACTGTCCATGATCCGACGCCACCAAGCCCGACCACGCAGACGTGCGCGGCACGGAGACGCTCGAGAGCCGTCGCACCATAGAGACGGCTGAGCCCGCCAAATCGGTCTTCGTAGTTCACTGTGGGCCCATCCAGCCGCGCAATCGATGCTGCAAGTTCATCTTGTTCATAGGGCTGGCCAACGATGGTGCGGTTGTGGGGACACGGCGTGGTAGCGCGATTCGTTGCGCCTTGCCAAGCGACACCCCTCGTCTCAACTGGCCGAAGGTTGGGTGCAACTCGAGCGCCGTGGAAGGCTCTTACGTCTGAAGTGCACACCCGAATGCTCCGCGGTGGCATCGACGGAGTCGCGGCCCGATGTTAGGACGCGTGACCCCCCCGGAGCCGCAATGACGTTCGCTGAATCAATCCTCGCAGGCATTCCAGACGACCTCCCGAAGGCCCCGCCGATCGCGCCGGAAGTGTCTCGAGCGCCGCGTCGTCCGATGACGTTGAACGCAGACGAAAGGCGCCTCGCGCTGCACAACGCGCTTCGCTACTTCCCGGAGGCGATGCACGGCGTGTTGGCGCCTGAGTTCGCAGCCGAGCTTGCGAGCCTTGGCCGGATCTACATGCATCGGTTTCGGCCGCACTACGAGATGCGCGCTCGCCCGATTGGCGAGTATCCAGCTGCGTGCACACAGGCCGCCGCGATCATGCACATGATTCACAACAATCTGGACCCCGCCGTCGCTCAACACCCCTATGAGTTGGTTACGTACGGCGGCAACGGAACCGTTTTTCAGAACTGGGCGCAGTACCTGTTGACGATGAAGTACTTGGCCGAGATGACGGAGGAACAGACGCTCGTTGTGTACTCCGGACATCCGCTTGGGCTCTTCCCCTCGCACGCCGACGCGCCTCGTGTCGTCGTCACGAACGGGATGGTGATTCCCAATTACTCGTCGGGTGACGATTACACTCGAATGGCCGCGCTGGGTGTAACTAGCTATGGGCAGATGACTGCGGGCAGCTACATGTATATTGGGCCCCAGGGAATCGTCCACGGTACGACGATCACGTTGCTGAACGCCGGTCGGCTCTACCTCGGCTCTGGTGATTTGGGCGGCAAGGTGTTCGTTACCTCAGGGCTAGGCGGGATGAGTGGCGCGCAGGCGAAGGCCGCCGTTATTGCTGGAGCGATTGGCGTCGTCGCTGAGATTAACCCAGAGGCAGTCACCAAGCGCCACGCGCAAGGCTGGGTCGACGAGAAGTTCACAGACTCGAGCGCCCTGATTGCCCGCATCGAGGATGCTCGGCAGAAGAAGGAGGCGGTCTCTCTCGCTTACCAAGGAAACGTGGTCGACCTCTGGGAGGCGCTCCTGGCCGCGGAATGTGTGGTCGAGTTGGGCTCAGACCAAACAAGCCTGCACATCCCCTTCACCGGCGGCTACTATCCCGCTGGCCTCTCGCTCGATGAGTCCAATGAACTCATGACTTCGGACCCGGGCTTGTTCAAAGAGGCTGTCTACGCCTCGCTTCGACGTCATGTCGATGTCGTCAACAAGCTGTCGGACCGAGGCATGAGGTTCTGGGATTACGGCAACGCGTTCCTGCTGGAAGCGAGCCGCGCTGGCGCCGACGTTGGAGGGGACGGCGCGGAGTTCCGGTACCCGTCGTACGTCGAGGACATCATGGGTCCGATGTGTTTTGACCTCGGCTTCGGCCCCTTCCGCTGGGTCTGCACAAGCGGCGATCCGGGCGACTTGGCGATAACGGACCGCATCGCCGGCGATGTGGTCGAACGGCTCGCATCCGGAGCGCCAGAGGAGACGCGCGAGCAATATCTCGACAATCTAAAGTGGATTCGTGAAGCCGGAGCGAACAAACTCGTCGTCGGCTCGCAGGCCCGAATCCTCTATGCCGATGACGTCGGACGCCGCGAGATTGGTCGGGCGTTCAACGATGCCGTTGCCTCAGGCGAGCTCTCGGCACCCGTCGTGCTCGGCCGTGACCATCACGACGTCTCTGGCACAGACTCGCCCTACCGAGAGACAGCGAACATTCGAGACGGCTCCCGGTTCACGGCTGACATGGCCGTGCAGAACTTCGTTGGCGATGCGTTCCGGGGGGCGACTTGGATTTCGCTACACAACGGTGGCGGCGTTGGCTGGGGAGAGGTGGTGAATGGCGGGTTCGGTCTCGTCCTCGATGGATCGCCAGACGCCGCCCGCAGGCTCGATTCTATGCTCCACTGGGACGTGAATAATGGGATCGCGCGGCGTGCGTGGGCGCGTAACCCGAACGCGGAGTACGCGATTCGAAAGGCGATGGAGCTGGAGCCGCGACTTAGCGTTACAATCGCACACCATGCCGACGAGGGCATCGCTGCGGCTGCCATCGATGCTGCTTTCGCGGAGTAGCGGCTGGCACCTCTTCGAGGTCACCGACGCGGGGAGTCGATGGTCATACGATCTGCGTGTGACGCGGATCGTGAACCGCCGGTCGGTTTCGAATTCGGCGCAGCGGAAGAGGTGAGCAGGGGCCTGCTGATCCGATCAGCGCAGAGCCCCCAAACGGGCCGATAAGCTAGATTGCCACTTGACTTAAGGGGCCCATGACTAGAGGGTCTCGGCCCCAACTGAACGGTGGCAACCGCCCCATTCCCACACGACCGAATTATGGGAGACGGATACGAGAACAATGGACCGGATCCCTCCACGCTGTGGGATCCGAGCACCGATCCGGGCCTGCGGGAGGCGCTGGACGAGTTGGAAGAGAACGAGGTCCCGGTGCTCGACCGCTCAGAGGTCTCGAAGGAGATACCGGTCTTCTTTGATTCCCCTAGCGAGCCGTCCGATGCTCCGGTTTGGTCCTCAGCCGTAGATCGTCCTGGCCGCGAAGCTCCGGCGCTTGCGCCGGAGTCCGCCACAATGGTTGGGCAGCCCCTCGGTGGTCTGAGTGCGCTGCTTGCGGGAATCTCGCCGGTTGTCGGGGGGGCTGAGGCGGCGGCCCAGCAGGCGGCAGAACAGCAAGCCGCAGAACAGCAAGCCGTAGAACAGCAAGCCGTAGAACAGCAAGCCGTAGAACAGCAAGCCGCAGAACAGCAAGCCGTAGAACAGCAAGCCGTAGAACAGCAAGCCGCAGAACAGCAAGCCGCAGAACAGCAAGCCGCAGAACAGCAAGCCGCAGAACAGCAAGCCGCAGAACAGCAAGCCGAGGCCCAGCAGGCCGCAGAACAGCAGGCCGAGGTACGGCAGGCCGAGGCCCAGCAGGCGGCAGCACAGCAAGCCGCAGAACAGCAAGCTGGAGCGGAGGTGATGGCGGCGTCTCGGCGCGCGGCGGCGGCGCAGCAGGCGGCTGCGGCCGAGGTGTCGACGGCAACGGCTAGTTTCCGGTCGCCCACTAACTTTGGGACACTCCTCATCCGCCACGTGGGAATCGCGTTTGAGCGCCAGCTTGCGATGGGTGAGTTTCTAGGAGATGCACCCTGGAAGCTTGATCTCGCTGGTGGCACCGTTACGTTCGGCGACAAGGGGCCGTTCCCGGTCCAACTCCTGGGTTCGGTTTCTGACACGCAGCAGACATGGTTGTGGGCGTGGGCCAACCAGTCGCCGGGAATTGTTCGCGCGGCGACGCACCACAGCCGGGCGCTGCAGCAGAAGGTGGAACTGCCAGAGTTCCAGGAGCCTGTGCTCTCGCTCAGCGACGTTAGTGGGCAGGCGATCGCGCTCACGGTTTCTGGAATGGCGGGTGGCGTGCCGTTCTATCGCGGCCCATTTCCTGGCGGATCCGTCTTCTTCCTGGTGAACGAAGTGCCGCTGTCGAGGGCGCCGGACATCACGCGGTTGCCGGCCGTGCTGACGGCGGTCATCGAGGCGTTCCCCGAGGCGAACTGCCGCGAGATGGTCGCGGGTCTGTTCAAGGATGCGTCGCTCGAAGTCCGCTCGGCCGCGAACGAACTCGTGGGATCAAGAATCACGAAGGAAGTCGCCGTGACTTTCGATGTGGATGGGCGAATCGCGAGGGTCATCCTGCGCTCGACAAACTCCGCCGCGGGTCAGCGGCAAGCTACCTCACTCACGGGATCACCGCTGGCTGCCCTGAAGCTCCAGAAGCGGCGCATCTCTGGCGGACTCGCAGCCGTCCCGGGTGTCGAGTCAATGACTCCGACACCGGGTACCGCCGAAGTTGCGTCCGACCTCGCACCCCCTGATTCCGCAACGCGGACACCTTCGGGCTCTGTGACAGTTCAGGAAGAGCCAACGCCGTCTGCAGCGCAGCCAACTCCGTTGCAAGTAGGCCCGCCGACCGATGCAGCTGGCTCGTCGCTTGGAGCCGTCGCTGAAGCCGCTGCTGGATCACCGCTCAAACTGGTCGAACCCCCGCCGAGTGGTGGGCCGGCCCCTTCGGCGCCGGCTTTTCGGACGAGCCCATCGGCGACTGGCACTGGTACCGGTGCCGATTCTGGACTCAGACTTATAGATGCGACCGATAGCGCGGATCAGGTCGCGCCGTCTAACGGCCTCCCCGGACAACCTCCAGTATCGGCGGCGGCGTCAGCGATGACGATGAGTGGGGCTCCGCAAGCTGCCCTTTTATCGACGTCGCCGTTCGGTATCTCAGGGTCGGTGTTGGGTGGGCTGCCGGAGCCTGCTCCGTCTCCTGACTCGGCTTTCGACGCGGCGGCGCAGCTGGACTCGGCTCCGCTAGGCGCTGCGCTCAACTCAGCACCAGAGCCTGAGCCGGCACTCGCATTTGCATCGACGCAGATCGCCGGCCCCGCCTCCGGATTGGCCGGCCTTGCGGGGCCGTCCACGCCTGGGGGCCCATCGGCCCCGATGGGACAGACCTTGGTGGGAGCGGCGGAAAGTGCATCGCCGGCAGCACCGCCGGCAGCACCGCCGGCCTCACCGCCCAATGTCGTTCGCGGCATGTACGAGCAGACAGCACTTGCTGGAACCTCGCCGGAAGCAGCGGAGCCGAACCTTGAGCCGGGGGGCGACTCTGCTGTGCCTGGCCGAATGAGGTCCACGTTCGGAACCGGCGTACATCAAGCAGTCGAACTCGATCGCGGGGCAGCAGCTGGTTCGGGACACATTTGGGACAGCGTCTCGAGCACCGCGCCGTCGCCGTCGTCGGCCGCTGCCTCGGAACCGGTGATTCTTGCGAGACCTCCGCAGGGCATCGAGTCGCCCCTCGGTCCTCCGCAGGGAACAGAGCCGCCTCTCCGCGCGCCACAGGCACTCGGCGCTCCGTCTCCGACGCTCGGCGGCCGCCAGCAGGGCCCAGGCACAGCGCCAGGGCCGGCTTACCCGGTGCCGTCACTCTCCGGCAGCTCTCTCTCTTCGGTCACGAGGCCCCGTTCGGCTAGCGGCACGATGCGGCACACGACACCAGCGAAGCCGGAACGAGACCTCAGCAAGGTCTACACCGTTTTCATCGGCGTTGTGGCCGTGGCATTGGTCGCGGTCCTCTTGCTCGGCACCGGCGGTGATGGAGCTGTAGCCACCGTCAACAACCTGCAGTTGACCCAGGAACCTGGTGGAGCAGCAGAGATCTCCTATGAGTTCTGGTTTGAGAGATTGCCGGAGGACTCGGATTCGGTCGTGATCCGCTTGGCCTCTCCTGCTTTCACGACGCCAGTGCTGGTTCCATGGGATTCCGTGAGCGACCTTCCACCAATCACGGGCTCGTCGTACTTACAGCGGACCTCGATCGAGGCCACGCTGCGGGATCAGGTCACCCAAAGAGAGGCCGTCGTCACCGTCTCGATCGAGAGCGGAGGAAGCTCGGCTGGCCGCGACCGCGTCGACATTCAGGAGCTCTATAATTTTGGGCTCGAAGCCGAGTGATTCACGGACGCGGTTTTTCATGCGAAACCAAGTTGACACGGCGCCCCGAGATCGGATATTCCCGCCGTCCCTTGTTGGTGGCAACACCTCAAAGGCCAATCCCGTTTAGCTCAGCTGGTTAGAGCAGTGGACTGTTAATCCGCGTGTCCGAGGTTCGAATCCTCGAACGGGAGCTGAGAGAAGGCCCAGGCTAGATAGCCTGGGCCTTTCTTTTGCGTGGCCCGTCGCTCTTAGGTGGCCCGTCGCTCTTAGGTGGCCCGTCGCTCTTAGGTGGCCCGTCGCTCTTAGGTGGCCCGTCGCTCTTAGGTGGCCCGTCGCTCTGAAGCGATCTCTCGTGTTGCCGTGTGATCCGCAGCACAGACCTGGACCTCGTGCGTCGCGTCGCCCCGGCTGACGCCAGCGTGCCGTCCGAACACGGGCGCACGCTCAACGCGACTCACCCCGAGGTGGACTTGCCCTCCGCCGCGCCTTACCTGCTGCACGTTACCTGTTTGGTGACCGATTCGAGCGCCGCCGTTCGGCGCGCCGTGAGAACAGCAACCCTCTTATGATGACCCCACCCCCTGCTCGCACCACGCGCGGCCCAAAACGCACTGCTACCGCTGTGCGCTGTGCGCTCTTTGTCGCCGCACTCTGCCTCGCGGCCTGTTCGCGTGGGCTAGTCGGCACAGCCCCCACGTCGGAGATCGCTGCGATGGCTCCCTCCCATGAAACACTTCTTGAGTTCGGCGAAAGTGCTGACTCCTTTCGAGCCCTCGACGACCGCGTGATGGGCGGCGTCTCGCAGAGCCGCATGGACAGAACAGCGGACGGCCACGGCGTCTTTCGCGGGCTACTCTCGCTTGAGAACAATGGCGGGTTCGCCTCGGTTCGAGCGACCGACCTCACGCTCGACGTCAGTGCGGTGTCAACGCTTGTCCTTAGGGTGCGGGGAGATGGCAGAAGTTATAAACTGCGCCTCCACGATGAGAATGGCTTCGGCCGCGTCGCGTTCGAGATGGTGTTCGAGACCGTCGCTGACGAATGGGTGGAGCTGGAGTTGCCGCTCGACGAGTTCCAACCCGTTTGGCGGGGGAGGCTCGTCCGCGACGCCGCGCCGCTGAATCGCGAGCGGATCCTGATGATGGGTCTCATGATTTCGGATGGCCAACCGGGGGCATTCGAGCTCGAGCTTGACTGGCTCGCAGGCAGATAAGCCTCGAGCCGCGGGCGCGCGCTGCGGCAACTGGTTGCAGGCACGAGTTACGTCGCCGGTGGTGAGCAGATTGCCGTCGCCAGATACCGGTTGCCGCCTCGTTCGCTGAACATTTGGTTGGAGCTTAGGCGCCGACCGTCTCACCCGTTGCGAACGCGGAAAACGCCAACGTGGCATGCGCCTTCACCAACTCACGATCCCCGTCGCCTGCCATCTGAGTGAGCAGCATCGTGATCTGCGCCTCGACGTACACCGCTAAAACCTCCAGAGACGCTGGCAGCACGATCTCCCCTTTGGCCTGGCTTCGCTGGAGCCAAGCCGAGTAGGCCCCGACCGATTGCGCCTGAAGCATCGCAACGTGCTCTCGAGTGGCCGGACCGAGCCTCCATCTTGAACTTCGCATCTTGGCAAAGAGACAACCGAGCGGTTCC
>JBLHWZ010000085.1:0-18971 GCA_047629415.1 Bradymonadia bacterium | reverse complement strand
GCTCGGGAAGACTCGAAAACAGGCAGCAATGGACGGCGTTGCCGAGGTCGCTTGGCCCATCATTTCGTCGACAGCGACGACAGTATTCGCGTTTGTTCCGCTCATGTTCTGGCCCGGGCTCATGGGCGAGTTCATGTACTACCTGCCCCTGACGGTCGTCATTTGTCTCTGCTCAAGCCTCTTCATCGCGTTGGTGATCAACCCGACTCTCTGCTCGGTTTTCATGGCGTTGCCGAAGGAAGGCGAAGCGAAGGTGGGCCAAGACAACGAGCTTGAGGCGATCCCGAACAACGCGCTCTACCGAATCTACGGCAGAGTACTGCGCACTGCTGTGCGTTGGCCCGTCGCGATCGTCGTCGCGTCCGTGATGCTCTTCGTCGGCACGTTCGTCGCGTTTGCGGCGACCAGTAATGGCGTCGAGTTCTTCCCTTCGGTCACGCCAGAGCAAGCGTACGTCAACATTACATTGCCCGACGGTTCCAACGTTGAGGCGAGTGACCGCGTCGTGCGGATGGTCGAGCGCATCCTCCAAAATGAGGTGAACGTTCGCCAGTACGTTGCCGATGTCGGCGCCGGCAACGGAGACCAGATGAGCTTCGGCTCTGGGGGCACTGCGTCTCATAGGTCGCGGATCTCCGTCGATTTCTTTCCTCGCGACGAGCAACAGGAGTCGGCATACGACACTATCGCGCGAATTCGGGAGGCCCTTCACGAAGTTCCAGGCTGCACCTACGAAGTCGTCAAAGCGGAGAACGGGCCGCCAACGGGTCTGCCAGTCAGCATCGAGATTGTGGGCTCGGACTACGTCCAACTCGGCCGTATCGCTCAAGAGATGGCCTATCTTTTGCGCGAAGTACCCGGTGTCGTCGACCTCAAGGACGACTTTGAGAGCGGACGCCCTGAGATCACGGTTGACGTCGATCGCGACGCCGCGGCGGCCGTTAATGTGAGTGTGCGAGAGATCGCCAACACGGTACGCGCAGCCATCAACGGAATTGAGGCCTCGACGTATCGCGAGGACGACGATGAGATGGATATCGTCATCCGCCTGTCCGAGAACAATCGGGATAGCATTGAGGACGTCGCGTATCTCACCGTCTCGAACTCGGACGGTGACCAAATCCCTCTCACCGAGATCGCCGACATACAGATTCGGCGCGGTTGGGGGTCTATTCGTCACGTTGACGGGAACCGTGTCGTAAGCGTGACCGCCGATGTCGCTGCCGGCTTCCAAGACATGGTGGTTCTCGGCGAGGTTCAGGCTCTTATTCGAGAGCAGCTTGAACTCCCGTCTGGTTACGCGCTCGATTTCACGGGCCAGAATCAGGAGCAGGCAGAAGCTCAGGCATTCCTGGGACGCGCGCTCCTCGCTGGCCTCCTCGTCATCGCTCTGATCCTGATCACCCAGTTCAACTCGGTCTCTCAACCGATGATCATCCTCGCCAGCGTGATGCTCTCACTGCTGGGCGTGCTCTGGAACCTGATGGCGCGGGGGGCTCCGTTCAACATCATCATGACCGGCATGGGCATCATCTCCCTAGCGGGCGTTGTGGTGAACAACGCCATCGTTTTGATCGACTACATCAATCAGCTGAAGGAGCGTGGATTACCAGTTACGGAGGCTGTCTGGAGAGCGGGTATGGTCCGCTTCCGGCCGGTGATGCTGACTGCGATCACGACAGCCCTCTCGCTGATGCCGACTGTTCTCGGCTTCTCACTCGACGTGAAGAACCTCCAAATCGTGCGAGGAGGGACATCAGTCGAGATGTGGGGACCGATGGCTAACGCGGTCGTAACTGGCCTGCTGGTCGCCACGTTCCTGACCCTGATCGCCGTGCCGGCGATGTATCGGCTGTCCGACACCATCTCAGATTTGCTCGACAAAGCTTGGCGGCACATGGTGGGCAAGATCTTCTTCACGATCTTGGGCGCGGGTGCGATGCTCGCGTTCCTGAAGGTCTTGTTCAGTTAGACCAATCGGTGCGGGCTTAAGCGATGCTTGCTTGGCGCATGGGCGCCGGCGTCGCGATCCGCAGGCTCGTCTGAGCAGTATGCGACTCGAACCGCCTGCGAGCAGCGCTTCGTCGTTTTGCCTCGCGTAGCCTGCTCTTCGGCCAGAAGGCCTGCTCTTGGAGGAGGCTTACTCTTGGAGGAGGCTTACTCTTGGAGCAGGCTTACTCTTCGCCGAGATGCACGACCGCTTCGGTGGTTCGGTCTGCCGCTCGGCGGATCTCTTCTTCAGAGAGTCCGCCGTGATCGGTGATGACAATTGACTGGCCTGCGCCTGTCGCTTTGTCGTTGGCGGAGACGTGCACAATCCCGTTGGTGTCGATGGCGAAGGTGACCTCGATACGCGGTTCACCGGCGGCCTTTGCAGGGATCTCTGAGAGGTTGAACGTTCCGAGCAATCGGTTGTCGGACGCAGTCGGCTGTTCACCCTGCAGGACGGCGACGCTGACGACATCTTGCATGTCTTCAGTGGTCGTAAAGACCTTCTCGCGCTTGATCGGCAGTTTCGAGTTCTTGGGAATAATCGCGGACATCTTGTTGCCCTGCACTCGGATTCCGAGCGAGAGCGAGGTGACGTCCTGCAAGCTGATCTCTTGCAGTTCGCCGCCAATGATTCCGGATTGAATAGCGGCGCCGAGCGCAACGATCTCGTCTGGGTTGACGCCCTTGTGAGGCTTTCGTCCGAAGATCTCCTCAACCCGCGCACGGACACGCGGCATGCGTGACATGCCGCCGACGAGGATGATCTCATCGATGGCGCCCGGCTCGACACCGGCGTCTTCCATCGCAGTCCTGCACGGCTCTTCGAGACGTTGCACGAGGTCGGCGCACATGTCGTTGAGGTCCGAGCGCGAGAGCATGTAGCTGAGGTGCTTTGGGCCGGACTCGTCTACCGCGAGGAACGGCAAGTTGATGTTGGTCTCAGAAAGCGTTGAGAGTTCGCACTTGGCGGCCTCAGCGGCCTCACGAAGCCTCTGTAGCGCCATCTTGTCACCACCGATCTCGATGCCGGTATCTTCCTCAAACGACTCAAGTAGGCGTCGCAGGATGACGCGGTCGAAGTCGTCGCCACCGAGAGAGTTGTCGCCACAAGTTGCGAGGACGTCGAAACGGCCGGCAACTACGGAGAGGATCGAGATGTCGAAGGTGCCGCCACCGAGGTCGAAGACCGCGATGGTGGCCTTCTTGGGCCGCTTGTTAGCGCCGTACGCCAGTGCGGCGGCGGTAGGCTCGTTGATGATCCGTCGCACGGTCAGGCCGGCAATCTTACCGGCGTCCTTCGTCGCCTGGCGCTGAGCGTCGTCGAAGTAGGCCGGCACCGTGATGACCGCTTCGGAGATCTCGACGCCGAAGTAGTCCTCCGCCGTGTCCTTCATCTTCTTAAGGACCATCGCCGAGACTTCCTGCGGCGAAAACGACTGGCCTTCAATGGAGACCCAGCAGTCGCCGTTGACGTTCTCGACGAGCTTGTACGGCGACATTCGTCGCAGCTCTGTGACGTCCTCTGAACGGTATTTGCGGCCCATTAGACGCTTCACGCCATAGATGGTTCGCTCCGGATTGATGACGGCCTGGCGTTTTGCCTGTTGGCCTACCAGTCGCTCGTTCGCCTCGGTGAAGGCGACCACAGACGGTGTTGTCCGCAGCCCCTCAGCGTTCGGGAGTACCATCGGCTCACCGCCCTCAAGGAGAGCGACGCACGAGTTCGTGGTACCTAGGTCGATGCCGATGATTCTGCTCATTGAGAGTCGTCCTTTCGCGTTTCCTGCACTCTAATATTACTTCGACTTGCCGCTCGCGAAGAGCTTGTTCAGGAACGTGGAAGAGAACTTCCCTTTCTTGCCGTCGGTCTCAACCTTCTTCTTCATGTGCCGTAGCCAGCGTGATGCCGACTCGTTCGCTGGCCAAGCCTTCACCGCACGTTGATAGTACTTGAACGAGTCTTCCGTAAGCTCCTCAAGTCGGCAAGCGTGTCCAGCCAGCGTGAGGGCGAGCGAGTATTGTTCGCGGTCCGTCTCTACGAGATCTTCACTGATCGCGTCGATCAAGTCGATGGCTTCCGCGGGGCTGACGAGCTTTTGCGTGTAGCGCAGGAAGTGGTGGTACGCGTCGCTGAGCGGTCCCGATGTCCCTCGAACCCTCGCGAGCTCCAACAGGTCCAACGCTTTCGCATAGTTTCCTTGTTCACTAGCCGAACGGGCGTTGCGATAGAGCTGGTCCGGCGAAAGCCGTCGAACGACAGAGAGCGAGGCTCCCGTTCCGTGGGTTGCACCTGCTCCGGAGGTTGAGCCAGCCCCAGAAGCTGCGCCAGCCCCGGAGGTCGCGCCAGCCCCGGAGGTCGCGCCAGCCGCAGAGGCTGGCGCAGCCGCAGAGGCTGCGCCAGCCGCGGAGGCTGCGACAGTCCCGACGGTTACACCGGTGCTGACTACCTTCTGGGCTGCGCTGACGTCGCGCGCCTCCCCCGATGTCTCGTTCCGCGAGCGAAGACGCTCCATCACGTCGGAGACTTTTCGTCCGCCGGCTCGTGACCGCGTGGTGCGCGAGGCTCCCGACGTCGCCATGTTGTTCGACGCTCGCGCGCGCCTACGCTGTGCGCCGCTCTGCGCAATGGGGTTGCCCTCAGCGGGCGTTACCCGTCGCGCTGCGCTCTGGACTGGCGGCTCCTCACCGCGCTCGATCGCCATCAGCTCCCCATGCACCTTGCGGATGTGCACGAAGATCTTTTCCGCGAGCGAGCGAATCTGGGTGTTGTGGCTGCGAGCGTACTTGTCGGGATGGTATTCTCTGACGAGCTCGTAGAACCGGCGGTTCACCTCCTCGGGCCCGCAGCCGGGCGCGAGGCTGAACACCTCATGACGAGTGCGAGTCGAAAGAACGTCCCACCGAGCCCGTAACTCGTCGAACACGGCCTTGTGCTCTGCCTCTTCGTCGGGGGTCTTCGTGTGTGCGCCGGACTCGACGACCGTGGGAGAGTTGTACGCGCCGCTTCGAAGACCGCTGCGTACGCTGCTCGAACTCGAACCACGCTCCACTTTTCCGGCGCCGCCGGGATGAACCGAGGGGATCTCGAAGGTGACGCGCACCGGCCCGTCGGTTGGCTCGTCGAGGAAAATCGCAACGCCGGTGAGCCACGCGAAGAAGATGTGTCGGAGGACAGCCTCGGTCTCCATGCCCGCGCTCATCATCCTCTCTTCAAGCGTCTGCGATCCGTCGAGCGAAGCCGCGACGTCGGCGAATCCCTCAAGGCCGAGGACCCGCTTGAATCGAGACACTTGGTCGGTGACCACCGGGTACTTCTTGAGATACGCACCCAGCGCTGTGGCTGTTTCGTTCAATCCGAAGTGGCGCTGAATACCGCGCGAGATCAGCTCAAGCGGCTCGCCAAAGGTGTAGAACTGCGCCTCGGGCACGTCCTTAGACTCGAACTGATACTCACCGGTCGACCACTGGAACGTGCTGAGGAGCTTGCCCTCGTCATCCGCTGTCGGAACTTGGAATACAGTGCCCGGCTCGCCCTGAAGGAGCACAATGCGGCGGTTCAAGGAGGCAGTGCGAATCCGAAGCTCACCGGTCGCGCGGGCGATCGCTAGCGCGTAGAGAACACGCGGAAGATGCACCGTTGAGAGGTCGCCAGCGTTCGGGTTCGGCAGCGAAAGCGAGAGCCTTGCCGCCGCCGCCGAGTTCGTCGCCGGCCAGGGTTCGGAGATGGCCGGTTCGGGGACGCTACGCTCGACGGAGACAGGCCGACCTCCCGACATGTGGACTGTTTCGTTCGCGTCACTCATCGAGGTACGATCAACGTCGATGCTCTCTGGCACGCTTGCCGAACCCGCTTCGGAGGTCCGCGGCGAGTTGTCCGTGGGTAATGAGGCGTCGGCGGCGAGCATCGAATCAGACGGATCTGATGACCCATCGTGTAACGCACTGATACCCGCTGGAGTGTCGGCTTCATTGCCCCTCGGGGCAGCGAGAAGCTCATCCGCGACCTCTAAGCCCGGAGAGATGTCGAACTCCGATGAAGGAACGACATCCAACTCCGTCGTGTCACGTTTCGTGACGCGGTCGAGGTCAGTACCCTCCAGCACAGACCCGAAGAAAGCGGCCGCATTCGGTGCGCGGATTTCATCAGGAGTCAGCGGGACACGAGCGGCGGGAGGTTGCTCGTCCTGGTGGACTGTCGCAGAACGTAGAGTCGGAGTCGGCTCAAACTGGTCGGACGGGGTCGGACATGGCGTGGCCGCAGACTCTCCAGCCTTGGCCGGTTCAAAAGTAGCGTTCGGGGCGCTGAATGATGCCGCCTCGTTCGGAGCCTCGTTCGCCGGTACGGCCTGCAAGTTTGCGGTCCACTCGATCGCGACCGGCCAGGAACCTGTCCTCAACCCAAGCGCGTGGGCGACAATCCGGGCGAGTCCTTTGGGGCCGTAAGGTTCCACCAAGAAGTGCTCGAACTCCGTTTCCATCTCGAGCGGGAACCGTGATTCTTTCTCTGCGTGAGAGAGCGCGACAATCGCAGGTACGCTTAGCGCGCGCAGCGTCATGTCCGCGGCTTTTATCCCCGCGTCACCGTTCAGACAGAGAGTTGAGTGAGCAAGAATGACAACCGAAGGCCGGTTCGCCACCAAGCTCTGCATGAACTCATCCCATCGGGCGACGATGATGTGGTCAACCTCCGGAAGTCCAGAGAGTGCGGCTCGGATGAGCGCCTTTTCGGGGCCATCATGCGCTAAGACGAGGACGCTCACAACTATCGACCTCGTAGGGTGAGAAGTTCATTCTCGGTTTCGCGCTGCTCGTCTTGCGAGAGATTGCCATGCTCGAGGAACGACTCAAGCGCGGCGATCGCTTCCACGCGTAGGCCGAGGTCTCGGTAGACATAGGCGACCTTCTGGAAGAGCTCCGCGTTCTCGAGTCCGTATCCCCCAGCAACCGCCGATTCGAAATGCAACAATGCCTGTTCGCGCGCGACCGGCTCCAGCCGGAGATAGGCGAGGCCAGCCTCAAAGTGCACTTGCGGCTGCTCGGGATCCAGCGATAGGCTGAACTCAAAGGCGTTGATCGAGTTGTTGTAGTTGCGCTGCTCATAGTGCACGCGTCCGATCGTCCAAGCGGCCTCAGAGTGAAGCGGCCGAAGGGTCAAGACCGTTCGCAGATCACGGTAGGCAGCGCGCATCGCTCCCCGCTCATAGTAGAGACGTCCGCGGCGGCTATAGACCTCCGGATTTTCGAGCGACCACGCGACGTCATCTTCGATTGCCTGATCAAACTCCTGCAACGCCTGGACCCGCTGGTTGGCTTTGTCGAGCGCTACCCCGAGCCAGTAGTGGTACTCGCCACTATTAGAGCGTCGCGACGCCGCCGTGAGGGACGTGATCGCCTCGTTGTACCCGCCCAACTCAATGTCGCAACGGCCAACATAATACTGGGCCTCACCCAGGGTCGGGGCCTCTTCATATGCGCGGACAAAGTGCTGCCGCGCCGCGGTATGGTTTCCGTCGGCGAAGTGCACTCGACCGAGCAAGAAGAGGTAATCTGGGTTGTCGGAGTCCGACTCCTGAAGAACAAGCAGCTCCTCGATCGCGCGTGAGAAGTCGCCGCTACCATTTAGTGCGCGGGCGTTTAGGTAGCGTACGCGCGGACTTTCGACTCCCGACGCGATCATAGTTCCGAGCTCTTCGAGTGCGCGTTGCTGCTGGCCGGAGTCCAAGTAGTACTCGGTGAGGTTAATGCGCGCGTCGGGTTGACTGCCGTCAATATCGAGTGAGTTACGGAACGCCGTGACCGCACGGTTCGTCTCGCTCAATCGCAGGTACATCTCTCCCACTTCGTTCGCCATCGCGGCGTTCGACTCATTGTTCTCCTCTGCCAGATCGAGCAGATCAATCGCTTCAGTCGGGATGTTCTCTCGCTCCGCGAGCTGCGCAAGTGCGACCAGAGGCCGGACGTTGGACGGCTCAATCTGCATGGCTTGCCGGTAGTACTGACGGGAGAGGTCGAACTCCGCTTCCGCTTCGTACACCCGACCGAGCCAGAACGGGAACCGGCCGTCGGTTGGGTACTGCTCCATTCCCGCCTCGAGCGTTTCCCGAGCTGCGTCGAACATCTCGAGGCCGACTTGGGCCTGTGCGAGTCCGATGCGGCTCTCAGTTTGGTCGCCGATATCCTCGATTCCCTCGAAGTATTCCAGCGCATCGGGGAAATGCTCGGCGGCGTAGTATTCTTCTCCAAGAAGACGCATCGCGTGCAGGTTCTCTGGGTTAGCTTGCAGCGCTGAAATCAACGACTCGATCGCGATCTCCTGTTGCATTCGAGCGATAGCAATCTCTGCCGCGACGACAAATGTGTCGCTGCGCTCCATGCTGGATGAGAGAGACTCAAGTTCGTCAATAACGCGCTGAATTCTCGTATCCGCCTCTGCCAGACGGGCTTGCTTCAAGAGACTGCGAGAGACGCCAATTTCTGACCCAACGTGTTCAGGGTTCTTGGCCAGCGCGGCTTCAAACAGCGCCTGAGCCGCTTCTGCATCGCCATTTTCGAGCGCGACCCAACCCTGCCAGTAGTAAGCCGGAATGAGGGTCTCGTCGGCCGCGACCGCGGCAGCGAAATAGTTCGCCGCCCCGTTGGACAAGACGCGACTAACTTCAGGCGCCGCGACTACTGGGATCGCTTCCTCCTCTTCATCCGCAGCGATCTCCTCGGCGACGGCGTCTTCTTCATCCGAGGATTCCTCACCGTCTTCCGCTTCGCCTTCGCCGTCAGCGGCCACTTCACCAGATCCCTCGACGGGCTCGGGCTCTTCAACGACCTCTTCTTCTTCAAACTGGACGCCGCGGTACTTCTGGACCTCATAGAGTCCGGAGAAGAGGTTTCCGTAGGCAGCAAATTCGCCGCTCCGAGTACCGGCGAGGGCATCGTCTGCGTCCTCGCTAGCGGTCACGGCTAAGTACGCCGCCTGCGCGAGGGCCGTTAATGGGGTTGCCTCTTCACCGTTTCCGGCGAGCGCTTGGTAGACGCGAGACATCTCCGGATAGAGGTCGCCGTGCTCTTCGTGTTGCGCGAAGAGCATTGCTGAACCGATGAGGAAGTATGCGCGATCCTCGGCGTTCCCGCGATCGCCGACGGCTTGGCGGGTGTCATCGACGAACTCGATCACTCCCTCGTAGCTCCCGTCCGCCAAGAGCGAAAACGCCGGCAGTTCGATCGGGGCGGCGCGAACGTTACTCGCGATGTTGTCAATCTCAGGCGGGGCGGGGTTCTCGGCGGGCGTGCCCGTGAGCCACTTGAGCCCAAGCGCAACCACCGCGAGGACACCGAGAAGCACGAGCATCAAACCGATTCGCAGCCCCCAGTTTCCGGCCTTCTTGGTCTTTTTTACCGGCGGAGCAGGCGCTTCGTCAGCGACCTCAGGTTCGAGTTCGTACCCGGCGTCTAAATCCCCGGCAGTCAGATCGACTGAATCGATCTCGTCGTCGCTACTCGGGAAGAAGTCTGTAAAGTCGTCCGACGGAGCTGAGGCCTCGAGCATCGTCCCGGCAGCTGCTGCCTGCCGGTCCCAAGGTTCCTGCGCCAAGATGGGCTCGGTGGCGAACTTTTTCTCGTGCGCTGTGTGAGCCGGCATCGCCTGCGTCCCGAATCCTCCGCTGTTCGCGAAGGGGTCGGCTTGCGTTTCCGGTCGCTGCTCAACCACCGCATCGGGTGCAGCCCAGATGTCGTCGGTTTGGGCCATCGTATCGAGGACGGAGGTCCCAGTCCCGCGAGCACTAGCCGGTAGGTCGCCACTGGCCACGCCGAACGGGTCAGCGGTAGAGCCGACCCCGAGGTCCACGTCGAGGCCGGACATAGCCATTGTGCCGAACTGCGCAGAGCCCGCGGCTGCCGCGGATTGCGGCAGGTTCGTGGCGGACTGCGGCAGGTTCGTGGCGGACTGCGGCAGGTTCGTGGCGGACTGGGGCAGGTTCGTGGCGGACTGCGGCAGGTTTGTGGCGGACTGCGGCAGGTTTGTGGCGGACTGCGGCAGGTTTGTGGCGGACTGCGGCAGGTTTGTGGCCGACTGCGGTAGCTCGCTGAATCCCGGGGCAGACTGTGGGAGATCGCTGACCCCTTGAGCAGACTGGGGTAGCTCGCTGAATCCTTCGGCGGACTGCGACAGGTCGGCCCACGCGCCTCCGCCGCCTGAAAGTGATGGCGGAGGGGCAAGGCCCTGTGTGTTGCCGCTGAATCCTTGGAACTCCTGCGTCGTGTGAGGAGCGTTCATCTCTATCGTGCCCTGCGCGCTTGAAACCGGCATGTTGGCGAAACCGATTGGCGGCGGGGCGTTCGATTCCTCGGCGTTCTCCGTGGGGATTGAACTCGGGCTGGGGAAGCTTGGTCCGGTGCCGGCGTGCGGGAAGTGAGTAAACCCTTCAGGCATGGGCAGCTCGGACGTCACCATCGCTGGGCTAGGCGGTCCACCCGGGCGATCGTCTGAGATGCGTCGTACTCCCGCAACCGCGGAGAGCGCGTCCCGCTCACCAAGTGCGAGTTCTGCGACGCTCTCTTCGGTGATCGGTAGCTCTATGGTGGCCCAGTTTCCGGATGGCGCGCCAAATGATGTGTCGGCGTCAGGAAGTCGGCCTGCGATCGATTCCTGGATGACAGGCGGTAGCTCCATGGAGTCGAGTCGCGTTGGGCCCCCGCTTGGCGTCTCGCCGACCGTCTTGAGTCCAAGCTGGGTGCTTCCGCTCTCCGCTCTCGCGTTTCTGGCGAACGCGACCGCGAATTCCGGAACAGAGCGGATCGGGCTCCAGGAGTTCCGGTCGGTAGAAACACCCTCATCGCCTGAAAGCTTGGACCCCTGGATCATTTGCACGATCAATCCCGTTTCGAACGGACCCAGGATTTTCCCGGTGCTGCGACGAATAGAGAATGTCTGCCCGGTGCTGGGTGCTCCGATGAACGTCACGCCACTGAGCTCTGTCGGATTGCCGCCTTGATCGTCAGTCGCCATGTTCTCTCGTCTCGAGTTCCGGTGCCAGTCGTGGACGGTTGGTGAAGACCATCGCGGGAAACGAGCTGACAGGCCTACAATATTCTACCTTGCCCTGTGCCGGACTTTCAATCAGATGAACTGATCCGCTTTCATCTGCTGCCCATGGCCGGTAGCCGGCTCAACCTAGTAGACGGCATGCCCTCGCTACAAGAACCAGACAGTTCTGACCGTCCGAGCCTGCGCGAGCCTGCGCTCGCGGTGGGGCTGATGTTGGCCTTCACCGTAGTCCTAGACCTCGTTGGCTTCGCGGTACCCTTCGTTCGAGCGAACCAAGTGGCGCTTTTCGCGTTCGTGTTCTTGTGGTTGCCGCAGCGAATTCTCCCGCGCGAAAAAGACCCCGCGGACTACGGACTCACGACGAAACGCCTCCTACCGGGCCTTGCAGAGGGAACGGCGTGGGCCCTGCTGCTCTTCGTCGCGTTCGTTCCCTGCTTCCACGTCTGGAACACCTATGTCCTCGGGCAGTCGTTTCATTTCGAGCCCGGCGCGTACTTTAAACCGCCGGACAAGTACTTCGGCGAACCGTTGGCCCTGGCCGATGGTGAGGTAGCCTTCTTCCATCAATACGATCGAATCGGGGTGGAGTGGCATCCGGAGTCTGGTCCTTGGGCTGTTGAGATCATCTCGGATGCGGAGCTGCTCACGACCGCGCACGCCCCCATCGAGACCACGTCGGGCCTTCAATGTGAGACGTTTGGGGTGGAAGGTGAACTGCCCATTACAACATGTGTCTCTCGAGGTTCTTCTCCGCGAGTATTCCGAGCGCGTTTCCGCAGCCTTGGCGGGACCTTCGTTGAAATCCGAGCCAGCGAACATGGCGATCCGGTTAGCCTTGAGGACTACCGCGTGGGCTTCGCGCGGGATGACGCTGGGTCCGTCACGGAAGATCAGGCCGCGCGTTTTCCTCTCCACATGGGCTGGCTGCCTCTCTCTCTCGTCCTCCAAGTCCTTCTGATCGCGCTCCCCGAGGAGTTCTTCTATCGGGGCTACTTACAGAGGCGCCTCGATGAGTCGCGCGGCCGGGCGGGGTTCAAGCTGGGTCCGCTCTTCATCACGAAGAACAACCTCATCGTATCGGCCATCTTTGCGACTGGTCACTTCGTCATTGGATTGGCACCGGCCCGTCTGGCGGTGTTCTTTCCCTCTCTGCTCTTCGGAATTCTGCGAGATCGAACGGACGGTATCGCCGCTCCAGTGGCATTTCATGCCGGATGCAACCTTATGGTTCAGATCGTCGCGGTGCATTATTGGGCATGAGCCACTTGCCGCTCGGCAGGGGCGGGAGTAGGCAGCTTTCGCTTAACGTCGGGCCATCGCTCGTCGTATCGTGTCCCGCAGACTCACCCTGTCGATTTGCCAATGGTACCGCGCAGCAACTTACAGCTCCTCAGCTTAGCTGGCGGGGCGCCAGGAAGCGCAGGCTTCAAGCTCACCGGTTCCTCCCGAGAGGGAGCGGGTCTTTGCCGAATCTGGCTCCGCCGAGGGGACCCGTGGACTCGGTACCTAGACCCTCGCTTCCGGAGCGACGATTGGGATGTGCGCTGTTATCGGCGTACCGACTCGGCATTCTCCCTTGTCGAAGAGTTTCAAGTCGGAACCCTCAACGTCCTCTCCGAGGAGTTTGCCTTCGAGGCAGACGGAATCAGTGCGATGAAGCCGAACGGGGACATCGTGCATGACACGGTCCTCGCCTGGGCGAAACGGACTCTCGGGACCCCAGCCGACGGCCCGAACGACGTCGTTCCTGCCACAGAGCCCGAACCCGAGCTCGAGACAACGAATACAGTCCCTCTGAGGGCAACCCCACCCGTGCCCGCTGTCGAAGCACCCGCTGTCGAATCGGTAGTTTCTGAGGCTGCGGCGGTCGCCGAAGCCGTAAGCACAGTACCTGCTGCAGCGGGCGGAACGGGAACACTAGCGATGTCCCCCGTGAAATCGCGTTCGACGTTGACGTCGGACGCATGGGACGAGATCGCCGACCTTGCCGAGCGCGCGACCACCGACGCGACCGAGAACCCGGACAAATAATGACTTACGAACTTCCAGAGTTTGAAGCTGAGACCATCGCCTTTCTGAGATCCCCTACGGAGCCCGATGCGCTTCCCGAGGGAATCGCGGAGAGCCGGGTTGTGGACGCCATCGTTCACGAGGTTGACGAAGACTATGTCTACCTCAAACTCGACGACGAGAACTTCGGTCGCTGTGAGCTCGAAGAAGCCACAGTCGTTGGCGTCACCGTGCTTCCAGAAATTGGCTCGAGCGTTCGTTGCCTGATCGAGCGGGCGACCGACGAGACAACTTGGGAGGTTTCGGTCGCAAAGGCAGCGCTTCTCGACACGTTTGACGTTGTCGAAGGCTGGGCGAAGAACTCCGAACCAGTCTACGGACGCATCAACCTGGCCGTCCGTGGTGGGTTCATGGCAGACGTCCACGGCGTTCGCTGTTTCCTGCCCGGTCGCGAATCCGGCATTCCTCGAGGCGAGTCGCTTGAGGCTGTTGGAAAAGAATTCGACTTTGACGTCGTTCGGTTTGAGCCCAAGACGGGTGAGCCCACACTCTCGCGCAAGCGCGTGGCTTCAACGGAGCGCAAGAACGCCGAGTTTGCCCGCATGGACGAGCTCGAGGTCGGACAGGTCATCGAAGGCAGGGTGTCGTCAGTGCGTCCGTTCGGCGTATTCGTAGACCTCGGTGGCGTTGATGGCATGTGCCACGTCTCTGAGCTCTCGCTTCAGCACGTTGCGGATCCCTCGGATATTGTGCGCGTCGGCCAGATGCTCACGGTTACGATCGCATCGATCGACAAAGAGAAGGGCAGAATTGGCCTCTCTCGTCGTGAGCAGTTGAACGCCGAACAGCGCAATCGATTGGGCTCGATCGAAGCCGGTACAACCATCGAGGGCCGCGTCACCCGGATCGCCGACTTCGGCGCATTCGTCGAGGTTGTGGAAGACGTCGAAGGGCTCTGCCACGTATCGGAGATGTCTTGGACCTCTCGCATCTCGCATCCCAGCGAAGTGCTGAGCGAGGGAGATGTCGTGAAGATGAAGATCCTCGCGGTGGACGCCGAATCAGGTCGCGTTTCGCTTTCGCTTCGTGCGCTTGAGGACAACCCCTGGGCCAGCATCGAGAAGGACTTCCCCGCTGGCAGCGTTGCCGCCGGCGTGATTACTCGAGTGGAGGACTACGGACTCTTCGTGAAGGTCGCGGAAGGTGTCGAAGGACTTTGCCACATCGGTGACCTCACTTGGGTAGGCCGCCCGGACCGCCCCTCCGACGTTTCGGACTACGCGGTTGGGGACTCGCTTGAAGTGAAGGTGCTCAGCATCGACGTCAGCCGAAGCCGCATCTCGTTAGGTGTGAAGCAACTCAGCGGCGACCCTTGGGACGACGCCGGCGACAAGACAACTGTCGGCACGATCTTCACGGCTGAAGTCGTGCGCTTCGACGACCAATCCGCCTTCTTGAAGATCTGTGAGGGCCTCGATGCCCGGATGCACATCTCCGAGATCTCAGAGGAGCGTATCGATAGTATTCGAGCCGCCCTGCGCATCGGCCAGGAAGTCGAGGTCATGACCATCCGCGCTGATCGCGATCGTCGTCGACTGGACATCTCGGTGAAGGCGGTCGCAGCGAAGATCGAGGCTGAGACGCCCAAGTCCTACGAGGACAAGGCTTCGATGAACCCCATGGCCGCCGCACTGGCGGCTAGCGGACTCGCCTCCGGTGGCTCGGATGATGCGGCGACAGCTGCAGCCGCTCCCGCTGCTGAAGCTGTGGTTGCTGAAGCTCCCGCTGCTGAAGCTGTGGTTGCCGAAGCTGCGGTCGCGGAACCCATGCCAGCTGAGGCTCCTGCTGAAGCTGCGGTCGTTGAGTCCGTGCCAGCTGCGGCTCCTGCTGAGGAAGCCGTGCCTGCGGAAGTCGCCGCGGCGGCGTCTGAGGTTGAGCCGACCGAATCAGTGGAAGAAGAGAGCTCGGATGCCGACGAAGTGGCAGAAGGCTCCGAGCAATAGGCTCAGCCCTCGCCGAGCGGTAGCTTCGATCCTGTCCCATTGGCCGGGATTGCATCGAGGTCGGCTCGATTGCTATAGGGGCGGTCCCTCCGCTCGAAACGAGGCTGAAATGAAGCTCTGCATACAAGTTGGCGCGATGTTGATCGCGCTACTCGTCGCTCCTCTCGCGCAAGCCCAGCTCCCCATTGGATGGGGTTGGTCGACGACCAGCGAGGATCTCACGATCTCGATCGAGGCGTTCGACGTGATCGAGGGCGTCGAGTTGACGATCCAGCGGCAATCCGATCGTGAGAGCTACGAGTTCTCACGCGGTGGTATGGACACTGGCGAAGTCTGGAACGTGGAGCTACCGCTGCCGCGGCGAACGACCGACTACACGATTACCGTCGCCGCGACCTTCGCGGGCATCGAGGCGGAGATTAGCGACACCCTCGAGATCGGGGTCGTTGAGCCGATGGACTTCGACGTAGACGCGGATCGATTCGACAGCGACAACCGTCGGTTCTATCTGACGATGACCCAGCCGGCGGGACACGTGGAGATCGTGGTGCGCGGCGACAGCGGGGAGCTCTTGACCGAGCGGACAGTTAACTTCGGCGGAGAGGCCCCCGGCACGGATCTCGAGGTGAACTGGACGCAGGGCCCGGGCAATATCCTTACCGTTGACGTGCGTGCAGTGAGTGCATCAGGCGCTTGGGCGTCGCGCCAATACATCCCTTGGAAGGTAGAGTTTGACGCGGCCCATGTGAACTTTGCGAGCGGGAGCGCCGAAGTACCCGCCGGGGACGTCGAGATGCTGCGGGGCCGGATGCGCGAGATCATAGAGACCGCGGCCCGGGTCGAGGACTTCGTCGAGGTCAAACTCTACATTGGTGGTTACACCGACTCGGTGGGCAACACGTCGGATAACCAGCGCCTCTCGGAGGAACGCGCCGAGGCCATCGCGTCATTTTTCGAAGAGAACGGCGTGACGTTTCCTATCTACTACCAGGGGTTCGGCGAGGATGGCCAAGCGGTCACCACCGCCGACAGCGTGGATGAATCCCAGAATCGCCGGTCTGTCTTCATTCTGAGCACTCGGGAGCCGCCTCACTCGGGGCACGTCCCGCGCTCCAACTGGCAAGCCCTAAACTAGGCCGAGAAACGGTCTGTCCATGGGTGTTGGCAAGTGGGATGGCACATCTATTTTGCCGTGCTAGCCAGCGTTGTTGCCCGCAGCTGATTTCGTCGCTACTTTCGGGCCTTCACTCAGCTCCCACCAACGTCACCTTGGATTCATTCGAACGCCGTCCGAGTTTTACTCGGCGACAGCTCGAGCTTATTGATGCCGCGATGCGTCTACTCGATCGTGTTGGAATTGCAGACTTCACGATGCGAGCTCTAGCTGACGAAGTTGGGCTCTCTCCGATGGCTGCTTACAAGCATTTCAGTAACCAGCGAGCGCTGCAACTGGAGCTTTGGCGAGCGTGTCAAAATCACTTCTATGACGCGCTCCTTGAGGCGACCGAACCGCATACCGACGCGGGCAGTGCTTTCCTCGCCCTGTGCCGGGCGTTCATGGAGTACGCGGTTGCGTATCCGTATCGATACGAGCTTCTCTACAATCACCCGTTCGCTCGCGAGGTCGCGAACGAGCCGGAGTTGGCGGAGCTTGCTCGTTCCGTCTGGTCTCACTCGCACGACCTTGTGCGTCGGGCACAGACTGATGGCATTTTTCGGACGGACGTTGGCTCTGAAGTCGTTCTCGCAGCCGCGACGAACCAAGTCCGAGGACTTGCCAGTACAATGATCTTTTCGATGCTGAGCCCTTTCGAGGATCTCGACCTTGAGATCCTCATCGAGTCCGGTCTGGCGTTCATCCGTGATGCGATTATGCCACGCTGATGAAGCTAGGTCCCCTCTTCGGCTGCCTTGCTATCGCGAGCTGCTCTCCTGTTGAGCCGCCCACCGTGCCAGAGCCTTCGGTCGAGGTGGCTCGCGCCGCTGCGGTCCCTGGCGACTACTCGGGTCTGCTCGTCACCGAGTCGACTTTCGCTGGCGAGACCCACTCGGCGTCGACGAGCACGCCGCTCACGGTGACGCTCGACCATCGGGCGGACGATTCCGAAGTGCTCTCACTACGCGTCGGCGAAGAGTTCTTCGCACTGGAGCAGGGCCCGGACCGGAGCTACATCGTGCGGGGTGGCTGGAGAGTACCAGCCGAGGACGGAAGGCAGACCGCGATACGCGGCGACGAATCGGCCGAAGTCATGGTGAGTCATGAGCGTGACTCTCAGTGTGATGTCGTTGAGGTTTCACGAGAGTGGACCGCTGTTTCGCCGTTGCATGCCACCTCAGAATCACTCCGCTTGCGGATTTGTGCGACCGGAGAGGTGCACGAAGTGGCAACTGAAACGCGATTTCCGGCCGGAAGCCGGTCGCTACTTTGGTCAGCCGGAACCTGAGTCGTGGAGCGGAATCCGCGACATTTTCAGGAGGCGAAATGAGGGTGGATTTCCGGTTTCGCCCGGGTTGCGCGGTCCGTGCCTACGTGGTAGTGAGTCGCCGCGCGCCGCCCCAGATCCACTCAGGAAGCCTCTAAGCTCCTGATTTTCTTCGGAAAAACGGACAGGTAATGCGGGCGGAGTTGAAGATCCCTCGACTCATGAATAGCGGCTCAGTCGAGTCCAAACGTAGAGCATCCATCTCGAATGAATTACGCGGAATTTAGTGTCGAACTAGGTCAGGTTAGCGCGATGTCGATGGTGGACGTCGACATGACGGCGCTGGTCTCGAGCGCAATCTTTATTGTCGTCTCGCTTTTGTTGAATGCGCTGTTGATCCAACCTTACCTCCGGATTGTTCGCGAGCGCGCAGCGCTCACGACCGGTGCTCAGGATGCGGCTGACGAAACTGCCGACAAGGCGGCCGCGCTGCTGACTGAATACAAGAACAAGCTGACCGGTGCCCGCACCGACGCCGGCGAGATTCGCGACGGACTGCGCTCCGACGGTCGTGCCGACGAGAGTCGCATCGTGTCGGCCGCGCGTGAACAGGCGGTGGCTGCACTGGCAACCAAGCGCCTGAAGCTCGAGAAGGAAGTGGCTGCAGCGCAGGCGCAACTTGAGGAGCGCTCCACGGTGCTCTCACAGGCGATCGTCGCGCGGGTGGTTTCCTAATGGCGAATCGAACGATGAAAACGACGCTTCTCGCCTCGCTAACAGTGCTCCTGTTGCCCGCCGCTGTATTCGCGGCGGACGGACACGGACCGCCGGAAGCGAACTGGACCGAACTCGGTTCGCAGACGCTCAACTTCCTGATCTACATCGGCCTCATCGTGTTCCTCGCGAAGAAGCCTGTCACGGCCTTCTTCAAGACGCGCCGAGCTGATGTCGCCGGAGCCATCGAGAGCGCTAAGAGCGCGACCGCGGACGCCGAAGCACGGCTGACCGAGACGATGGCGAAGATCGACAATTTCGACATCGAGCGCGAGGCAATCCTCGCCGAGTTCCGTGAACTTGGTGATTCGGAGCGCCGCAAGATTGTGGCAGACGCTGAGTCGGAAGCGGCGAAGATTGTTCGTGACGCCGAGCAGACAGCAGAGCGCGAGCTTGCACAGGCTCGCGAAACGTTGCGCTCGTCGCTCGTCACCGCGGCCCTCGGAAAGGCCCAGTCGCAACTCACGGCACAGATGACGCCAGTCACCCACGCACAGCTTATCGATGACGGCATCGAGGCGCTGGCTACCGCCACGAACTAGGAGCAGTCATGGCAACATCTGTAGCAGCACCATACGCCACCGCGCTCCTCGAGATCGCGGTCTCCCAAGGCACCACGAACGCAATTCGGCAACAGCTGAACCGCGTCATGGAGGTCTACACGGCTTCCACGGAGCTTCGGGTCGCGTTCTCGAACCCCACGCTGACGGTCGCCGACCGCAGCGCGAT
>JBLHWZ010000084.1:0-19124 GCA_047629415.1 Bradymonadia bacterium | reverse complement strand
GGTGACACCGGGATCGGTCTCTCCGTCATCGACTACCCCGTCGGCATCGAGGTCCTCTCCTCCGGTGCAGGTCTCGTCCACGTCTTCCGGTCCGTCGCACAGGCCGTCGCCGTCCGTGTCTGGGTTGTTCGGGTCGGTCGGGTCGTCGTCGCCTACTTCAGTGCCATCGTCGATTCCGTCGTCGTCGGAGTCGGCATCGTCCGGGTCGGTTTCGGTGTCGGTTTCCTCCTCTTCATTGGTGAGGCCGTCACCGTCCCGATCGTCGTCGCACGCGTCGCCGGTGCCGTCGGCATCGAGGTCTTCCTGTTCGGGATCCGGGGTGGCGGGGCATACATCCACGTCACCGCACACGCCATCGTCGTCAACGTCGTTGTTCGCGTCGGCGGCGCATTCGTCGCAGGCATCGCCGAGACCGTCTTCGTCGCTATCTTGCTGGTCGACGTCGCTCACATCGGGGCAGAGGTCCACGTCGCCGCACACACTGTCATCGTCGACGTCGTTGTTCGGGTCGTCGGGGCAGTCGTCGCACGCGTCGCCGAGGCCGTCAGCATCGCGGTCTTCCTGTTCGGGGTTCGGAGTGTCGGGGCAGTTGTCGTCGGAATCTGGCTCGCCGTCACCGTCGCGATCCGTAGTTCCGCAAGTCGATGAGCAAGTGTCGCCGTCGTCGACGTTGCCGTCATCGCACTCCTCGGCACCGACCGTTAGCCCGTCGCCGCAGATTTCGTCGCAGACGGAGGGCTCTTCCTCACATACCCAGCCTTCTTCGACCTCGCAGGCGTCCGAGCAGCCATCACCGCTTTCGATGTCGCCGTCGTCGCAGACCTCTGCTCCAGTGATCAGCCCGTCGCCGCAAATTTCACCGCAGTCAGAAGGCTCGCCTTCGCAGGCCCAGCCGTCTTCAACCAGGCAGATGCTGAAGCAACCGTCTCCGTCGTCGATATTGTCGTCGTCGCAAACCTCGCTGCCGGCGATGATCCCGTCACCGCAGACCTCGGCGCAATCCGAAGGTTCACTGATGCACTCCCAGCCGTCTTCTTCTTCACACACAGAGGAGCAACCATCGCCGCTGTCGATGTCGCCGTCGTCGCACTCTTCCACACCGACAATCAGGTTGTCGCCGCAGACTTCGTCGCAGTCGGAGGGCTCGCCAAAACATGCCCAGCCGAGTTCGACGTCGCAGGTGGCCGAGCACCCGTCTCCATCCTCTGTTCCTGCGTCATCGCAGGTCTCGCCACCGGTGATCAGTCCGTCGCCACAGATCTCGTCGCAGTCCGAAGGTTCGCTGGTGCAGCCCCAGCCGTCTTCGACCTCACATGTGGCAGAGCAACCATCGTCAGAGTCAGTGTTGCTGTCGTCGCAGGCTTCCCCGTCAATGACGAGTCCGTCGCCGCACACGGCATCACAGTCCGAAGGCTCACCGGTGCAGCCCCAACCGGTCTCGACCGCGCACGTGGCAGAGCAACCGTCGTCGGCGTCCGTATTGCTGTCGTCGCAAGTCTCGGGGCCGTTGATCAACCCGTCGCCGCACACGGCGTCACAGTCCGAAGGCTCGCCAGTGCATCCCCAACCGGTCTCAACAACACACGTGGCAGAGCAACCATCGTCAGCGTCCGTATTGCTGTCGTCGCAGTCCTCGGGGCCGGTGATCAGTCCGTCGCCGCACACGGCGTCACAGTCCGAAGGCTCACCTGTGCAGCCCCAACCGGTCTCAACAACACACGTGGCGGAGCAGCCATCATCGGGGTCCGTATTGCTGTCGTCGCAGGCCTCGGTGCCGGTGACGAGTCCGTCGCCACAGGTTTGAGGATCGCATACGTTACCGATGGTATCGAAGTCGTCGTCTGCCTGGTCGGCGTTGGCATCGGCGACACAGTTATCGTCTACGTCATCCACGCCGTCGCCGTCGGTGTCGAACAAGATCGTAAGCTCCTCAAGTTGGAACTCCGATTCAGGGAAACCAGCTGTGTCTGCAGGGTCGTCCAAGGTCACGACAACCCGGTATTGCAGGTAGCGGCCGCCGGAGGTCTCCGGCGCGGAGATATCGTCGCCGCTAGTGAAGGGACCAGCCCACGCCGTGGTCGTCACGTCGACCGCGGCAACGGCAGCTCGCGCGTAGAACTCGACCGTGGCGGCGGTGCTGGCCGAGAAGGTCGCAGAGATCGCCCCCCAGTCTCGTGTGGCGCCGGTGTCGAAGATGGCAGATACTAGCTCGGCGTCTAGGTCAGAGTCGAAGCCGAAGCCTGCCGGGAACGACGACAGATCGTCCGTTACCAACGTGCCAGCGTCGTCGAGGTAATACTCTTGGTCGGTCACCTCATCGACGCTCGTGATCGCTCCGGAAACCGCCCACTCCGCTTCGTCAAAGCTGATCACGTGCCCGTCGGCCCACTGTGGCAGCCAGAAGTGGTCGAAGCCCGTCAGTTCTGACTCGTCGTCCTCGTCGCTAAAATCGACTGTAGCGACCCCAGGAGGGGTAATCGCGTAGGTCGCGGCGATCTCACCGCCGCACGACTCCGCTGCGGAGCCGTTGCGGTTGACATGAAACATCCACGATACTTGGCCGGAGCCGGGCTGCGTGTCGCGATGCAACCAGAACCGGCTCACGAGGCACTCCGGCGCCGGATAGACCGGGACGCCCCCCGAATCCTCGTGGTTATAGGACGCGACCCCGTCCTCCGCGGCCCTCACCGGCGTCATCTCGTGCCGGTTGCCTGCTTGGACCAGGACGAACTGCACCGCGCGCATCACACCCGGCGTCTCGTGCAGCAGATGCCCGCTCGCCGAGAAGAATCCGGAGGTCGAGTCCAGCGTCGGCGCTGTCGCGAGGCCCGGTCCGTCGACCCAGTCGGTCTGCCGGATCTCGGTCTGTGCCGCCGCGGAGGCGGCAAAGGTCAGGAGAAGGAGCGCGGCGGAATACGTGATCGAAGAGCGCATAGCGAGTCTACATCGGATGGGGAGTCGGTCACGTAGACTACATAACGCTCGAACAGGAGCAACTGAAAGCCTTCGTTCAGAGCCAACCAATCGGCCCCAGCTCAACTCAAAGCTGTATTACGAGCGGTGTGCCGCCTACGTGGTGGTTTCTCGGTCGCTCGATCCCTCGGAGGAGAATTTCAACATGCTCGGACGGCTTCGAATTCTGCAAAGGCCGCGAAAAATGTGCACACGCACCTCTCTCGCATATTGAACAGTCCGGAGGGGGAGTCGAATCACTGGTCGACCGAGCCCGGGCCCAACGAGGTGACGTTCTACGACGGTGCTCAAACCGGGGGCGGTTTCACCGGAAAGCCGTCGCTCTCCGATCGGCTCCAGACCCCCGCCCTGGATTGGAGCGAGTGGCGGGAAGACTCGGATTCGACCTCGATCGACTATGGTGCAGAGACCGTGAAGTTCATGGCGCTCCAGACCGGTTCGAGGCGGAGCGACACGTTCGAAGGCTATGTGGATGGGCTCGAGCTGCGCCACGTTGACGGTCGATCGTTCTTTTTCGAACTTGAGTACCGGTCCAAGGCACGCCTGCGAACTGGGCGGTGTCGGATCGCAAGCGGCGGGTGTTCCGCGTACCGCGCGGGGAGTTCACGCTGCTTCCTAGCAACCACGGGAAGGACGCTCGCGTGAATCGGTGGATCCGGGTCTGCAACAGCGACACCGCCAACATCCCGATCGCTCTGATGGTCTTCGGACTGGCGGTTGCCGCGCAGTCTTTGGCGACAGCCGTTCCGGTGCCCCTCGTCTGGGTCTTCGTCGGAGCGCGTTCACGCGCCGGTGGCCGCTCGAAGGAGCGGCCAGATGGCCGCGTCCTGTGGGCAACTGGACCCGCGAATCGCAGCGTTCCGAAAACCGGGTACACAGCCGGGTACAGAACTTACGCGCGCTGATCCACCTTCAATGGTTACAGCTACTTACGCCCCAACTTCCCGTTCAACGTCTGAGGTCGGCTCAGGAGGTGTCATAACGGCCCAACGCGTCTCATCGGGTCGCCGCACGAGCATTCGTTTGCTTCCCGCTGCGCGAGAGAAACTAGCGGGAGGCTAGCCTTGTCACCCAACGCGGCCGAGGCGAAGGTCGCCGTCCACGACCCACAAGGGGCAAGTAGTTAGAATCGTATTCTTGGCCGCGATCATCTTGGCGGCACCCTCGTGCGGCGCGAACGGCAGTGACGCAGAGCCTGGTTTTTGCGGGCTCCACGGCGATACTGGACCGACCGGCGACATCGGAACCCTCCGGGTCTGATGCGACCGCGCTGCGGACGACGATGGCTCCTACGTACTGACCTGTCGCGACGAGACTGTGACCGTCCAAGACGCTGAGTCGGGGCGCGAAGGCGACGATGGCGACGGTGGTGATCGGCGACAACGAGGGCTCGGGTGACACCCTCACCGGTTTCCAGAACCTCGTGGTCGGTGAGGGGCACACATTCACACATAACTCCACCATTGTTGCCGGATTCAACAACGCGGTAAGCGGGCTCTACTCAGTCGTTTCGGGCGAGAGTTACGACGCCCCGAACGGGTCGCGGAGCAGGGTTCCGGACGAGCAAGACAACACAACGCAGCGGAGACGGACGATTGGTGGATCGGTGGGTTGGAGGTATCGCATTCGGATTGATGAGCGCGGCCTTTGGTTTGCGGATCCGGTGCTGCAGCAGGCCATTTGGAGACGATCCAAGTCGCAGCTCCGGAACTTGATGTGACTCGACAGACCGCCGCGCGCAAATTGAAGCGTTTCGAACTGACGCCGAAAGGCTGATTGGAGTCGCGCTACCGTTTGGACGAACGGTAAATCGCCGCGTCGTCGGACGGCGGACGGTGGAGGAGTCCGTGGCAAGCCGGCCTGAGCCCTTTCTGAGTTGATGACGCGGCAGCGATGCCCAAATCGGGCACAGAGCACACGTCCGCTGAGCCAACATCAACGATTACAAAAACTTACGAGCCCTCCCCTTCAACGTCTGCGCCGACGGAGTTTTCCCCGCGTTTCGGAGTGCAGCCAAGCGGCTACGCTGGCTGCACTCCGAAACGCGGACCGCACCAAAGACGAACGCAGTGGCGAACGGCGTCTGCAGCGCTTGCGAGAGGCGCCGGACGAAATCTGGCGCTGACTGGCAGCTCTGCGAAGCCAGTGAACCGACTCGACCCGCAGACCTACTCTGCGGCCAATGCGGCCTGTTACATAGGTGACGACGAGTCCGTCGAATTCTAGGTGTGCAGAGTAAACGAGCCGAATATCGGCACGGACGCCACTCTTGCTGGCAGCCGCGGCGCAGACGTTGTCGCTTACACCCGGGAGCGCCGCCTAAGCACCGCGGCCGCGTGGGTCGAAATCTCAAACGACGTCAACACCGCTCAGCAGGATACCTGTTCAATACTAGCCGGCAGGCAGTACCGCGTGATCATAACGTCGAGAGCGGCACGTTCTTGACCGGAGCAACTCTGGCGCTCTGAGTCGGCGCAAGGTAGCCGACTTAGAGCGCCGGAGCAGCCCAGAAATGTCAGGAGGAGGCGGTCGATCGGTGATGAGAGCACCCGGATATCGGCACCGGACAGCGCGCGCTAATGACATGGCGCGTCATAAAGACTACATCGTGCGCGAACCAAGCACCCACCTGACGATGCCGGACACCCCGACGAACTTTGTGGCCAACTTCGATCCTGCGACCGAGGACGAGTGGCTTGCGGCAGTCGACAAAGCGCTGAAAGGCGCTGACTTCGACAAGAAGCTGGTGCGCTCCACGCCCGAAGGCTTGCGTATCCGCCCGCTCTATCGCGGCGATGATGCGGACGCAGCCCCAGCGCAATCCGCGCCGGGCGCCGCCCCATTCACACGCGGCTCGCGGCCGGATGGGGGCTGGGAACTCCGACAAGAGATCACAGCACCTGCCATCGAGACGGTCCGCGAACGAGTCAGCGAAGAGCTGAACAAGGGTGGAGATTCTGTCCTCGTACGCCTGGACCGGGCATTCTCCAACGCGAGGGACCCCGACCAATCCGACCACACCGGCGTTGGCGGCCTCAGCGTAACTGCTGCGTATGACCTCGCCCGAGCGCTCGGCGAGATCGACCTCTCCACCGCGACGATCGCTCTTGATGGCGGAACGAACGTGCTTGGCGCCCTCGGAATGCTGGTGGCCGTTGCTGCCCGCGAGCGAGTCGATCCCGCCTCCCTTCGCGCAAGCGTGGGAGCTGATCCAGCAGACCAGCTAGCCACAAACGGTGAGTGCGGAATCGACGCTTACGCACACATCGCGGCGGCGACACACTGGGCCCGTGCCCACGCACCAAACGTTCGGACTTGGGTGGCCTCATCTCGCGGCGTTCACGCCGCAGGCGCGGATGCCGCGACAGAGCTTGGTGTGACGATCGCCAGCGCGATCGAGACACTGCGACGGCTTGCTGAGGCAGGCGTCTCCGCGGAAGTGGCCGCGAAGCACGTCGAGTTCCGATTCCACACCGGCAGCGACCTCTTTATGGAGGTCGCCAAGCTCCGCGCTGCCCGCGCGCTCTGGACTCGCGTTCTCGAACTCTGTGGTGCACCCGCCGAAGCAGCGGTCGACTTGCACATTCACACGGCCGGATCACCCCGGACCCGCAGCTCGCGGGACCCCTGGGTCAACATGCTCCGCGGCACCTCGGAGACCTTCTCCGCCATTGTGGGCGGCGCCGAGAGCATCGCGACCACCCCGTTTGACGAATCGATTGGACAGCCCGATAAACTGGCTCGCCGGGTCGCACGCAATACACAGCTGGTCCTTCGGCTGGAGTCCCACCTCGCAGCTGTCACCGATCCTGCCGGCGGAAGCTGGTACGTAGAGCGCCTCACCGCAGACATCGCAGACAAGGCGTGGGCCGTGATGCAGTCGATTGAGGCAGAAGGCGGGCTAATCAAGGCCCTAGAGTCCGGTTTCGTCTGGTCAACCGTCACTTCCGTGCTGACGGACCGTGAGGCCAGCATCAACAAAAGAAAGAGCGCTCTGACAGGTGTTAGCAGCTATGCGAATCCACTTGAGGAGGCGCTCACTAGACCGTCGTTCGACCAGAGTGAGTTCTCTTCCAAGCGGTCTGCAGCCGCACCAAAGGAACGGGCCGCCTTCGCAGGCGGAGTAGATTCATCCGCAGCACCAAGCACCGAGGCTTTCGCTTCCGCGGTGATTCAAGCCTTCTCGTCCGGGGCGACGGTCGGCCAAGTAGGTTCCGTGTATGCCGCAAAAACCTGGACCGGAGCCCCACTCGCATCTGTCCGCGACTCCGAGGGGTTCGAAGCCCTCGTCGCTCGAACGGTGGCGCTCCCAACACGGTCGGTATTCATCGCGGCTGTGGGGCCGCTGGCCAGTCACAAGGCACGCGCCTCGTGGGTGGAGAGCTTCTTCGGAGCGGGCGGCCTCACCCGCGTTGGCGCACCAGCCTACGCGACTGCCGCCGAGGCACTGAGTGACTACGACAGCGCACTGTCACCGGTGGCGATCATCGTCGCCGCTGACTCGGCCTACGGAGAGCTGGTGACCGATCTGGCTCCCGCTTTGCGCGCGGCAGGGGCCAAGCGGGTGCTCTTGGCTGGCCGGATCAATGACGAGGCGATCACGTCGCTCGTGGACGACTGTGTGTTCGCGGGCTGTGACGTCCTCGAATGTTTGGAACAAACGATCAGCTCGATGGAGGCCGGACAATGACATTTCCTGATTTCAGCAAGGCCTCCCTCCGCTCCGCCAACTCGAACCCGACAGACGGCGCCCCGTCCGCTAAGCCTTGGACCACCCCCGAAGGCATCGATGTAAAGAGCTTCTATGGGCCCCCCGACCTAGAGGGGCTCAATCACCTCGGCGGGTACCCAGGCCTGGCGCCATTCCTGCGCGGGCCGTACTCGACGATGTACGCTGGCCGTCCATGGACGGTTCGCCAATACGCGGGCTTTTCGACCGCAGAAGAGTCAAACGCCTTCTATCGCCGAAACCTCGCGGCTGGACAGAAGGGACTCTCGATCGCGTTCGACCTGGCTACTCACCGTGGCTACGACTCTGACCACCCCCGGGTGGCTGGCGACGTCGGGATGGCGGGTGTCGCGATCGACTCGATCTTGGACATGCAGATCCTGTTCGACCGTATCCCGCTGGATCAGATGAGCGTCTCGATGACGATGAACGGCGCTGTACTGCCGATCATGGCTCTCTATGTGATTGCAGCCGAAGATCAGAATGACATTCTGAAGGAGTTCATGGTCCGGAACACGTATATCTATCCGCCGGCTCCATCGATGAAGGCGATCGCCGACATCTTCGAGTACACAGCGGCAAATATGCCGAAGTTCAACTCGATCTCGATCAGCGGCTATCACATGCAGGAGGCCGGAGCGACGGCCGACATCGAGCTTGGCTACACGCTCGCTGATGGGCTGGAGTACTTGCGCACGGGGGTCAACTCCGGCCTCAACGTAGACGCCTTTGCACCGCGGCTCTCGTTCTTCTTCGCGATCGGCATGAACACATTCATGGAAGTGGCAAAGCTCCGCGCCGCGCGCATGCTCTGGGCCCGCATCGTGAAGGAGTTTGGGCCGAAGAACCCAAAGTCGATGTCTCTGCGGACACACTGCCAAACGTCGGGTTGGTCTCTGACCGCACAGGATGTCTACAACAACGTTATTCGCACGGCTGTCGAAGCCCTCGCGGCAACTCACGGACACACGCAGTCGCTCCACACAAACTCGCTGGATGAGGCTCTAGCGCTGCCTACCGACTTCTCGGCGCGCATCGCCAGGAACACACAGATCCACATGCAGGAAGAGACCGGCATGTGCCGGACGATCGACCCCTGGGGTGGCAGCTACTACGTTGAGCGACTCACTCATGAGCTCGCCGAACGCGCGTGGGCCCATATCGAGGAGATCGAAGAGCTCGGAGGCATGGCAAAAGCGATCGAGGCGGGCGTGCCAAAGATGCGCATCGAGGAGGCAGCCGCTCGAACGCAGGCCCGGATCGACTCCGGGCGCCAGCCTATCGTCGGCATAAACTGCTATCCCATCAACGAGCAAGAGGACATTCCAATCCTCCAGGTCGACAACTCGGCGGTTCGCGAAGCGCAGATCTCCCGGTTGAACGAACTCCGAGCGAATCGCAACGATGAGACGGTCAATGAGGCGCTGCAGGCCCTCACCCGTTGCGCCGAGACTGGAGAAGGCAATCTGCTCGACCTCTCGATCAAGGCGGCCCGAGCGCGAGCATCGGTCGGTGAGATGAGCTACGCCTTGGAGAAGGTCTGGGGACGACACCAGGCCGCAATTCGAACCATCTCTGGCGTATACGCAGGCGAAGTGGGCACCAACGACGAAGCAGTAGAGAAGGCCCGAGCACGCGCGGACGAGTTTGCCGTAGCGGAAGGCCGACGTCCGAGAATTCTCGTCGCAAAGATGGGCCAGGACGGTCACGATCGCGGTCAGAAGGTCATCGCGACCGCCTTCGCAGATCTGGGCTTTGACGTCGACGTCGGACCGCTCTTCCAGACGCCAGAAGAGACAGCCCAGCAGGCTGTCGAAAACGATGTGCACGTGGTCGGGGCCAGCTCTCTCGCTGCGGGCCACAAGACGCTCGTCCCCGCGCTACGAGACGCGTTGGCGGCGGCAGGGCGCCCTGATATTCTGGTCGTTGTGGGCGGCGTGATTCCGCCGCAAGACTACGACTGGCTCCGAGAGGCCGGTGCAGCAGCCGTGTTTGGACCGGGCACCGTGATCGCGGAAGCCGCAGTAGAAGTCATCAACCAGATCGAGGCCGCGGGTTGAGACGGTTTCCTCCAGTCGACGAGCTTGCCGACGGCGTCCGCGCAGGCGACCGCTCTGCCCTAGGACGGTCGATCACGCTCGTTGAGTCCACCCGACGGGACCACCAAGACCTCGCTCAGCAACTACTCACGCTGCTCCTGCCAGACACCGGCCGATCACATCGCATCGGTATCAGCGGCGTGCCGGGCGTCGGAAAGTCTACGTTTATTGAGGTATTCGGGAGAATGCTGACCGCACAGGGCCATCGCGTCGCTGTCCTCGCGGTGGACCCGACCAGCTCGATCTCGCGCGGCAGTATTCTCGGCGACAAGACCCGAATGCCGACACTCGCGACGGACACCAACGCCTTCATTCGGCCCTCCCCCACTTCGGGTACGCTCGGAGGGGTCGCCGCGAAGACCCGGGAAACGATGCTGCTCTGCGAGGCAGCCGGTTTCGACGTGGTCCTCGTCGAGACCGTCGGCGTTGGGCAGTCAGAGACGCTGGTCGCCGGCATGGTCGACTTCTTTGCCGTCCTAATGCTCGCGGGCGCAGGAGATGACCTCCAGGGCATTAAGCGTGGCATCCTGGAGCTCGCCGATCTGATCGCGATCAACAAAGCCGATGGCGACAATCTCAAACCCGCGATGCGTGCCCGAACACTCTACGAGATGGCGTTGCATCACTTAACGCCTATCTCGCCGAACTGGCAGCCGCCAGTCCAAACATGCAGCGCGACCCAACGGGAGGGTTTGCCGGACATCTGGGATGCCATGTGTTCCCACCGAGATGCGATGCATGCGTCGGGTGAGTTTGCATCACGCCGACGACAACAAGCACAAACATGGATGTGGGCGCTTGTAGAAGGTGAGATCCGACGGCGACTCCGCGAGGACCCCAGTGTAGCCGCACAAATCGATGGACTTGAGGAGGCAGTCGCTGAAGGAAGACAGACCGCCGGCACCGCCGCTTCCGGGGTGATAGTGAAGCTCTTCGGTGACTGAGCGCCCGCTAGGCGGGGCACGCACGATTCCGATCTACTCGGAGAGTTAGTCGTTCCAGATCGTACAGTGGTCGATGATGCTGCTGTGCGCGAGCGCCGCCTATGCGCTTGTCCGCCGGGTCATCCGAGGCAACCCCAGCTCACCGGGATGTGGGCAAACGTCGCGCTTCGACTCGGGTGGGAGCACTCCTATGTACGGAGCGAGACCGGCGAGCCGCGTATGGAAGGACACGTTGACGACGTGTGCCTCGAAGCACGTGTGGTCTCGGAGGGGCTCATAGTGGGTCATAGTGGGTCATACCGGAGCTGCGCAGATCAAGGCGACGCTCACGCCGGCATTCGCACACGTGACGTTCGCAGCGGGACGAAGCAGAGGCTGATACCCGGGCAAGCCTGGCCGAATGCTGTGTCCCACCGGCGATCCAGCTTTCGACGGACTCACGGTGTGCTACGGGCCAGCGGACGGGGTTCTCGCGGCGTTTGACTCCGAACTGCGTCAGGCAATCGGCACCGCGGTGTCTGCGTTCGGTGGCAGTCCGGCGCAGTGGGAGGGGTTCGGCCGCGACGGCGGCATATCGATTGTGATTCAACCGGATCGAATCACCGTCACGGTGCGCAAGGCGGTGAGCACCGATCTAGCGCGAGACCGCGCGACGAGTCGTGCGACGAGTCGCGCGCCTGGCAGAGCGAAGCCAGAACGCGGTAGCGGAGCCATGGCTTTCACATCTACGAACGAGGCGGAGAGTCTCGCTCAAGTCGGTTCGAACCCTGGTGGAGTCCGACGAAACGACGATGGCGTTACCTGGTAGGTAGGCGCCGGATGAACCCGATGTGACCCCTGGCGCATCGCGGGGCAAGTGGCTACGGCTCCGACGTCACCACTCTTTGCCACCATCAAAATGAAAATCGACATCGGAATCCCTCACGAAGCACGCCTTGATATCGTGGACGGATTGAGTCGCCTATTGGCGGACAGCTACACGCTCTATCTCAAAACACACAATTTTCACTGGAACGTGACGGGACCGATGTTCAGCACGTTGCACATCATGTTTGAGGAGCACTACACCGAGCTCGCAATTGCCGTGGACGTGATCGCGGAACGCATACGAGCGCTCGGAGAGTTCGCTCCTGGAAGCTACAAGCAGTTCGCCGAGCTGACTTCGGTACCCGAGGCAACGGAAGTACCAAGTGCCCAAGACATGATCCGGGCATTGGTAGCTGACCACGAAACGGTCGTCCGTACTGCACGCTCGGTTTTCCCCGGCGCAGGTGAAGTTGGCGACGAAGCGACAGCCGACCTACTCACTCAGCGCCTGCAGATTCACGAGAAGACGGCGTGGATGCTTCGCAGCCTGCTCGAGTAGCAGCGGCCGCGGTTGCCAGAACATCGTTAAGCGCCTGGGCTACCTGTCCAGGCGCCTCTTCGATTGGTAGGTGCCCTACGTTGGCGAGCATCCGCGCGGTGGCATCCGGCCAAACAGTCGTCCACATCTCGACACTTTGGTGGATCTCCGGGAAGGTACGCTCGCCGAAGAGGATGAGTGGTTCTTCTGGGCTCGCCGCGAAGAAGTCCGCGGTTCCGATCTCGCGCAGCACACGCAAGTACCCAAGGGGCACGCGGGCCGGAATCGCGGCGAAAGACGCCATCATATCGACGTCACCCTCACCCACGAATCGGTTCGTAAACCAGCGCCCGATCGGATTGCTGAACGCGGTCCGGAACGCCAACGGACCGAATCCCGGTACCAAAAACAGGCCGAAGTACCAGGGAACAAAAGCGAACGGCTCCAGCATGACAAGCGAGCCCCACCGCTCAGGGTTTCGCTCCTTGAGGGCAGCAGCGATGATGGCACCGGAGCAGTTCCCTAAGATTGGTGTCCCAACCGGAAGGTCGGGCAGAGCCTCAAGCTCGGAACAAATGGCCGACATCGTATACGCCGAGGGCTCGTTGGACAGCCCGTAGCCGGGCATGTCAGGCGCTATAAGGCGTGTCTCGGTACTGAGGCTCGCAGCGAGCCGCGCGAACGTATCGCCAGAGCCTCCAAGCCCGTGAAGTGCGAGGACCGCTACGGCTCCATCACCAATCTCGACGACGCGCACCGGCTAAGCCGCCAGGGCGCGCACTGCAGGCGGCACAACTCGCTCGCCTGCGTTCGCTCCGGGCAATCCGTCGAGCTCGCTGTGCAGTAAATGTTGATGCGAGACTGGCGGCTTCAGTGCAAGCCACGGGAGCTTGGCGAGAGCGAGAACCGAGGCGCCAACCTTGCCCAGTGTTCCGACAACAGTCCTGCCGTCTAGCCAGCGACACGAGTTGCGGGCCAGCTTGAGGCCAATCGCCCGATACACGCGTCCGGCGACAGCGATCGCAGCCCGACAGCGCCAAGGGATGTAGCGAAAACCATGCTCCGCGCTGGCATAGTACTCGTCGGCCATCTGCAACAGTCGTGCGATGGAGAGGGGTACCGCCTTGCTCGCGCCCTCATGCAGCACCAGATCATGCGACCCCCCCTTTGACTCTAAGAGTCGCTTCGGAAGGTAGACTCGGTCGTTGCGAGCATCCTCCAGGATGTCCCGTGAGATGTTTGTCAGCTGCATGGCTACCCCCAGATCGATCGCAAACGCGATCGCACGAGGGTCCCGCACGCCGAGCACGCCGCACATCATCAACCCGACGGTGCCGGCTACCCGATAGCAGTAGCGGAGCAGATCCCGCTCGCTCCGGAATCTCACCGTGTCGAGGTCGCTCCGAACTCCGTTAATCAGCTCCACGACGGCGTCAACCGGAAGGCCTGTTCGCTTCGAGAGCGCGAGGAAAGCCTCCACCAGCGGACTGGGCTCCGACCGTCCCTCCAGCTCATCTTGTAGCTCGGCGAGGTTGAGTCGCGCCTCCGCTTCGTCGTCCGCTTCGTCGGCCAGATCATCAATCAGGCGACACAGCGCATAGACGACCGCTGCATCATCTCGTGTGTCACTCGGTAGGAGGCGGGATGCCCAGCGAAACGACTTCGCGTGTTTCGCCAGGACGCCGACGGAGTGCGTGACAACGTCAGTCATGCGACCACTCGTAGCTTCCGAGCGCTGGGAATAGTCGACCTCAACGACTCTTCTACCTCAGGCACGACAGCTTCCAGCACCTTCGCGGAGGTGATGACACCGGGCATTCCAGCGCCAGGATGTCCACCAGCGCCGACGAAATAGAGACCGTCAACGTCTTCGCTCTTGTTGTGATAACGGAAGTAGGCCGATTGTGTCAGGCGAGGTTCAGGACCAAACGCCGCTCCGTCATAGGACTGCAAGCGCCCCTCGAAGTACCTGGGGTCCACAGAGAATGCGGTGGCGAGGTTGTCCTTCAGGCCAGGAAGGTGCTCGGCATCCAAGAAGTCCAGGATACGATTCTGATACTCGTCGTGTTTGGCTTCCCAATCGATGCCGCTGCGCTGATTTGGGACCGGCGAGAGTACATAGAAGCTCTCGCATCCCGGAGGAGCCACAGAGGGGTCTGATCGCGTCGGAGCGTGCATGTAGAGCGAGAAGTCGTCGCTGAGGATCTTGCGCTCGAAGATGTCCTCCAAAAGCTCGCGGTACCGCTTGCTCAAGATAATCGTGTGGTGCGCCAAGTCGGGATAGAGCTTGGTCGTCCCAAAGTAGGTCACGAAGAGGCTCATGGACTGCTTCATCCGCTTGACGCGTTTGTCCGTGTGCTTCTTCCGGACGGCGCCGCCGAGGAGCTTGGTGTAGACGGTCGACGGATCGGCGTTGCAGACGACGATGTCCGCCTCAAGCCTCTCCCCACCCTTCAGCCTGACGGCCTTCGCGACACCATTCACAACCTCGATTTCTTCGACCGGTGAGTTGAGTCGAATCTCTCCGCCGATCTCCTCAAAGAGGTCGACCAAGCCCTTCACGATACTGGTTGTTCCGCCCTTGGCGTAGTGCACGCCCCACTTGCGCTCCAACCAATGGATCAACATGTAGATCGAGCTGGTCCGGAACGGATTTCCACCAACCAGTAGAGGTTGGAAGGAGAAAGCCTGCCGGAGTCGCTCGTCTTTGATGTACTTCGAGACCAGCCCGTACACGGAGCGATAGTTCTCCAGTCGGATCATGTCGGGGGCAACCCGCAACATGTCCGTCACCCGATCGAACGGGACATGTGCGAGTTCTGTGTAGCCCTTATCGAAGATCGCCTCCGAATGAGCGGCCATCTTCTTGTAGCCCTCCACATCGCCCGGGCTCATCTGCCGAATCTGCTCCAGGAGTCGCTCTTCGTCGCCCACGTAGTCGAACCGGGTGCCGTCGGCGTACTCAATCCGGTAGAAGGGATCGACGGGCATCAGTTCAAACGCATCTTCGCGCTTGCGCCCCACCAGTTCATACAACTCGTCGACCAAGTACGGAGCCGTGATAACGGTCGGACCCGCGTCAAACGTGAACCCATCGCGCTCGAAAACGCTGGCGCGACCGCCGGCCTGCTCGAGCGCCTCGACGATTTGGACATCGTACCCTTTGGCACGCAGGCGAATTGCCCCAGCGAGGCCGCCGAATCCGGCGCCTACGACGATTGCTTTGGGTGCCTTAGCTGGCATTACGTTGCTCCATTTGTGTGTTTGATTCTGTACTCAAGAGGTGTGAGACGGTGCCCAGCGAACGTGCGGCTGTCGCCTCGATGACAGGCCGCAGCGCTGGATAGCGGCGAACCGTGTCGGATCCTCGGATCCCGGCGAGGAGCTCCATCGCTCGGCGCAGGGTTTCGGCCATCGTGCCGCTCTCACGGAGGCGTACTCGAACCGTCTCCACCTGTTCGGACGTGGTTTCGCCCCGCGGGGTGCGTAGCACGCTCAGCAGCCAGGCCGCGTCGGCCGGGAACCGCTCGAGGTGAGCTACGATGAGAGCGCTCATTTTCCCCTCACGGATGTCACAGCCCGCCTCCTGTCGGCCCTTCTCTCCATAGAGATCAACGACATCGTCTAGCATTTGGAAGAAGACCCCCAGCATCTCGAAGGTCGCCCCAGCGCTGCGCGCCCGAGCCGCGCTCATGCCTGCGATGAGCATGGCGCCTTCGAGCGGGAGCCCGAAGAACTGACCCGTCTTCCCCACCGCCGAACGCTCGTATCCTTCCCATGTCGGGTGATCAGATCGACCCAACTCAAGCTCCGTCGCTTGGCCGATCGCTGTCTGTATTGCCCGCCGGGCGATGCACTCGTGCAATCGACATTTCGTCTTGGCTGATAGCGACGATCGATCGATCGCGATGTAGGGCAGCATCAGCATCATGTCGCCCGCAGTGATCGCGCTCGCCGCACCATATTTGGCCCATAAGGTGGGCTGGCCGCGACGGACGGTGTCACCATCCTGGAGGTCATCATGGATCAGCGTCGCGTTGTGCAGCAGCTCGCAAGCTGCGGCCCACAGAGTGGCCTCGGGAGCGCTAGCCCCAAGTAGCGAAGCGGCGCGGAACGCCAGCGCAGCACGGATGCGCTTGCCTCCCGTCCCTAAGTGCTCGCGCAGCATGGCGTTGACGGGATCGTCCCCTGAGCAGAGCCCATGCATTGCCCGCTCGACTGCCAAAAGCGGATCGTCACTCTTGCCAGGTGTTTGTTCTTCGATGAGCGAGACAGTCATGCGGTCCTCAGAGGCCAAGCGCAGCGCTAGCAAGGGGTCGTGCTTTTCTAAGGCCAGCCCCGAGTAGGATGCGGCGTACCTGGGGTGAGGTGCGCATGAAAACGCCAAACATCGATCGGCGTAGACCTGCGAGATCCAGGGTTCGGTCCAAGAAACCGTCCCGCACGGACGGCGGTAGCTCAAAGAACCCTGCGAAGAACTCCCGCGTCTCCGACAGTCCAAACGAGTCGATCATCTCGGCCGCAACACGATAGAGACGGTCGGTGAGCAACTCGTCTGCCGGCCAAACGATCTCACGCGCCGCCTCGGCTCCACCTCCGAGCAACGCAGCGGCTAGAGGCTCGGCGCGCCGAAGTACTTTGCCGACCATGTAGCCGGTTGCCGGGTGGACCATGCCCGCCGCCGCTCCGAAGCGGACGATAAGGCCACCACCCGCGCTAGCGGGGACGTCCAGAGGGATTACGCAGCGCTCAACAATTTGAGCGTCTCGCATCTCGATTCCACGAGCTGTGATGCGTGACTGAAGGCGACGCCAAAGCTCGCGCATGGAGACTCGCCGGCTCGAGAGCAACACCGTCTCTTCAAGGAACCAGCGGTCCTCGCCGAGTGGCATTGCATAGAGGAATGACGGCGGCCCTGCTTCCGTGTCTGGCCCGTCGAAGTCCATGAAGAGCATCGACTCTGCGACCGGCGTACTCAACCTCGCCTCGACCCCGAGAGCCCACTGGTGCGTCTGCCACCCAGCTTCGGCCTTCATGCTGGCTCCCGAGGCATCGACGAGCACGTCCGCCTCGTACTCTTCTCCCGAGTCAGTAGTCACCCGGACGCCATCCTGTGTGGTCTCCACGTTTGCGACTGCCTCGCCAACCGAGCGAAACGAGGCACGAATCAACATCTGAGAGCGCAGGCGAGCCCCGTCCACTTTACTGTAGGCGCGGCCGAGCCGATGAACGGCCCCTGCCGAGTGTACGACTGGTGACTCCCAGGTCAGCGCCGCGGATTCTCCGTACCCGGTATCGTGGAGTGTATCGGTCCAGACCCCGTACGAGTTCGGCCACTCAACGCTAGCCGTCGGGCTGATAACGGTGACCTCCGCGCGCTCCCCAAGAGCGGCAGCGACGCTCAACCCGGCGGGACCACTGCCGGCGATGATTACGCGCATCGAGACCGCCTGCTCTCGCATTGGGGTGGCGTATGCGCTGCTCGTTTCATGGCCGTCTCTTCTTTGTTCGGGAGGAGTGAGTGCCAAATCGAATGCGACTCCCCCATGTAACGGTGCACCTGTGATTGAAGTCGGCTCACCATCCGTCGCGAGTACTCTCCGCAGACTCGCGACCCCAGGCGCATTCGCTTGGTGGTACTGCGACTGTGTCGACGAGAACGGTACCGGCGTTGTAGCGATCTGGTCGTGGAACCTCCCATTCCTGCCCGGTCTCGCCAGTGCCGAACGCCGGGGGGTGCTAACAGTACCGCGCGAGCGCCCCTCCCTCAACCTGGCGGTCTACCGCGAGGGGCAAGAGGTCGCATACGTGCTCCAAGAGTTGGAGGCCCACGAGGCGAGTTGGGACGGCGAGAACACCTGGACGTTCGGTCGCAGTGTGATCCGCCGGACCGAGGGACCGCAAACGCGTCTGGCGTTGAGCCTGGACCTTCCGATCGCGGGATCAGCCGAACGACTGAAGGCGAGCATCGAACTCGCGGGGACGGCGACGGCCGCGCCCCCTGCTTTCGAAGAAGCCGACCACGTCTGGACACCGCTCCTGGCGGCTGCGCACGGGACATTCGGCGTCACCGTTGGAGATCGGGAGATCGTGCGAGGATCGGGACGCGCTTATCACGATCGGAACGAGGGCGATGTCCCCTTTGGTCAAATCGGCGTCGATCGGTGGGAGTGGGCTCGCGCTCCTCTACATGACCGAGAGCGCATCGTTTATGTGTTGCAGGCGAGCGACGGTGGAGAGCCCAGGGTGATCGGCGTCGACGCGCTTACGGATGGCACGCTGTCCATCGTCGACGGTCTGTCGCTGCGCGGGGAACTCCGACGCACCAGATATGGGATGCCGTATCGCCCCAACCTCGGAATCGATCGAGATGGCGAGCCTTGGCTCGATATCCGCAACGACGCGCGCACGGACGATGGACCCTTCTACCTGCGCTTTGTTACACGCGCCGTTGCGTGGGATCAGGGTAAGGCAGAGTCCGTCCGCGGAGTCTCCGAGGTCATCTGCCCGGACCGGATCGACCTGGCGCGACATCGGTCACTGGTGCGCATGCGAGTCGTCCCCTGCGGACGGCGCGGATCCATGTGGCTCCCACTATTCTCGGGCACGCATGAGGATCGCGTCGCCAGACTGTTCCGCTGGTGGGCGCCGCCTGCGCGCACGAGGGTGAACGGATGATCTTCGCCTACGTATGTGCTTGCCTCGCGCTCTTCGCGTTCGCGATGACCGTCGCCAATGTTTGGATGTGGCGACGTGGAACGCTAGGCGGGAGCGACCTGGAGGATGTCTCGGTGCTGATTCCAGCACGTAACGAGGAGCGGTCAATTCTGAAGGCTGTGGAGTCCGTCCTTCGGCAAGCGGGGCAGCTCCGCGAGATCATCATCTACAACGATGGCTCGACGGACCGCACCGGCGCGATTCTGGAAGAGCTACGTCAGGCCCACCCTGCCCTGATCCGAGTGCTCGACGGGGTTCCGCTGCCGAGCGGCTGGGTTGGCAAACCGCACGCCTGCCACCGACTGGCCGATGAGGCG
>JBLHWZ010000083.1:0-19326 GCA_047629415.1 Bradymonadia bacterium | reverse complement strand
TCGACAGCGCCGCACGCGCAGTCGCACGTGCCGTCGCCATAGACCGCGGCGTTGCAAAGCCACCCATCCGGCGCCTCAACCAAGGATGTGCACTCGCCCGCTCGACTGCAGGCCGCCGCCGCTCCGCACCCGAAGACCTCCGCATCCTCCCGGTCGCAGTCTGGATCTGGATCTCCGCAATCGCAGTCGCATCCATCACCCGCGGCGTAGACCTCGTCGACGCAGGACCACCCTCGGGGCGACTCGGACTCGCACTCATCAAGGCACGCGCCGGCATCGCAAAGGACCCCGCAGGCGTCACGCCCGGCGCAAAGCGCATGGCGGGGAATGGCACGACACAGTTCGCGCAGCACCCAGTCCACTCGCGTGACCTCCTCGGCCGGTTCCGAGAGGACGTTTACGACGCGGCACTCTCCGCTCGCAACGTAGTCCTCCTCACCGCGTACCAGCACTCCCACTAATGCTCCGGAGGCGTCGAGCACGGGCCCGCCTGAGCTTCCCTCGAAGGAGTCCGCGCTGACGACGAAGTAGTCGCGTTCGCCTTCTCTGGCGTCGACCACAGAGCCACCGGTATCGATGATGGCAGGAAGGCCACTGGGGTGGCTTACGAGCGCGAGCAAGTCTCCCGCCGCGACAGGGTCCAGCCGGATCGGCACCGGGTCGCGAGCGGAGTCAACCGCGCGGTCCAGCCGAATCACTGCGTAGTCGAGTGTCAGGTTTGCGTATCCGCGACTGTCTGCGACCACCACTGCCGCACAGCTGTAGACCGCCTCAGGCGATGGAGGCACTACCTCGCCATCTTGCACACGCCAGTCGAATACGACGGACCGGCTTCTACAGGCGCCGATGTTCTCCATGCAGTGGCCGGCCGTCAGCACGAGATCTTCGGCGATCAGCACGCCGGTACACCGCGCCAGGGTTGGCAGTTCCCTAAACCGCTCCCCTTCACAGAGGTTCTGCCGGTCGCCGAGCGACGCCGTCTCGTATTCCGATCCGGAGTCGAGGATGCGTTCGGAGTCAACGATCGCAACCAGCGAGCGCTCAGCCACTGCCCGCAGTGCTTCATTCGGGTGTTGCTCGGACACCAAACGATCGTCACTCCCATAGACCACAGCCTGCTGAACCGTCCGCGGCTCGGCTGAGACCGCAAGGCCGGGTAAGATGAGGGCAAAAAGCAGGAGAGGCATCACTCGCATGATGCCTCTATAGTGCTCTCTTGCGCTCGGACCTAGTGCCTATGGCTCAAGAATGTTCAGGACGTAGTTGCCGGTGGAAGTACCGAAGCCATCTACGACGATCATGTACTCAACGGCCGCTTCAGCGTTCAGGATGATCTGCGAGCGCAGGCCAAACACCGAGTCGTCGTTGCAGGCGAGCTCGACCGAATCGATGCACTCGTTCGTCGTGATTTCCGCGGGAAACCCTCGAATATGCAGCGATGTATCGTAGCTCGATCCCTCTGTATTGATATCGAAGGCGCCGGTTGTCGGGGCAACCCAGTTGAAGGTGAGATCTTCCGCGCGCGACGAGCTGGCGCAGGACGCTTCAAAATCGTTCCCTGCCCCGACCGTCGTTCCGGAGCGAAGGGATCGACCCGTTGCGGAGCCCAGATCGAAGTCCGCGCAAGATCCAAAGCCCGTGATGTCGCCGATGCAGTCGTTGGCGCACCCGTCATCATCGATGTCATTCCCATCGTCGCAGTCCTCACCCAGGAAGGGGTGGCGGATCCCGTCACCGCATGAGGCGAACACGCAGAGCGATAGACACTCGTCTCGTTCGTTCAGGTTACCGTCGTCGCACTCTTCTCCTGTGTCCGACACGCCATCGCCGCAGCGCGGGAAGAGGCAGTCGAGGCGGCAGCTCGCGTCCGGTTCCTCTGAGTTGAGGTCGCCGTCGTCACAGTCCTCGGCATCGGAGACGAATCCGTCGCCACAGATCTGATCGGTGCAGTCGTTGCGGCAATCGTCTGTATCCACATCGTTGCCGTCGTCGCACTCTTCGTCACCCTGGACGGCGGTATCACCGCAGCGTGGGAGCTGGCAGGTATTCGAGCATCCATCAGCGTTCACGTCGTTACCGTCGTCGCACTCTTCGTCGCGAAACTCCTCGAGAACGCCGTCACCGCAACGAGGGGCCGTGCAGTCAGGTCGGCATGTAGCACCTACTTCGTCCGAGTTCGCTTCGCCCTCGTCGCAGGCCTCGACGCCCCACGTTTCACAATGCAGTGCCGCCGCATACGCCGAACTCTCGCAGAAAATGAATCCGCCCGACAGAGGGCGGAACTCGCACTCAAACTCCGAGCAATCCCAGTCGCTGGCTTTGTAGAGGAAATCGAAGAACCCCTCGAAATCCGCCTCGTACCGAACGTAGACCGCCCGTTCGTAACCGAAGGTCTGGCACATTCCGTGTTCTGGAGCCTCGCCGTCCTCTGCCACCTCTGAGCATTCTCCAGCACTCCCGCCGCACGACCCACCGTCGCTGCAAAGCGGCACAGGAGAACCCGCGTCTGGGTGAACCAGCATCGGGGCGGCAACCGTCTCTGAACTCACCCACGGATTGATGATTCCATCACCACAGGCGGAGACCGTGCAGTTATTCAGGCATTCGTCGTCGTTGATGTCGTTGCCGTCGTCGCACTGCTCATCGCCGTTGGTGATGCCGTCGCCACACTGGGGCAGCAGGCATTCGTTCGAACAACCGTCATCCGAAACATCATTCCCATCGTCGCACTCCTCCCCGGAGTCCACGATGCCATCAGCGCAGGTCGGAAGGGTGCAGTCCGTTCGGCATGCGTCGGCACCGTCTGCGTTTGCGGCGCCATCATCACACTCCTCCGCGATAATGCCGAAACACTCGATGCTCCCGAGCATCTCGAACCCGGAGCAGTCCGACGAGAAGTCGGAGAATGGTGACTCAATGCAGGTGTAGTCGAAGCACTCCCAGTTGAACGCGTGATGGATCTGGGCCGCTCCTGCGCCATCGCCGTCACCCCATTCGACCGTGACCGCGCGATCGAACCCCAAGGCCTGGCAAATCCCGTGCTCCGGGGCCGCAGGTCGGTCCTCAATCGCGCAACTCGTGGGGCTGATGCCGGCCGGACACGAAGCGCCGTCGTCGCAAACAGCAGCGGAGGTCCCGAAGATGTCGATCACCGGGCTGCCAAACACCATCGCACCTGGCACCTCGTTCATCGTGCCGTCGCCACAGAAAGCGTCGCGGCATTCGTTGGAGCAGGCGTCCGTGTTGACGATGTTTCCGTCGTCACACTGCTCGCCAGGATCGACGAGTCCGTTGCCACAGCCAGCCTCGGGCACGTCGGGCGCAACATCGGGCGCAACGTCGGGCGCAACATCGGGCGCAACGTCGGGCGCAACATCGGGCGCAACATCGGGCGCAACATCGGACACAACATCGGGCGCAACATCGGGCGCAACATCGGACACAACATCGGACACAACATCGGGCTCGGCGGCGTCCGGAACATCGGGCTCGGCGGCGTCCGGAACATCAGATCCTACGTCCATCTCCAAGTCGGGCGCGACGTCGACCCTGATATCGCCTGACGCCGTGTCTTGGTCCGCATCGACCGCGGCGATCGTGGCGGGAACCGTCGCCTCATTACAAGCGAGCGCCCCCACTGCGAGCAGGGAGAGCGTGAGAATTCGTCGAACCATTACGATGCTTGAGTTAGGGGCCGGTGATCGTGAGAACGTAAGCGCCACCTGCGCTTGAGCTGAATCCGTCCACGATGATCAGGTATTCGGTCCCACCGGTCGCGGCGAGGTTGATCAGCGATTGCGTGCCTACTCCACCATCGTCGTTGCAGAAGAGCTCCACCGAATCCGCACACTCGTCGGTGAGGACAACTTCTGGGAACCCGCGAACCGCGAGGGCGGTGTCGTAGCTCGATCCATTCGTCGTGATTGTGTAGTTGCCGCTTTCCGGAGCAACCCAGTTGAACGAGAGGTCTTGCCCGTTGGAACCACCTCCGCAGGACGCGGTATAGTCGTTGCCTTGGCCAGCGGTCGACCCCGTCGAGACTTCGCCAGTCGCCGAACCGAGGTCCCGGTCGGCGCACGAGCCGAAGCCTGTGACATCGCCGGTGCAATCATTCGCGCACTCATCGTCATCGATGTCATTGCCATCGTCGCAAGACTCGCCAGCGAGGGCCTGCCGGATGCCGTCGCCACAGCTCGCCGCGACGCATGTTTGAAGACAGAGGTCACGATCATTGGTGTTGCCATCGTCACACTCCTCACCGGTGTCCGTGACGCCGTCGCCGCAGGTTGAGAAGAAGCAGTCGAGCCTGCAGGTCGCGTCTGGCTCCTCGGAGTTCAGTTCGCCATCGTCGCACTCTTCAGAGTCGGCCAGGAATCCGTCGCCGCAGAGATGCACCGTGCAGTCAGTGCGGCAGTCATCCGTATCGATGTCGTTACCGTCATCGCACTCCTCGCCAAGAGCAGGCTGGACGAAGCCGTCGCCGCAGACCGGCGACGCGCAGGCTGAGGAACAAAGGTCGGTCTCGATATCGTTGCCATCGTCGCACTCTTCGCCGGTGTCGGTGATGGCGTCGCCGCAGGTTGGGACCGAGCAGTTGGTGCGACAGGACGAGTCGGGCACGTCTGCGTTGAACTCACCTTCATCGCAGTCTTCTGCGTCAGCGAGGAAGGAGTCCCCGCACACCTGGGGACTGCAATCGTTGCGGCAGTCGTCGGTGTCGACGGCGTTACCATCGTCACAACCCTCATCCCCTTGGATGACTCCGTCGCCGCACTGCGGGCGCAGGCAGATGTTGGAGCAGCCGTCGGCCTCGGTAAAGTTGCCATCGTCGCACTCTTCGTCGAGATCGGTGTCCAACACACCGTCGCCACACCCGGGTACGGAGCAGTCGGTTCGGCAGGTGGCGCCCATAACATCGGCGTTCAAGTCCCCGTCGTCGCACTCTTCGGCAAGACCACGGCAGTAGCCGGCCATGAGGTTCAGGAATATCGCCTGGCTGTCCGCGCCGGCGGCGATCCAATCGACTAAGCCGTTGTTGCTGTTCCAATACATGACGGTTCCACCAGCACCGATGCCTTCGGCGAAGGTGATCTTCGAGGCTGTACTTACGGACGCAATCTCTATCGATTCGCCGCCAGCCGAGACGTTGTCGTGGTCGGTTGAAGTGACCGTGAAGGCGTAGCCGGCCGGCCAGGACCCATAGGGCCCGTCCATGATCGGATGTCCCTCTGCGATGACCGCACACTCGCCACTGAAGGGCCCATCGCCGCTTGTTGTTACGCGTGCGACGCCAGCCAGAGCCGTGTCGGTCGGGCTGCCCATCGAATCGTAGCCGGTGATCAGCAAGGTGCCGCCGCCCTCAACGTACGCGTTCAGCGCAGCCACCTCGGCTCCCGTGGCGGCACGGTTGTTGTGATTGAAGATAACGAACGAGTGCTCGTTGAGCCGCTCAAGGTCGCTTGCAGCAGTAGCGTCGGCAGACTCGTACTCGATGTCTTCAAGATCAAAGAGCGCGGTCAGTTCAGGTACGCCCTCTTCGCGGTCATTGATCAGCAGAAGAGAGCAGCCGGGGCCCTCTGACTGGACAACACCGTCCCCGCATGACGCGGCAACGCACTCGTTTGAGCAACCGTCGAAGTCGTCATCGTTGCCGTCATCGCACTGCTCGCCGAGCACGTCTTGGAAGATTCCATCGCCACACTGCGGAAGCAGGCACTCGTTGGAGCAACCGTCCTCATTAATGTCGTTGCCGTCGTCGCACTCCTCATCGTCCTGGAGCACGCCATCTCGGCAACCTGGGATTCGGCAAAAGTTCGAGCAACCATCATCGGAGATGTCGTTGCCGTCGTCGCATTCTTCACCGGCGTCCACGATTCCGTCCATACATGCCGGAAGTGCGCAGGAGAGCCGGCAAGTATCGGGCTCGTCAGCGTTTCCTGCTCCGTTGTCGCACCCTTCCGGCGCGTCCTGGATGCCGTCACCGCAGGCGGGGAGCAGGCACGCTACGCGGCAGGCGTCCGGCGCGTCGGCGTTGTCGTCGCCGTCATCACAGTCCTCGCCAGCGTCGGTGATGCCGTCGCCGCACCCAGGGAGCAAGCAGGTGGTTCGGCAGGCGTCGGGCGCGTCAGCGTTTGCTTCGCCGTCATCACACTGCTCGCCGATGATTCCTTCGCACGTAATCTCCGCGAGCATCTCGAACGACGAACAGTTGTCTGCAAAGTCGGAGAACGGGGACTCCACACAGACGTATTCAGAGCACTCCCAGTTTAACGCGTGATGCATCGGCGAAATCGAACCGCCCGGTCCATCGCCCCAACTAGCGCTGATCGCCAAGTCGTAGCCCAGCGCTTGGCAGATGCCGTGTTCGGCGGCCGAGCCGTTGTCAGCGACATCGCAGACGGCGGGAGTAGGACCGCAGGAGGCGCCGTCGTCGCAGACGTAGCCTTCGCTACCAAACGCGTTGATCAGCACATCATCGAGCGTGATCTGACCGAGCGTTGAGTTGGAAATCCCGTCGCCGCAAAATGAGATGCGGCACTCATTGTTGCACTCGTCGGTGTTGACTTCGTTGCCGTCGTCACACTCTTCGCCGTCATCGACGATGCCGTCACCGCAGCCAGCCGGACGAATCACATCGGGCGCGACGTCGGGTTCGACATCAGGATCAGCATCCGGATCGACGTCAGGCGCGACGTCAGGCACGACGTCAGGATCAACATCGGGCGCGACGTCGGGGTCAACATCAGGATCAACATCAGGCGCGGCGTCGGGGTCAACATCAGGCGCGACGTCAGGGTCAACATCAGGCGCGACGTCAGGATCAACATCAGGCGCGACGTCAGGATCAACATCAGGAATCGCGATCGTACCGCCGTCGCCCGTCTCGGCGCCTGCGAGATCGCTATCGAAGAGAGGACTGATCGGCTCACTGCCACAAGCGGCGAGAGTAGCCAGAGAACAGACGAGCACTAACTTCTTCATAGGGAGCGCGACCGAGCGGGGAATAGAGCGATTACGGGCAGAGCCGCCTAGAGGGGCGACAGGATATTTAGCACGTAGGGACCACCTGCGCTGGAGCCGAAACCATCGACGATGATCAGGTACTCTGTGCCGCCGATCGCATCGAGGGTGATCAGCGAACGCAGACTCTCTCCACCGTCGTCGTTGCAGGCGAGTTCCACGGAGTCCGCACACTCATCAGTGAGAACGACCTCCGGGAAGCCGCGGACGGCCAGCGCGGTGTCGTAGGTCGAGCCGTTCGTGCTGATCTCGAAGAGGCCCGAGCTCGGTGCGACCCAATTGAACGAGAGGTCCTGACCGTTTGAGCTGAACGCGCAACTAGCGGTGTAGTCGTCGCCCTCTCCTGCCGTGGAACCAGCGCTGACCGACGAACCGGTCGCCGATCCAAGGTCTACGTCGGCGCAAGACGCGAATCCGACGAGATCGCCGGTGCAGTCATTCGCGCACTCGTCATCGTCGATGTCGTTGCCATCATCACAGTCCTCACCAAGCGCGGCTTGGCGGATTCCATCGCCGCACGAGGCGGCGATGCACCCGACCAGACACTCGTCGCGGTCGTTGGCGTTGCCGTCATCGCATTCTTCGCCGGTGTCCGTGATGCCATCACCGCAGGTCGGGAAAGTGCAGTTCGTCCGACATGAAGCGTCGGGCTCATCGGCGTTGAACTCCGCCTCGTCGCAATCCTCTGCGTCGGCCAGGAAGCCGTCGCCACAAGTCTGAACGATGCACGAGTTACGGCACTCGTCGGTGTCGATGTCGTTTCCATCATCACACTCCTCGCCGACATCGCCCTGAATGACTCCGTCGCCGCATTGCGGAAGGCGGCAAATGTTCGAGCAACCATCGTCCGCCACGTCGTTGCCGTCGTCACACTCTTCGTCGCGGAAGCCCTCGAAGACGCCATCGCCGCAGCGCGGCAGGGTGCAGTCGGTTCGGCAGGTTCCGCCGACCTCGTTACTGTTCGCGGCGCCTTCGTCGCAGCCTTCGGAATAACCACCGAAGCACTGGATCGAACGCAGCATCTCAGTGCTCCCGCAGTTGTCGCCGTCATAGGTGCTACCGAGTCCACAAACGAAATCCTCGCATGACCAGTTGGCAGCGTGCGGCATTTCTGGATCGGAATCACCTGGGCCGCCGCCCCATGTCACGGCAACGCATCGCTCGAAGCCGAGCGATTGGCAGATTCCATGCTCTGGTGCGCTTCCATCCTCGAAGACTTCGCAGGTCGTGCCATCACTCGAGCCGAAGCAGGAGCCGCCATCGTCACAAACGTGACCGGTGGCGCCCGTCGGGCCTGTGATGGGCATCCCGTCAATCACCTCTTCACGGAGGTAGTCAGAGACCACCGCATCACCACAGGACGGCGCGAGGCAGTCGTTGCGGCAGCCGTTCGTATTGTCGTCGTCGCCATCGTCACACTCTTCGTCACCGTTAACGACAGCGTCGCCACACTGCGGCAGCAAGCACTCGTTCGAGCAGCCGTCATCGGCTACGTCGTTGCCGTCATCGCACTCTTCGCCGTCCTGCAGAACGCCATCGCGGCACCCCTCAACACGGCAGATATTCGAGCAGCCATCGGTGTCGTTGTCGTTGCCATCATCACATTCCTCGCCAGCATCAACGATGCCATCCATGCAGGCCGGGAGTGCGCAGCTCAGTCGGCAAGCGTCAGCGTCATCGGCGTTGGCACCAGCGTCGTCGCATTCCTCAGCCGAGTCGATGATTCCATCGCCGCAGAAGGGAAGGAAACAGTCTACACGGCAGGAGTCCGCGACGTCCGCGTTACCATCGGCATCATCGCAGCCCTCGTCGGAGTCTGTGATGCCATCGCCGCAGCGCGGAAGGGTGCAGGTGGTTCGGCAGGCGTCCGCGGCATCCGAGTTCCCGTCGCCGTCATCGCACTGCTCACCAATGATGCCTTCACACGTGACGGAAGCGAGCATTTCGAAGGTCTCGCAGTTCGCCGCGTAGTCCGAGAACGGCGACTCGGTGCAGGTGTACCCGAAGCACTCCCAGTTGAGCGCGTGGTGCATCGGGGCCGTGCCAGCGCCAGGGCCCCCGCCCCAAGTTGCGCTGACGGTGAAGTCATAGCCGAGGGCGCGGCAAATGCCGTGCTCGCTGGCTGAGCCATTGTCTGCGACATCGCAAATGGTCGGACTCGGCCCGGTTCCACACGATGCGCCATCGTCGCAGACGTAGCCCTCGTTTCCAAAGGCATCGACGACCGGCTCCTCGAGCGTGATCTCGCCGAGCGTCGCGTTCATGATGCCATCGCCGCAGAACGAGATCAGGCACTCGTTGTTGCACTCATCGGTGTTCAATTCGTTGCCGTCGTCGCACTCTTCCCCAGCATCGACGATGCCGTCACCGCAGCCGGCGGGCCGGATTACATCGGGCTCTACGTCGGGCTCCGCATCGGGACCGACATCCGGTTCAGCGTCCGGCTCGACGTCCGGCTCGACGTCCGGCTCGACGTCCGGCTCGGCGTCCGGCTCAGCGTCCGGCTCAGCGTCCGGCTCAGCGTCCGGCTCAGCGTCCGGCTCAGCGTCCGGCTCAGCGTCCGGCTCAGCGTCCGGCTCACTGCCTATGTCCTCAGGGATCGTGTCCACGCCGACATCACCGGTTCCTTCGTCAGTCTCGACGGCGTCCGTCGCCGGAACAAAAGGAGCAGGGTCATCGTTGCAGGCACCGACGGCGCTGAGAACGAAAACGAGGCTAAAGAGGCGGCTGAGCTTGTTCATTGTTCGCAGGGGGAGGTTCCGTTCGGGCGAGAGGTCGACCGGGCGCCAATATAACGATTATTCCGGGCTGATACCACCCGCTAGGTGCTCAGGGGTGGCCGACGCCCCTCAGGGCTGTGGCACGGACTAGTCTTTCCTTTCGCTTCGGCTCTGATTATCCCGGCTCTCGTCCCCGAGGTGCCGAATGAGCGAAACGAACAATCTGAAAGACATTCTCCGCAATAGGATCCTCGTGCTCGACGGCGCGATGGGTACGATGATCCAGCGACGTCAGCTGGAAGAAGCGGACTTCCGGGGCAATCGGTTCGTGGACCATCAGGGTGACCTGATGGGAAACAACGACCTCCTAGTGCTAACGCGACCGGACATCATTGAGGACATCCACGGTGAGTATCTCGCCGCGGGATCCGACATCATCGAGACCAACACGTTCAATTCGCAGCGAATGTCTCAGGCCGATTATGGCCTTGAGGACCTCTCCTACGAACTGAATCTCGAGGCTGCGAGGATCGCCCGCAGAGCCGCAGACGAGCATTCGACTCCGGAAAAACCTCGGTTCGTTGCTGGCGCACTTGGGCCGATGAGCGTGACGCTCTCGCTCTCCCCTGATGTCGAGAACCCGGCTTACCGCGCCGTCACATACGACGCCGTGCACGCCGCCTACGCCGAGCAGGTTCGCGGTCTGATCGAGGGCGGCGTTGATGTCATTCTGATCGAGACGATCTTCGATACGCTGAACGCGAAGGCAGCAATCCACGCCACGCTCGACGTGTTCGAAGAGATCGGCCGCGAGCTGCCGATCATGATCTCCGTCACGATCACCGACCAGTCCGGCCGAACGCTCTCCGGACAAACGCTCGAGGCGTTCCACGTCTCGATCGCTCACGCCAAGCCAATCTCCGTCGGAGTGAATTGCGCATTCGGCGGCGAACTCATGCGTCCGTACGTCCAAGAACTAGCCGGTCTCACGCCTTTCCTGACAAGCTGCTACCCGAATGCCGGACTCCCGAACGAATTTGGTGAGTACGACGAAGGGCCAGAAGACACCGCAGTCTTCATCCGCGAATTCGCTGAAAACAGTTGGGTGAACTTCGTAGGTGGCTGCTGCGGCACAACGCCGCCTCACATCGCCGCGATGGCCCGCGCCGTCGAGGGCATGAAGCCCCGCGTCCCATCTGAGCAGAAGCAGCTCTCCCGCTTCTCGGGCTTGGAGCCCTACGTCATGCGGGCCGATGCCAACTTCGGCATGGTCGGCGAGCGCACCAACGTGACCGGCTCGCGACGCTTCGCTCGCTTCATCAAAAGTGGCGACTACGACAGCGCGCTCAAAGTCGCGCGGCAACAGGTGGAAGGCGGCGCCAACATCATCGATGTCAACATGGACGAGGGCATGATCGATGGCCCTACCGCGATGACTCACATGCTCAACCTCATCGGCTCTGAACCTGACATCTCGCGCCTGCCGATCATGATCGACAGCTCCGACTTCCGTGTTCTGGAAGCGGGTCTGCGCTGCGTTCAGGGCAAAGCGATCGTGAACTCGATCTCGCTCAAAGAAGGCGAAGAGCAGTTCCGCAAGCAAGCGAAGATCGTGCACCGCTTCGGAGCCGCAGTACTCGTCATGGCCTTCGATGAAGAGGCCCAGGCGACCGGCATCGAGGACCGACTCGCGATCGCGAAGCGCATCTACAAGATCCTCACCGAAGACATCGGGTTCGCGCCGACCGACATCGTCTTCGACCCTAACATCCTCGCTGTCGCGACCGGCCTCGAAGAACACAACAGCTACGCCAAGGACTTCATCGACGCGACGCGCGCGATCAAGGCCGCGTGCCCAGGGATGAAGATCTCTGGCGGCGTCTCCAATCTCTCGTTCTCGTTCCGCGGTAACAACGTGGTCCGCGAGGCGATGCATTCCGCGTTCCTCTACCACGCCATTCAGGCGGGCATGGACATGGGCATCGTCAACGCCGGCCAGCTTGAAGTGTACCAGGAGATCCCGAAGGGCCTGCTGGAGCGCGTCGAAGACGTCATCCTAAACCGTCGCGACGACGCGACCGAGCGACTCGTCGACTTTGCCGAGACGGTGACGGGCGACGGCAAGAAGCGCGTTGTCGACAATTCATGGCGCGAGCAGTCCGTCGAAAAACGACTTGAGCATGCGCTCGTCAAGGGCATCGTCGACCACATCGTAGAGGATACCGAAGAAGCTCGGCTCGCCCTCGGTAAGCCGCTCAGCGTCATCGAAGGCCCGCTGATGAGCGGCATGTCCGTCGTTGGCGACCTCTTCGGCGAAGGCAAAATGTTCTTGCCTCAGGTCGTCAAGTCAGCCCGCGCCATGAAAAAGGCGGTCGCCCACCTCATCCCGTTCATGGAAGACGGCGAGGACGGATCCTCCAGCAAGCGCGGCACCATCCTGCTCGCCACTGTGAAGGGCGACGTGCACGACATCGGCAAGAACATCGTCGGCGTCGTGCTCGGCTGTAACAACTACGAGGTCGTCGACCTAGGCGTCATGGTTCACGCGCAGACGATTCTCGACAAAGCGCGCGAAGTGAACGCCGACATCGTCGGACTCAGCGGCCTCATCACCCCCTCGCTCGACGAGATGGTGCACGTCGCCAAAGAGATGAAACGACTGGACTTCAAGGTACCCCTGCTCATCGGCGGCGCGACGACCAGTCGCAAGCACACCGCCATCAAAATTGCGCCGAAGTACCACGAGCCGACAATTCACGTGATCGACGCCTCCCGCGCCGTCGGCGTCGTCGGCAGCCTGCTCTCGGCGGACATGCGTGAGGCGTTCCTTGTCGACAACGAGGCGAAGTACGAGAAGGACCGCGCACGCTACGCCGAGCGACAGGCCACCAAGCTGCTCTCGTTCCCGGACGCCTGCAAGAACGCCCTCAAGTTCGACTGGACCAACTATACGCCGTCGACCCCACCCTTCCTCGGCGTTCGCGAGGTCGAGGCACCACTGGCAGAGCTGGTCGAGCTCATCGACTGGACCCCATTCTTCACTACCTGGGAGCTCAAGGCCGCCTACCCGCGGATCCTGACGCACCCCACCTACGGCGAAGTAGCGACCGAGCTCTTCGGCCATGCGCAAGAGATGCTCGCGGGCTGGCTCGCGAACGACACGCTGAAAGCGCGCGGTGTTTGGGGCTTCTGGCGCGCTGAGAGCGACGGCGACGACGTGCAGCTCTACGACGAAGCTGGCGAAACACACGCCCGCTTCCACATGATGCGCCAGCAGAAGGTGAAGCCGGGCGCCGAGCAGGCAAACCTCTCGCTCGCGGACTACTTCGCCCCCGTCGGCGGACCTACCGACTACCTCGGCGCTTTCGCTGTGACGACCGGACTCGGACTCGCTCCCGTCGTTGCGGCCTACGAAGCCGATCATGACGACTACAACAGTATCCTCGCCAAGGCGCTCGCCGACCGACTCGCTGAGGCGTTTGCCGAGTGGCTGCACCGCAAGGCCCGAAAGGGATGGTTCGCCGAGGACGAGGCGCTCTCGGTGCAAGAGCTCATCAAGGAAAAGTACCAGGGGATTCGCCCCGCGCCTGGGTATCCCGCATGCCCCGATCACACAGAGAAGAGCACGCTCTTCGAGATCCTCGGAGCAGAAGACGTCGGCATCGCGCTGACCGAGAGCTTCGCAATGATGCCAGCCTCAAGCGTCAGCGGTTGGTTCATCTCGCACCCAGAATCGCACTACTTCACCATCGGCTCGATCGGCGCGGACCAAGTGGAGTCGTTGGCGAAGCGAAAGGGCGTAAGCGTCCGGAATGTTGAGCGCTGGTTAGCGCCGAACCTCAGCTACGACCCGTGAGCTAGTTGTGTCGGTCCCCCGCGGCGGACACGATTCGCTTCGCTCATGGGGTTCCTACGGCGGTGGTCGCGGGGCGGCGGTCGCGGGCGTGCCGACACGATTCGCTTCGCTCATGGTGTCCCTGCGGGGGTGGTCGCGGCGAAGTAGCTGCTTGGTGGGGGTGGGGGTGGCCGGGAGAGAGGACCGAGATCATCCCAGCGACGTGCCGGTCCGGCTCCGCAAAAGCCGCGACGCTTCGCACGAGTCTGGCGTAGTGAGAGATCCGTGTCGGCACGCTGGCTCTTGAGTACGCACCGGCCGCCGCCGACAGGATCACGGGCGCGCACCCAATCTCGATGTGTGCGGCGCAGAACTCGGCGCGTTCGAGCTCGAAGCTCTGGAGGGATATGTCGAACGAATACACAGAGACCAGTCGGAACCGAAGATAGAGTTCCCACACAAGCTCTGGCGACACGCCTTCGGCGCCGAGGATCGCTTCGTACCAAACCCTGTCGTAAGAGACTGGTTGAACATCGATCAGGCGACGGATGTCTGCCTCTTCCCAGACCGAGTCGGGAGATACGTCGGGCACAAAAGCGGTATCAAGGAACGTTGGCCTAGCTGCGGGCACATCCGCACGGCTCCCGTGAGCGGCAGCGAGGGAATAGACGACGTCGCTCCACCACTCAGTTTCGTCGAGCGTGAGCTCATGGACCGTCGGTTCAACACAACGCAGGGCAGATTGTGCGTCGTTGCCGATCCCAAAGATCTACTAATGGTCCGCGCGCTGGACGACGGTTAGTCGTGCGGCGCGCAGTTCGAGTTCGTCGACCCCTGCAAAGTCTTCCTACCGCTCATCGAGCACATCGACAGCTCTGCCTTCGACGACCGAAATGAGCATCCGGCCGGTTAGAGACCCGTCCGCGGCCCATCCGTCGAAGTCCGCTTCGACGACGACGGACTGAGAGCAATCCAACGTGCATGCGACCGGCATTCCGGCGGCCCAGATGTGCTCCGCGACGTCACCGAACTCGTCCCGTAAGTCCCGCGGAGTTCTCGAAGTGGAGTGGCTACGCCCGTCCAGTACGTAGGAGCTGGCACCGTCCGGTACGTCGATCGGCAAGCGCGCCGGCCCACCGCAACATGCCCAAATGAGCCCGAGTGTGGAGAGAAGGTGTCGCACAACTTCTCTGACACGGCACCCACGGAATCGGGCGCCGGCTTGCCTACTTCTTAGGGCCGACCTTCCACTCGGGGTACACACGGCAGACCACCTCGCCAGCCGCGTTTGAGATCGCCACGTCGAGGGTGATCTCCATGTCCTTCACCTCGGTGATCGGCTCGACGTAACACTCGGCGGTGAGCGTACCACGAGCCTTCTTGAGGTATTCGATGCGCATGCCCGTCAGGATGGCCCGCATCTTTGGGTCGAGACTGTAGAGCATCGTCACGCCGCTGATGACCTCGCCAAAGTTCGCCAGCGCGATGGCGTGCACGGAATCCAAGTGATTCCGCACCTGCTTTCGGTCGAGGAGCTCGGCGCGGCCATAGCCGTCTCTGAGTTCGACGATGCGCGCTCCGATGGAGCCCGTGTAGGGCGCCATCTTGCCGACCATCTTGGAGAAAGCACGCGAGCCGCCAGGAACCTTGCTCATGGTGTTCCACGCTCGGCGGAGGATGGCGGTTGATGGTGTGACGGTACGCATTTAGGGCTCCAAGTGCAGTCGAGGTTGCGGTCGGCAATAGGAGTGGCGGCTAGGAAGGTCAAAGAGTGCGCGCCGATGTTCCGCTTGGAGGAATTGCAAGGGACGGCTACGCTTCGCGCGCTCAATGGAGACCTCATGAAGAACCTTTGCCTGCTCATCGCCGCCCTCTCTGTCACGGCTTGCTCCTCGGACCCCGCTCCGTTGCTCGCCGACACGTCGAATGACGCTTCGCAGACCGATACGGGCGAGTCCGACTTGGACGCTGAGGACGCCGAAGCGGACGCCTCGACGGGGACGATTGGCGAAAACCAAAGTGTCGTCGCGCACGACGAAGCCCACATCTTCTGGACTGGGTGGGACGAGGGGCAGAACGCTCGCAATGTCGACGTCGCCGTGACCTTTCCACCGGCCGAAGAGCTCTACGGCGGCATTACGATGAACTTCGCGCTGAGCTGCCCGAGCGGTCAGTGCGACCCGTGGGACCGCTACGGGAGCTACGGGCTCGTTAGCAATCCCGGCGCGGAGGACGAAGGCTACATCGAACTCTCCCGCTTCATCACGCCCTTTGGCGTAGGCGCTTCCTGGCAGGTCGACGTCACAGACCTTCGGCCTCTGCTGACGGACGACGTCACTCTGCGGGCGTTCGTCGACACGTGGGTCGGCCCCGGCAGTGGCTTCGGCAACGGCTGGCAGGTCGATGTTTCGTTCGATTTCATCGGTGCGGAACCCACGGTCAACGTCATCGGCGTATATCCGATCTGGAATCTAAACCGGGTGATCTACGGCGACCCTGCTCGCCCCGTCGCCGAACAGCTTCCGGTGGAGATGGTGGAGCTTCCGGAGGGCACGACTCGTGCGCTGCTGCGTACTTTCGTCACCGGCCACGGTCAGGGAAATCAGGACAATTGCGCGGAGTTCTGCCCCGCCGACCACACGTTCACCGTTGGCGGAATCGACCACACTGAGACGGTGTGGCGCGACGACTGCGAAACAACGGCGGCTCCAAACCAGCAGGGCACCTGGCAGTTCCCTCGCGCTGGATGGTGCCCCGGAGCTGTTGCTCACGACTGGACGATCGACCTCGGCGAGGTTGGACCTGGCCCGCTCGAGGTTGGATACGACGTCAGCGACTACGAGAACCTGTGTCGACCCGACTCTACGAATTGTAGCGGGTGCGCACTCGGTAACGGCTGCGACTGGAACGACTCGAACCACACCGAGCCGAACTTCCAATTGTCAGCGATGGTTATCGCGATTGCGGAGTAACTAATGTGTCGACTCTTCGGGTTCCGTTCGGTCATCAACTCACAGGTTCATAGAAGCTTGGTAAGTGCTGACAATGCGCTCTGCGTTCAGAGCGAACGCCACCCGGACGGCTGGGGCGTGGCCTACTACATTGGGGACTCCCCTCACCTCATCAAGAGCAGCGACCAAGCCGTCTCTGATCAGCTCTTTCATCGCGTCTCCGGCGTCGTCTCCTCGCAGACCGTGTTGGCTCATATTCGCAAGGCGACCCAGGGCACCCGGTCTCCGCTGAACAGTCACCCATTCCAATACGGGCGCTGGATCTTCGCTCACAACGGGAACGTGAAGTCCTTCGCGACACACCTTGAGGAGTTGCGCGGGCGCATCCACCCACAGTTCCGTCGATTTGTGCTCGGCGACACGGACAGTGAAGTGGTCTTCTACCTCTTCTTGACCCACATGCAGCGCCTCAAAGACGTGCACCGCGACGACTTCGACGCCAACGATCTCGCCGAGGCAGCCTCCGAAGCGATCGCCGAACTGATTGAGGTTACGGGACCCCTGATGGTCGACGGCGGTGACCCATCGCGCGACGAGAACTTCCTCACGTTCATCATCACGAACGGTCGCGTCATGCTCGCGCATCAAGGCGGACAGCCGCTCTTCTACTCGACCCACAAGACGCGCTGCCCAGACCGCGACATGTGTCCGAGTTTTGCACCCGAGTGTGAGATGGTCTCCAAGAGCGGCTTCGTGAACCACCTCGTGCTCTCGTCCGAACCCCTCGATGGAGAAAACGTCTGGACCGAGCTCAAGCCGCACGAGATGGTCGGCGTGGACCGCCGGATGCGCCTCCAACGGTTCGTGTAGAATCGCCGGTCCGCTCACTCCACGAACGGACCAAAAAAGGGCGGGGGAGGCAGGCCAAGCTCGCGGAATGAGCTACGAGCGAGATCGCGCAAAAATTTGGGCTGTGCTGCGGCGGCGCTCCGGCGTCTAAGTGAGCCCGCCGCAGCCCTCCGGTCGCGGACGTACACCATGTGCGCAGACGTGTGTCGTTCCTCACAGCGCCCCGCATGAGCCGATATCGGAACACATGTAAGTCATTGTTTACCTTCTGGGACTTACAGTCTAGGTTACCGACTCACCCTGGCCTCCGTGCGAAAAACGCGGGCGACCAACCGAGTCTCATGCCTAGTAACTCCGAATCCGGCTTTAGTTTCCCGGCTCCCAAGCCCAGATCTAGTTCCGAGCGCGCCCGTCAGGACGCAATCGCACGGGGTCGCAAACGCAGACCGGCGGGAGCCGGTGATCTCTTTGGTTCGATCAGCGATCTTGGCGAAGCTGGCGATCCGGAAGAGTTGGACCCAACGATAGAACTGAAGCGGGCGGGCCCGGAATCTGGACTCCTACCGGAGCTTGAACTCGACGGAATCCCGGACATGTTCTTTGGGACCTTTGATGAAGACAGCGGGCCAGAGCCGTTCTCACTGCCCTCGAAAACCAACACTGCCCAGGAGCCCCGGCGCGAGGCCGAACCCGTTTTCGAGGTTCTGCTGGAACCCGCGGCGGACAACCCTCTGGTGATTGACGACGAGAATGACGGCGAGGAGAGAATCCAGCTTGTCGGAATCCCGTCGGGTTTCTTCAACCCGGTCGACGATGGGCGGGGACTCGACCTGCCGGACGACGGACCTGAGGCGCCCGAGGACTACCGAGTCGATGCCGAGGAAGACTTCGACGAGGATGACGGCTTCGACTTCGAGGTGGAGATTCCCTCCGTGCTCGGGGAGCAAAACGAGAACGAGAACGAGAACGAGCCGATCGCGATTGCCACCGAGGCGGACCGCAAACCGAGCGCTGGCCACATGACGATCCCGCCGTGCGCCGGTGCAGTCGCGCGCCCGGCCGCCGACACGGCGCTGGTGCAGCACACCGCGCAGACTGCGCCGACACGGACGTCATCCCGCCCCTCTCGACACTCCGGATCGTTCGCATCAGCGGCGCGCACAGCACCAAAGTCTCGGCAGCAGCTTCGCGATGCGCAGCCGGGAACGATGATCATCCCCGCTATGCCCGTGAAGGCGGCGCGATCCGCGGAGTCGGTGCCTCCGATGCTCTCCGATCAGGGGCCTGCTTCGCCAACCCGAAATCTGCGAGGGCCCGCCGGATCACACCGCGAGATCGGTAAGTCGCCTCGCCCGTCTCTCGGCGGCGGGGACGAGCCGATGGAGCTCAATTCGAACGATTTCCCACTCGCGGCCAGTCGCCGCAAGACGAGCGGGTCCCACTCAGTGGTTCCTGAGGAGTTGGTCCTGCGGCCCTTCGAGTCGAGCCCGCCGGCAGTCGGGGACACCGACGGCCGCGATAGGCGGCACACACCCAACGTTCAGGTAGACAAGACCAAGGTTCGGGCGCAGGACTCTTTCGGCTGCGAGGAGGCCCCAGACTTCGACGAGTTCGACTACGCCGGAATCTCCAGATCTCAGGAAGCTGCAACGTACCAGAGCGAGACGACTTCGCTTGGCCTGAAGTCGGCGGGCGCCGAGGCACTGGACGGGGACCTAGACCAGCCGCCGAGCGAGATGCTCCGTACGCAGCGTATCCGCGCACAGAGTACTGCGACGCATCGCTCGCCCACCACCGCCGGAGATTACTCGGACCGGCCGGCATCTACCCCGGAGTGGGATTCAGCGATGGCGGCCGAGGCTGAGGGCTCTGCACCGATCGGATCAGATCCAGCGTCGGAGGTCTCAAGTGACTCAGCACGACAGAACTTCCGCCGGATCGGGTCGACCGC
>JBLHWZ010000082.1:0-19605 GCA_047629415.1 Bradymonadia bacterium | reverse complement strand
GACACACGGGCTAACGAAGCCAGGCCTCCCACCCTTACCAATGACTCAACAGACAAGGGACACGACAGAGAGCGGGCTACGGAGTCCGCGACGGCGAATCCGGGCCAGCTTCCTCGCTCTACTCGCTCGACGGCCCCCTGGCGTGTCCCTCTATGTGTGCAAGTTTAGGGCTGGCTGCTAGCTTCGGAGTGCCCCCACCCCCCGACCTCGCCATGACCCCACGTTCCATCGTTTTCGCTCTCACGTGCCTCGTGTTGGCCGCTTGCAGCGACACCCCGGAATCAGCCGAAGCCGAGGTGGGTCCAACCAGCGACATAAGCCCGATGGAGGACCTCCCCGAGTTCGAGTGGGACTCTAGCGTCGACGCCCAAATTCCGGACGACGCTGAGGACAGCGCTGCAGACACCTCCGAAGACAGCGCTGCAGACACCTCCGAAGACAGCGCTGCAGACACCTCCGAAGACAGCGCTGCAGACACCTCCGAAGACAGCGCCGACGCAGACGAGTGCCGCACGCTCGGCTGTCCCTGCGACGAAAACTCGGACTGCAACGCCGACTTCTGCGCCCGCCACCCAGACGGAGGCCAAGTCTGTTCGGAGTTCTGCGGAGAGGAATGTAGCGAGGAGGGCTACGAGTGCCGCACGCTGCAAGACGGCAGCGGCGATCTTGTTCGCTACTGCGTCCCAACTGGTGACCTCTACTGCGCGCCGTGTGAGATCGATGCGGACTGCCTCACAACAGACAACCTCTGCGTTGCGTTCAACGACGGCAGATTTTGTGCGACGGGATGCGCCGCTGGGGAGCCGTGTCCTGCGGGAGCCTCCTGCATTGGGGTCGGCGTGGGCGATGCCTCGGTGCTCGTCTGCGCGCCCGATGGAAACCAATGCACTGCCTGCTTAGACAATGACGAGGATGGACGCGGCGTCGGACCTGGATGCCTCGGCTTCGATTGCGACGACGACAACCCGGCCGTGTTCGAAGGCGCACCTGAATTCTGCGACGGGCTCGACAACGACTGCGACGACTTCGCGGACGAGGATTTCACCGAGCTCGGCTCAACCTGCGGAACCTGCGACTCCGGTATGTTCGAGTGTGCGGATCTCGTTTCAGCCTGTGTCGGTGACCTCGGCGACGATGCGCTTAACGCCTGCGGAACCTGCGAGGCGTCCGCGAACGCTTGCGGTGGCTGTACCCCACTTGACGGCGCTATCGGCGATATGTGCGGTCCCTGTGCCGCGGTACTGGGGTGCGATGGGGCCGAAGCGTTCGCCTGTGTGGGCGACCTAACGGACACCGACTCTGACACCATCTGTGACGTTGATGACGTCTGCCCCGGCGGCGACGACCGAGTCGACACTGATGGGGACGGGGTGCCCGACGGCTGCGACGGTCCTCCGCCGGAGTGCTCGGGAGCGAGCGACTGCGGAACAGACTTCGGATCCGAGTGGAGCGTTTGCGCTGACCTCTCAAGCACTTGTGACGAGTCGGGGACGCGAAATCGAAACTTCACTACCTACGAGTGTGTCGCCGGTGTCTGCGGATCGAGAGTGGCTGCGGATTCGGAGGCCTGCGCACGCCCCACAACTGGCACCACCTGTGGCGCTGGACCAACTTACGGAGAGTGGGGGGTCTGCGGCGAATTTGCAGGCACCTGCGGGGAGTTGGGCACCCGCTCGCGATCGGTCACGACTTACGCCTGCGCAGGCGGTGCCTGCGAACCGACGGTGAGCAGCCAAAATGAGGCCTGCGCACGCACCACGACCGGCACGGGCTGCGACACGACATCTTACACCGAGTGGAGCACCTGCAGCTCATTCGCCACAACCTGCGGAGAGTTCGGAACGCAATCTCGAACGCGGACGGAGTACGGCTGCTTCTTCGGCTCCTGTATTCCCATCGAATCTGTCGAAAACCAGGACTGCAGGCGCGTGACAGATGGCGTCTCTTGCGGAGACCCCGAGTTCGGTGAGTGGGGTTCCTGCAGGTTTTTCGGCGAATGCGGAGAGAACGGTACGAGATCACGCTCGAGAACCGACTATGTCTGCGGAGACGGATCGTGCAACTCGACCGAGTCCGAAGAAGGCGTGTCCTGCGTCCGAGATACGGACGGGGTTTGGTGTGAGGACTGGCCCGGCTGCAGTTTCGGACGGTGCGCAGAGGGCGTTTGCCCGGTAGGCCGCGGGTGCGGATCCGGCCGTTGCTGCGAGCCGGGAATCTGCATCTCTGGCGGCGAAGTCTGCCCCTAATCGCCGATCTCCTAGGAGTTCACGTCCGGCCCCTCATTGACCACCGATGGGCGATCGGTCTGAACACCGCAGCGAGCAACGCCGCGGCGCCGTATGTCTACAAATGCGCCTCCGTTCTCCGTACCGCTCGAGCTTGAGGGATGGGCGGCGACCCTGCTCTAGCGTACATCCTCATGCTCCAAACCCCGTGAGCCGGCTTCAGAAGCCTCATGATGCGAATGAGTTTGAATATTCCACGTTAGCGAGCGTATTAGCTCGTCCACCCTGGAGACTAAATGCGTCCTGTTCTTCGTTCTGTAATGCTCGCCCACCTCTTGCTTGTCCCTCTGGGCTGCTCTGACTCATCCGACGATCCCACTACGGATTCCGGAGTCGATACGGGCTCCAGTGTCCAGCCCGATATTGGTGTCGATGCGGATTCGGGAATCGACGCGGATGCCGGAGAGGAGGTCGTCGCATTCTGGGAGTTGGCATCGCCATGGACAACGAATCTGCGAGACATGGCCGAAGTCCCTCGTATCTACTTGGACCACCGGGGCTGGGTTGTGGTCTACGCGGACGACAACGGCGAACGCGGAGAAGAGCTCTTCCACGCACGGGTCAGCCAGTTCAGCTCCGACCGGATCTTGCTCACTAACCCCGAAAACTGGGACGCACGCCAAGACCTGCACCTTGCGGTGTACGACGATCAAGGCGTGGCCAATGAGTTCGACCCTGCAGATCCGCTCGTCATCGACCTCGATGGCAATCCGATGGAGGCGATGGCCAACCTCTACTTCATCAGCAGCACGACCGTAGAGGACTCGGAGTACTACTTCGACAACTGCACCACCGAGCAGTTCGAGAACAACCGCACGGACCTTCCCGTAGACTGTCGCTGCAACGAGGCACAGAATGGCGGCGGACAGGCCGTTTGTTGGCCGCCTGGCGTGTCGTATGATCAGGGGAATGAGTGGGGCACCGGGCCCCGTATGGCAGACGTGAACCGCCTGTCACGTGAGGCCGGCGGCGGCTTCGTGGACACCATCACGCGTGAATATGTCATGACCCTCAACTGGAGTGACGAAACGTACATCCAGTCTGCGGGCGCCATTTGGGGCGTCAACGTGGACACCGGCGATCGGCGCGTCATCTCGGGCATCATCGACACCCCGGACGGCTACGTCACGGTGGGCGGTGGCTATGACAGCGACGCGACCGTGGGCGGCGTGGTTCGCAACACTGCGCCATTCCCCTACATCTTCGACGTGCAGGTTGGGTCAGACGGCTTCTGGTACACCTACGCCTCCGACGGCGGAGACAACGTTGAGATCATTCAGGTCGACCCGGGCACCGGCGACCGCACGTTGGTCTGGCACCGCGCGATTGAAGGAGCACACGAGGAGTTTGGACAGTGCAGACGCTCCCCTGATGACGTCGATGATTTGACCTCGATCCAGTTCGTCGACAAGTCGTTCACCATGGACCCCGAAGGTAACTTCTACTTGAGCTTCCGGGATTCGGTCATCGGTGATGGCATCGCTCGCATCGACGCGGACGGTATGAACTGTACCCCGATCATGCGCATGCACGGTGCCGATGGCGCGCCAGATATCGGCGGCGGAGATAGCTTCCAGTCCCAGCCCATCGGCGGCCTTGGCTGGGTCGAGCGTCCTGACGAAGACCCGGTCATCGTGATGTTCACCGTGCTCGGAAATCGGCTCTACTCGGTCGACCCGGACACCGGCGACCGCATCCTCGTCAGCTCGGTGGACGACGAAATCGGCACGGGTACACCCACAATCGGCAACGACTGGCTCATCTGGGACGATGAGACCGAGCTCTTGTGGACCAGCGGCGGAAACTCGGACATCTTTGTAGTGGTCAACATGACGACGGGAGACCGGCAGAACCTGCTACAGCTCAGCAGCGAGGGCCCGCTTGTCCCCGGAGGATACCCGGTAGAGCACGACGTCCGCGGTCCTCTGAAGCCAGGCGTCTGGTCCCACGGGATCTTCTACTGGCACCCAGACAACCGAGATCACATCGCCATGGCCATCAACAGTATGTCGATTGGCATCCTCGAGATTCACACGAGCAATACCTACACCTTCTCGATGTAACGATGGCGTGGCGAGCGACGGCTCGCCCGCCAGCGCTGGTCTACTGCTTCGCGGCCTTGAGGCGCCGGAAGAGGAACCAGCCTGAGAAGCCAAGCACCGCCGCGAACGCCAGGTAGGCGAGCGGGTAGAGCCAGAACTCTGTCGGCTTCTGATCCGCGAGGATTAGGTAAGCGTTCTGGCAGGCAGCTGCTGGGCCCGCGCGGTCCTGAATCTCCATCTCGGTGGGTGCGCGGCCTAGCTCATCGGTGAGGTTCGTCTCGGCTTCGCGTCGGATGCGGAACTGGTAGGAGCGGAGGTCTTCGGAGGGTTCGTAACCACAGAAGTGGGTGCGATAGGATTCCGAGTAGAACTGAATGAACCGCTCGTATCGCTTCGGTAGGTCTTCGAACGCGACGGCTCGTCCGACTCCCTCGTGAATCGTACGAGTGCTCTCTTGGCCACGCTCGATCTCGCGAGGCGTGTTCTGCAGGATACGGGGACGATCGTCTTCCGGAACCCGCGCCTCAACGTAGAGTTCGGAGCCCACGAGAGCGTAGAACTCTCGGTCTCCACTCACGCTTCGGCGATTCGGGATACCCGTGACCTCGACGTATCGATTGGACGGCAGCTGGAGCAGCCCTTGCTCATCGAAGAACTGAGCCCCGACCAGGAACTCGTCTTCGGAGCCCTCGTTCAGCGCGATCGGGTCCTTCTCGGAGAAGAAGTAGGTCGCCTCGAGCGTGTATTGCGCGGCCAGAAAGAGCGCGAACGCCGAGATGAGCAAGATGATACCGAGCTGACCGATGTCGGCGCCGGCATCGAGCTCCATGAGCTCGTCGTCGACGTAGTCGTTCGGCACTGGCGCACCCTGGTCGAACCAGTCGTGGTCAGTCTCGGAGATATTATCGTTATTTTCCGGGTTGTCGCTCAAGTTCCGTAGGTGCGGAAGGAGGGGTCAATACCGGCTGCGGTGGCGTTCTTTCGCTGGGAGTATCTCAAGACAAGTCGTCCACCAGCCCGTGAGAATGGTCTCAACGAACTCTTCGGGGAGTTTCTCGTCTCGCATCTCTTGAGCGAGTTGATCGTGGTCGTATTTGAGCGGAATCAGTTCCACGTCCAGTGTTTTCTTACCGTTCGAAAACTCAACCATCGAATACCAGACCTCTGTGCGGCCGTCGTTGGCGGGTCGCCCGATGGCGCCCACGTTTATGACCGCGCGCCCGCCATCAAGTTCCCGCGTCCAGTGAATGCCTGTGTGAGTGACGAAGACCAAGTCCGCTTCGAACTCGTCTAAAACGTGATTTAGGAAGCCATCGGGAGCGGTGGATTCCCAGAGAAACTCGTTGGTTCGTCGGGGAGATCCATGCGCGAGATAGACACTCTTTCCGCCCCACTGCCGGCGCGCAAATGGAGGCAGTGCAGCTTGCCACTCTTTATACTCGGCTGAGGTGTTGGCGAGCGTGTAGTCGTAGCTGATCTGCGCAAAGTGATTGTCGCGCTCATCGGTGTATCCGCACGCGCAGTCTTCCAGCTCGTTCCCGATCGAGTGGTCGTAGTTGCCCTGAATACAGAACACGTTGTTGTCGACCAGGAGGGGAAACGACCGGTTCGGATGAGGCCCAAACCCTCCCATATCTCCGAGACAAATCAGCTCGGTCGCGCCACGCTTCTTGGCGTCCGCGATCAGAGATTGGAGCGCGAGATAGTTGTTGTAGACGCCCCCAAACACGGCAACGCGGGTCAGGTCCGACATGAGACCCCGTCGGCATGGCAGGTCCAGCAGGCGCGGCTCTTGAGCGTGATGGGCTTGAGGGCGTCTTCAAGCGAATCGCCGAGGCGTGCCGACTCATCCTCGATGAGGATGGGGCACGGGTAGGCTCCCTTTGCTGTGACCATCCGGCAGCTGGAGCACTGCAGCGCCTCTTCTTCGCCCTCAAGAATGTCCTCGAACTCGAGCATTTCGTAGCGTTCGTAGCCGCGTCCGCGACGCTCCTCGCGTCCAATTCGGAACGGCGCGAGGAACTTCATCCGTGGCTTCGGAAGACCCAAGCTCACGAGCAAGTCCTTAAACGCGACGCGCGAATGAACGTTCGCCCCGTCGTCGACCTCCGTCACCGTAAGAACCGGGTTGATTCCGGCACGAGCGAGGGCGCAAACGCCGGCGAGAATCTTCTCGAACGAGCCTCGACCACGGATGGGATCGTTCACAGCGGCCGTCGTCCCGTCGAGCGAGACTCGCAGATCAAACGAGTAGGGTGAGTCCTCAAAACGCTGAGCGAGCTTTTGCGCGACCTCATCGTCGATGAGGATGCCATTGGTGAGAATACTCAACGGAGCGAGGGCTAACGAGCGGTCGATCAGTTCGAAGATCTCTGGGTGCATGAACGGCTCGCCGCCCGTGAAGTAGATCTCCTTCACCGCGACCTTCGAGGCGGACTCCAACGCATCCGTGACTTGGTCCACACTCATGACGGGGTGGCTGTCGTTCTTCGGCCCGCATGAGATGAAACAATGACGGCAGGCTAAGTTGCAGACTGTGCCAGTTACCTGCAGCCACAACGTGTCGAGGTGCCCCAATGGAAGCACGGGAGCGTTGTACTCACGGCCATCAGCAGAGACGGCAGCGGTGGAGGTGATTTGCAGGGACGCAGTCATCGGCACGGCGGTAGCAGATTGGGTAGCAAAGGGCATGGGGGCCAGAAGATGCCGGGGCAACCGCTGACGATTCGAACGACGCCCGATCTTCCGTTCAGAACAATGTGCTCAGATCGACTGCTGCTGTCGCGTAGGTCTGCCCATCAAACGCGATGTTGACCGTCGCACTCGGCTCGTCCGCATCGGTGTCGATCAGGTCGGCCGCGGCGAAGCTGAACTCGTATGCTACTCCCGCACGCGGCGCCTCGGCCGAAACCTCCGCCCAAGAGGCTGCGCCCGCGTTGCTGATGGCAGGCCCCTCGAGCCAAATTGAAAAGCTGTTCCCGTCACGAGGCGTCGCAGCGAACTCGAACGCAACGGTCACGTGCGTACCCTCATCTGCGCTGGAACTCGTTTGCTGGATCTCGACTGGATCCATGCGCTTGAGCTGCATCGGAACGAAGACAAGTGCCCCCGCTACCAGCAAAAAAAGAACAGCCGGGAGGATCCATCCACCCTTCGGCTCAGCGGCCTTCGGAACCGCATACGATGATCCTGTGCTGTGCTGGGAATGAGCGACGCTAAGCGCGGACTGTGAGCCAGAATCACGCCGATCGACCATGCCGATGATGGCGACCCGAGAAATCGAAGTGGAGGCCCTCGGAGCGACCGCGGTTTCTTGGGCCGTAGCCATCTGTTGGGCACCGCTCGTGATCGAGAGCCGGTGAGGCGCCGTCTGAGACCTGCGCGGGATCTCCGTTCGCTCCAAGCTCGGGTCCGCGGGTAGCGCCCGATGGGAAGCCGTGGGTCGCACTGGATTTTTCGGTGGCGCCGAACCGGCAGGAACCGCTCGCGAACTGCCACCGATGTAGCCGATCGCATTGAAGATGCGGCGCGCGGCGTCTCGCTCCATATTCGCGCCCACGCGTGCTGGGATCGCAGCCAACGCAGTGTTCGCCGAATTCAAATCGCAGCGAAGAACCTCGGCCAACGCCTCTTGCGCTGTCTGGCCCGGACCGGGCGGGGTGGGAGTCCCCGTCAGGTAGACATCCCAGCGTTCTGGTTCCGTCATGATGGCTGCGTGTGAGTGTGAATTCACACACGGGTTACCAGCAATACCGATTGCAATACAGCGTGGAATGGCGCCGAGCGAATCGAGCGGTTTCTGAGGAGTCCGCGGAAGTTTGCCTCCTACCAGCTGGGTTCTGCGAGTGCTCCTTCAGCTACCCTTCGACTGAATGAAGAATGAGCGCGGACCAGCGTCGATAGTTGACTGCGCTCGAGACGCCCGCTAGCCGCGCGCCGCCGAGCGTGGGTCCCAAACTCCAATCGCTCGTGCGGTCCGCCGCAGACCTCTCAATTCCCCGAAGATATGTTCCGAACGACCAATCTGGCCACGCGTCTCCTCGCGCTCGCCTCACTCACAATGCTGACCGGGTGTCTGGAAGACGACCCCACCGACGACGACCGCGACATCAGCGCGGATGTCCCAGCACCAGACGTGGGCGCTGACGCTCCCGATGCCAGCGCCGACGCTGACGTCGTTGAAGACACCGCCGACACCGATGCTGAGGTGGCGGACGACACGGCCAACGCCGACGTAGCGGACGACACTTCCGACGCCGACGTAGCGGATGACGTGAGTCCCAGCGACCTCACGCTCGAAGTGCTTCACATGGAGTACAACGAGAACCCTGACGGACTGACCGCCGATATCGCCGTCGTGTTGAGCGCTCCGCCGCCACCGGCAATCGCGTCACTGGTCGAAGAGGAACTTACACAGGAGGTCCCGCTGGGCCTCCCTACGACACAACGGCTGATCTTAGAGAGCACAGGCCTAGACCGGCGCCCGTCGACACTCATCGTCGATGGTGATGAGCAAGACTGTGTTCTGACGACTACGAGCTGGAACACTTACCGCTGTACGGGCTCCAACGGAGTCGATTGGCAGGTCGGTCCATCCGATGGCTTTGATGGTGTCGAAGTCATTGTCTCGGCCACTCCAAGCCTCATGGCAGAGGCTGGGTACGACTCCGGCACCTCCGTGGTCGTTGACGGCGTGGAGTACAACTTCTTGCGCGAGGAGTTCGAGCTCAGAGTCCCGACTGACTTCTCGCCTGGCGAAGGCGGAGACGTGGAGATCTCGGCTGAGCCGGTCGAGACCTCTGGCACTGAATTAGCCAAAGCAAAGAACCGACGCGTCGAGTTCATCTTGCAGCGCGGCGTAGTGATCGACGACATCTTTACCGCTGAATCGACACCCGGCGTCTACGAGCTCGTGGCTGTGTCAAACAGCGGCGACTCCGGCGTTCCCCCCGAGATGCAGGCGTTCGCGAACGGTGTGGAACTCGAGCAAATGGACGACCGAGTTCAGCGCGTGTTTTCAGCCGGCGTCGAGGAGTTTGGAGAGACCGAGATTGAGGTTCTCATCACGTTCTTCGACGGCGAAGAGCCAGTCGATACCGGCCGCATCTCGGTCGTTCTCGACGAGCAATGGGCTACAGGCTTCACCCCGAACGGCGAGACGATCGGCGTTCGGTTCGATCGGACTGCGGACCGCGGTGACCAACTGACGGTCACCCTGGACGGCGAGAGCTCAGCAACTCGTTTCGAGGCCGAGCTGGTCGGCGAGGAATCCACAGTGTTCGCCTTCGGCAGTTTCGTCACGCAATGGCGCAGCAAGGTCTGGGTCAATGACGTATTCGATCAAGAGAACGTCGAGATCGTTGTGATCGCAGAAAACGAATTCGGGTTCGAAGAGGTCACTCGTGTCGCCAACGGATCGGAGACGCTCGCTGATCGCCCGGACACGTACCCGAACGCATCGGCACGCCGAGGCTTGCTCTTGGAAACCTCCGCCCCACCGACCCCGACCGCTGACATCATCCATCTTTTCGCCGAGGGTTTGAGCGACTCGATCGAAGCCCAGACGATCGTGCGTTTCATGGGTCCGATTCCCTCGGACTTCTCGGTCGAACTGGAGCTGACCGGTTTCGAACCGGTCGTGCGCAGCGACTTCGATTTCGCGTTGGGTGCGGTCGACGTTGAGCGACCGGACGGTCCCGTTGTGGTGACCATTGAGGGGTTCGATGACGAGTTCGTTGTCGACCGTGAGGTCGTCGAGACAAGCCCCGAGGGAGTTGAAGAGCTATCGGTGACGCTCGATCCGCGAGGCTCCTCTCTTCTGATTACTCTAGTGGGTTCGGCGGACGTCATGGAAGCTGCGGGAGCGGTGCCGGGAGCGTCGATCGTCAACATTGGCGGCGAGCCTGAGCCATTCGGCTTCTACGATATCGTCTACATCACTCCCTACGACCGCATCAGCGAGGAAGCCGAATTCGGGCTCGTCGGCACTGCCTACGCGGGCGAGGAAGTCTTGGATGTCGCCGAAGTGGCTGGCTCCCTCGATGAGGATTCGCTGGTAGAAGAAGTCGTCGTGCTCGACAGAGACGACCGTGTTGAGGTCGCGATTACCGCACAAGTAGAGACCCTCGAGCCAACCACGGTCTCCTTGGCGGTAACCTCGGACGAAGGCGAGTTCTTCGTCGAAGAGCAGGTCACTCCAGCAGCTGTCGAGCGCGTGTTTGAGGGGGACTTCGAATCCCTCTCCGTCGGGGATGTAGACACCGTCACCTTCTCGATGACAATCCAAGACGATGGCGGCGGGACGCTCGAAGAGTTCGAGCTTTCCGTTGAGGTTGATGGAGGCTGGTTCGATGTCGAAGCCGGCGACCGAGTGCTCTCCGTGAACATCAGCCGCGACGCCCCAGGCAGCACAACTGGCGACGTCCGGGTCTCTGTGATCGGAGAGGACGGCGTGCAAGGCACAGTCGCGCAGGCGCAGGAGATAGCGGGTGTCACTGTCTCGATCGCCCAAGATGGCCCGACGATTACGCCCGACGTTCAGTTCCTCTACGCCCGCCGAGGCTATACATTCGTCTCGCCGGACACCGGGCTCGGCGGGTTGCTTGAAGAGGGCGGCGCCGAACTAGTCATCGACGTGGCCCAGGAGGGGCGCCTGACACAGACGGTGACTGGAGGCCTTGGACCCGTTCCGTCGATCAGCACGAGCCGTAAGTTCGTCAAGAAGTACAAGGGCAAGACCAAGTTCGACCGGAAGATGAACGAGAGCTTCACGGACCCAGCGTAGTTCGGATGTAGACGCCGCCCGGCCGGAATACGGCCGGGCACGACTCACTCGGGCTCATGTCCAGTCACGCGGTATCGGCGAGGTTCCTACTTGTGGAACTTCTTACCCTTCGCGGCCATGTCGACGAGGATCTGAGCGGGCTCGAACCGTAGTCCGAAGCGCTCGCGGAAGTGCCGCAAGCGGCTGACGATCTCGGCAGCACCTGTCTGATCGACGAATCGGAACGGGCCGCCACGGAAGGGCGGGAACCCGAGGCCAAAGATGGCGCCGACGTCGCCGTCACGAGCGCTACGGACGATGTTCTCTTCCAGGCAGCGGGCGGCCTCGTTGACCATCTGCAGGGCGCATCGCTCGGCGATCAGGTCGAGGTCCATCTCGTTGTTCGGTTCGACCCCGAGCACTTCGTAAACCTTCTCGTCGACGCGCTTTTTCTTCTTTCCATCGTAGATGTAGAAGCCCTTCTTCGCCTTGCGACCGAGGCGGCCGTCTTCGATGAGCACGTCGGTCGTGCCGGGCGGTTCCATTCGGGCTCCAAACGCCTCAACCATGATGGGGCCTACCTTGGAAGCGACGTCGACACCGACTTCGTCAAGCAGAGCCATCGGGCCAATCGGGTAGCCCCACTGGGTCATGGCCTTGTCGATTCTATCAACCGGGACGCCCTCGCTCACCAGGTGCGCGGCCTCATTCATATACGGAGCGAGAATGCGGCTCGTGTAGAATCCGGGCCCATCGTTGACGACGATGACGGTTTTTCCTTGGTCCTTGCCGAGCTGCACGGCCGTCGCGGTCACCCAGTCGGCAGTCTGCGGAGTCACGATGATCTCCAGCAGAGGCATTTTGTCCACCGGTGAGAAGTAGTGCATTCCGATGACGGTCTCGGGATGCGCACTCGCCTTCGCGATGTCGCCGATTGGGATCGACGAGGTGTTCGACGCGAAGATGGTCGTGTCCGATGTGCGCGACTCCACGTCGCGCAAGACGCTGTGCTTGAGTTCGAGGATCTCGGGCACGGCCTCAATGACGATGTCGCAGCGCTCGATGCCCGAGTAGTCGGTGGCACCTGTGATGCGATTCATCTGGCGGATGGCGTCCTGTTTGGACATGCGCCTGCGCCTCACGGCGCGCTGGTAGATCGCGTCGACCTGCGCGAGGCCACGACCAATACCCTCCTCGTCTTGGTCCTTCAGCCGGACGTCGATGTTCGCCTTTTCGACCGTCACGTAGGCGATTCCTGCGCCCATCAGTCCAGCGCCGAGCATCGAAACCGCGCGCACGGGGACAGGCTTCACCTTCTTGTCGGCAACGCCGCTATCCTTCTTCATCCCGGTCATCGCGTTGAAGACGCCGATCAGCGACTCGGCTTGGAGCGAGACGACCAACGTACCGAAGTACTTGGCCTCTGCTGCGTAGCCTGCGGCGATCCCGTCTTCGAACCCGATTTCGACAATGTCGATGATGTGCTCTTGCGCAGGGTAGTTGCCCTTCGTCGTCTTCAAGAGCGTCTTTCGCGCCTGCTGGAAGAGGACTTTACGTCCGAGTGGGTTCTTCTCGAGCGCGAGTTCCTGTGCCCCCTTGGACGACCCCAACAACGCGAGGTCGTCGCCGAACTTCACCAGCGCTGTCTTCGTGCGCTTCGGCTTGTCGGCGAGCTTGCCAGCGAGCGCGATGGCGGCATCGAGCAAGACGGGAGTCGGGACGACTTCGTCGCAGATTCCCATCTTCTTCGCGCGCTTTCCACGCACCTTTCGCCCGGTGAGCATCAGGTCCAGCGCGGACTGAATCCCGATAAGCCGAGGCAAACGCTGTGTTCCACCAGCGCCTGGCAACAGCCCGAGCTGGCACTCAGGCAGCCCTAGCATGGTGGATTTGTCGTCCGAGCAGACGCGTGCGGTGCAGGCGAGGGCCAACTCCAAACCGCCGCCAAGACACGGGCCGTGGATCGCGGCAACAACGGGGACGGGGGCGGCCGCCAAGCGAGCGAACGCGGCCTGGGCGTTGCTCGAGAGCTCAGCGGCTTCATCAGCCGTCTGAATCTTCTCCAGCATCTTTATGTCGGCGCCGGCGATGAACGAATCAGGCTTGCCACTCGCAAAAACAACGGCTCGGATTTGGTCGGAACCCTCGATCGTCTCGAGGATCTCAGCGAACTCGGCGTTGAACTCAGTCTTAAGCGTATTCTGCGGCGCGCGAGGAACGTCCATCGTCACGATGGCGATTCCATCCTCGCGGATCTCGATTGTCAGTGCCTTCGTGGTAGCCATTATGAGACCTCCAGAACCATAGCCGCTCCAAGCCCGCCTGCAGCACATGCGGTGGTCAGAGCGAGGCCACCACCGCGTTCGCGGAGGCCGTGAAGCGTTTGAACGATCATGCGTGCGCCGGTCGCCGCGAAGGGGTGTCCAAACGCGATGGAACCGCCCCAGATGTTAAACTTGTCCATATCAATCTCGCCCATCGCGGAGCTGCGGCCGAGCTCATCTTTCGCGTACTTACGCGACGCGAACCCGCGAAGGTTACAGGCGATTTGTGCGGCGAAGGCCTCGTGCATGTCGATGAGCGTCATGTCCTTCAGCTTGGCGCCTGCTCGGTCGAGAGCGAGCGGGCTCGCGTGGGTCGGGCCCATCAGCAGGTCTTTACGTGGGTCCAACGCGGCGAACGCGTAGCTTCGAATGTAGCCGAGCGGCTCGTAACCGAGCTCCTTCGCCTTGGACTCGCTCATCATGAGGAGCGCCGAGGCGCCATCGGTAAGCGGCGACGAGTTTGCGGCCGTGACGGTGCCATGCGTGCGGTCGAATGCCGGTCGCAACTTCGCGTACTTCGCGAGGTCCGAGTCCTCGCGCAGGCAGTTGTCCTTCGCGAGTGAGCCCTTGTAAGGCGACACATGCGCAGACATCACGATCTTGTCTAACTTGCCTTCGTTCCAGGCCTTCGTCGCGAGGACGTGGGATCGGTGGGCAAGCTCGTCCTGTTCAGCTCGAGAAATACCCCAGTCCTTGGCCATCTGCTCGGCGGATTGGCCCATGCTGAGCCCCGTCGAGAACTCTGCGATCGCCGGAGGAACCGGAGCGAGGTCCTTGGGACGGAGGCTCGACAGAATCTTTAGCCGCGCTCCGGCCGACTTGGCCTTGGTTAGCGCGAGCAGGGAAATCGCCAGCTTCTGTGAGACCGTAATCGGAACGACCGACGTGCTGTCTGCGCCCCCAGAGATGCCGATCTCAGCGGCACCCGCCATGATCGACTCGGCGATGTTTACTGTCGACTGGAACGACGTCGCACAGGCGCGCGAGACAGAGTACGCGTCGGTGCGTCGGTCCATCCCGGTGCCGAGCACGATTTCTCGAGCGATGTTGGGCGCCTCGACCGAGGGTGCGACAGCGCCGTAGACGACTTGGTCGACCAACGCCGGGTCCAGCGCCGTGCGAGCCATGAGCTCCGCGACCACCATCTGTCCAAGCTCCCGTGAAGTGGTCGTCTTGAAATAGGTCGCCTGCTTGGCGAACGGAGTACGAAGTCCATCTACGATCGCGACGCGATCGCCCTTAGTCTTCGTGGCTGCTTTGGCAGCGGTCTTGCGGGTCGCCATCTGATGCTCCGGGATGAATGGCCATTCATTGCGCGGAAGGTACGGTCTTTGACGCGGTGTGTCAAAGCGGATTCTCGCGGGGCCTGGCCAGGATTACCGCGGGATTGCATTGAGGGTTCGCTCGCGCAGGCTCGATTGACCAAGCTCCGTCGGTCCCTTCCGTGAGTCATCGCTGCAGTCGAGTGTCGTGCGTGGACGCAGCCACTCGTTTCTACCGCCCCAACTCGTAGGTAAACCCTAGGTCGACCCAGAGTGGGAAGTTCACGCGGCGGTCTTCAATGGGCAACGAATAGATCGAGGTATTACCCTGCAGATGCAGCCAGAACGGGCCAGAGAGGTTCACGTCGACACCTACGCCGAACGAGAGTCCGAACTGCAGCTGGGGTTCCTCGTCGACCATGTCTGACTGAAGGCAGCGACGCTCTTCGTCGAACTCGAAGGCTTCACCCTCGCTAACCTTGCACCAGAACGAGTCGGTGGCGCGGAAGCGACCGAGCCGAGTGAAGTCCAAACCACCCACAGCGAAGGCACGCAGCCGCCCTCCGGTTCTGCCTCCCGCGGTGACTCCGATCACACCCCGTGTCGACTCCAATGGCCGGAGCAGCTCGCCGTCCGCGTCTCGTGGGGCAGTCCACTGCATGCCGCTGAGGTAGAGGCCGAAGGTCTCCCGAAGCATGATGCTCAGGGAGACTTTGGCGCCATAGTTCGCGAATACGCGGTCCGTAGGGCGGGTCGTGTAGGTCCCCAGCGAGAACGCCGTTGAGAGGTAGAGAGTCCCACGACCGTTCGGCGGCTCGACCACGGGCGCAGGAATTAGCTCCTGGCAGGCAGCCATTCGGGAGAGCGCCGCCTCGATCGCCGAGCTGACCGCGGTTAGCTCGGGGACGATCGCGAACTCCTCATCGATGACGAAGCGCGACTCCTGGGTGTCGTAGGCCTGGAGGACGAGCGTGTGTCCGTCTTCTACCGTCATCACGAAGGCGTAGACGACGAGTTGAGCGTCGGCGATCTGTGCCAACCGAAGAGCCTCCTGGTGGGTCAGTCTGAGCTCCGCTCCCCGGTTGATGATATGATCAAGGTAGGCGCGGCGGTAGGCGCCAACCACGGAGTTGGGGAAGTTCAGGTCCCCAACCTGTCGGTCTGGGTTGACGCGAATCAACCGCCGAAACGCCTCGGTCGCGTGCGCCAGATGCTCATCGGCACGCTCCGGGTCGACCTCTGAGAGTTCGAGGTGAACCCGCGCCAGGGTGAGCCAGACCTCGCCGAGGTCCTCTGGGTGCGTCCAGCTTCGAGTCGTCCGTTGGTAGGCGGCGATGGCCGAGTCGAACTCGCTGACCGATGATGCGAGATTGTACGACCGATGGTGTCCGTAGCCCAGACGTGCGGACTGCTCCGCGATGAAGACTGTCTCCTCATGCGTGGTCTCCCTCGCTTCGCCCAGAACAGCCGACGTAAAGTCGACGATTTGATAACGGCGGTCGCGCGCGAAGAACCTGCGCGCTACTGCCTCTACATCGGTAAGCGACAACTCGCGCAGCCCTGTTTCTTCGGGTGGCAGGGCGGGGTCAGCGTAGACGCGAAACGGCCTCGCAATGACAACACTACGGGGTACGATATCGGGCTGTAAGAGTTCCAACGCTGTCTGTGCGTTTGCGAGCTCTGGCTGGCCGATAGAGATGGCGCCAAAAACGCAAAGAACCGCGCCGAGCGTGAAGCTCGAGCGGTTCTTTGTGCGTATCGTTGATAACAGCACGGTCAGAGCGCCTGAGCGCTCATCCGACCAGTGTTACCAGCGGTTTCCGCCACCGCCACCGCCGCCGCCGCCATCACGACCGCCGCCGCCGCCGCCGCCGCCGCCGTAGCCGCCGCCGCCGCCATCACGACCGCCGCCGCCGCCGCCGCCGCCGTAACCACCACCACCGCCGCCACCGCCGCCGCCGCCAGGACCGCGCTTGGGGCGATCATTGGCAGTGTCAACGCGAATCTTACGGCCGTCGAGGTCGGCACCGTCCATCGAGGCTCGAGCGGTCTCGGTCTCTTCGGGGGTGGAGTAAGTGACGAAGCCGAAGCCGCGTGAGCGGCCAGTGTCGCGATCAGTGATCACAACTGCATCGGTAATTTCGCCAAAGGGCTCGAAAGCCGCACGGAGGGTATCGGTTGTGGTGGCCCATGCAAGGCTACCCACGAAGAGCTTGGAAGACATTGTTCCTATCTGTGTAACGTTCGCCGTCCGCGTCGGCGTCCAACGCCGGACAATCCGGCCAATTGGCTATCCTCGAAATCCCTAAACCTGACAAAGCACGTAGGAACAGTTCAGTCGGGGCACACAGAGCACGGCCTCTGCTTAGGCGTAATGTTAACAGCGTGGTTCCGGTTCGTCACTATTTTTCCACACCCAAGAATACAGCCATTATCCACACTCTGAGCGGGGTTGCTCAGCCGAGGAGTATCCTGCGGAGCAGATCCCGAATGAACGTATTCACGCGGGGGCGCCATTCCGGGTCATCAGGGGAGGGGCTCCCGAGCCAACCGGGCTTGCTCACCGAGGCCACCGACCACATCGATATGCCTGATACGAGCAGGGAGATCGTCGCCCTGACGTCGATCGGGCGAAGTAGCTTTCTGTCCACCAAACGCTGAACAGCGGACTCGATCATCCCAAAGGCGAAGCCCTCCAGTTGCTCTTCTAGACCGCTGATTTCAGACGAGTCTTCCAAAATCCGATAGAGGAAAAGACGGCAGAACCAGTCGTATTCAAATAGGAACTCGGCGGCGCCCGCTGCGAGCTGGTCGATCGAAGCCTCCACTTCTTCAGCCGTAGTCACCGTTCCCGTTTGAGAGAGGAAGGGGCTCAGAACCGACAGGATTGCGTCGTAGCCCTCCTTATAGAGTTCCGCGAAGAGCGCCGCCTTGGAGCCAAAGTGATACTTCAACGTGGCGAGGTCGACGTCAGCAGCGCCGGAGATCTGCCGCAAAGACGTCGCCTCAAAACCCCCAGCCGCAAACATCGAGCGGCTCGCACGGAGGATCTTTGTGCGGGTCGCGCGCCCGTCTGCTCTCGTTTTTCGTGCCATGCTGGGAATTTTACTCGCCGAGCGTTGCTTTTTCCACCAACTGGTGGAACTATTGTTCCATCACGTGATGGAAGTAGCAATGTTCAACGCGCTCTTACCCCGCTCAGCAAAGTTCTTTCTGCGGTCTACCGCCCACAACATCCGGCAATCTGCCCGTGCACTTGCACGGCAGCCAAGGCCGGTCTTCCAGGCGCTTCACACTCCAGAAGAACTGAGAGCGCTCGCCCAGGCCGCTCGCCAACCTGCCGCCGCTGACCAGCTCGCCACCCTCGCGCTGCCGGTCCTCGCCGTCGAACCCGACGCGAACGGAGTGCGCCTCTACCTCGAGAGGCCCCCGGCGTTCGAGTTCAAACCAGGCCAGTTCCTCACGCTCGCGCTCACCGCCGATGGCGTCGAGCATCGCCGGCAGTACTCGATCTTCACCCCGCCGGCGGAGCGTGAACGCATCGGGCTGGCGATTCGCAGGGTCGAAGGGGGCGTCGTCTCCAATCACCTCGTTGACACAGCCCGCGCAGGCGACACCGTGACAGCCGATGGACCGAGCGGCCGATTCACCTTGAACGCAGACGACTCCGACGCGCTCGTTCTGATCGCTGGCGGCGTCGGCATCACCCCATTGCTCGCGATCGCCAAAGCGGCTGCCGCAGCAGATCGCGACGTACGACTCCTCTACGCGAACCGCGGACTGCGCAGCACCATGCTCGCAGACGAGGTCGAGAACCTGGCCGCTCTGCCGAACGTGACCGTCACCCATATTCTGGAGCGCAAAGCGAAGTCGCGCTCAAGCGAAGTCGGACGGCTGGATACCCCTATGCTGGAGAAGCTTCTGCCGCCGAACGGTAGTGAGGACTTCTTCATCTGCGGGCCGGCGCCGATGATGGACACCGTAACAGATTACTTGCGCGCGCGAGGCGTCCCCTCAGCTCGTGTCCATACTGAGCGGTTCGCCCAAGCTCGCAGCGAACAACGGGGCGGCACCGGACAACGAGACGAAACCGAACGCGAGACGAGTTCACGGACTCACGCGGTGCGCTTCGCCAAGTCGGGCCGCCTCGTGAATATCCCCGAAGGACAGACTCTCCTTGAGGGGGCGCGAGCCGCCGGTATCTTCCTGCCCTTTTCCTGCACGATGGGCGGCTGCGCTGCGTGCAAAGTCCGCTGCGACGGCGACGTCCACCTCCCCGACCCGAACTGCCTGACCTCCGACGAAGCGGCGGCCGGTGAGACACTCGCCTGCATCGCCTGCCCCCGTTCTGCCCTCACAATCGACGCTTAATATGGGATACACGACGAACGAAGCCCTAAACCGACTTCTGCGCCGCGACCGGTCCGACGGCACTGTGACACGCAGTGAAGAGTTACTCGGGCTTTTGCCTCTGAACATGCGGCGCAAGGTTGAACCTGTCCTCGCATTGACCGGCCTGATCCGTGAAGTGAAAGACCCGAGGGCGCTCGTGACCATGGGCCCATCTGCCGTTCGCGGCCTGCTCCTTCGCCAGGGCCGGCGCCTCGATCGCGTCGAAATCCCGTCAGGCCATAGCGCCCACTTCGACTGGCAGTACCGTTCAGAGAACGGCGAAATGCGGGAGCTCTACCGCAGGGCAAAGCAGAACCAGTGGGATGGTGAGACCGCGTTGGACTGGAGCATCGATGTCGACCCGATGCGCCCTGACGCCCCTCTGCTCCCTCAGGGCTTCCTCCCAAGGGACCAGCTCCCGCGGAACATCAAACTCAGCGTCACCGAGGAGCGCGAGTTGCTCTACTCGGTGTCGTCCTGGATGCTCTCGCAGTTCCTCCACGGTGAGCAGGGCGCGCTCTTCGCAGCAGCCCAGGT
>JBLHWZ010000081.1:0-19685 GCA_047629415.1 Bradymonadia bacterium | reverse complement strand
CAGAGGCCACTGTGGTGGTCCAGAGCTGTTCGCTCGCCCCCACAAAGCTGATCGACGCGGTGGCGAACACGTAGCAGAGCACGGCGGCAAAGAGCCCACCGAGTAGCTTCGTATTGTTCAGCCGCGGCTTGCCCAGCTCGTCATCCCGTAGGTTGAGTAGCATGAGCACAAACATGAACAGCACCATGATCGCCCCGGCGTACACCAGGATCTGGATCACAGCCATGAACTGCGCGTTCAGCAGGATATAGATCCCTGCCAAGAAAAAGAACGACAACACCAGCGAGAGAGCGCTGTTAATCGGTTGCTTAGACGTGATTACGCCCAAACTGCCGAGGATGGTGCCGATGGCGAATATGTAAAAAAAGATGCCTTCGGGAGTCATCCAAATCCGCGCGTCGCGGGTTAATATGCGGCTTTCCAGCCGCGAGCGCGGCGGACCTTATCGCGAGGGGTTCGAGGAGGCAAGTCCATTGTCGGGACCTTTGCGCTCATCGCCAAAACCTAGGTATTTCCAGGTAGTTAACGGTCGCGACGCCGTTCAACCCCTCGCTCCATTCGATCGATGGGGATCCCCCAGTCGAACCCTCAGAAGAGGGTCGCCTCAAGCTCCGCCCAGAGAGCGGCACCCGGGTGCCGTAAGCGCCCTTCGCCAATCCAGAAGCGGGCCTCGTGAATCCGGGACGCGTTATGCAGCGCCTGAATCATGACCGAGAGTACCTCTATCCCGGCGTCCAAGCTGATCTCCCCCACCTGAACGACGTCCTCGACTGGCCCGTCCGCTTGCTCGAGCGCGCGCAGAAGCGGGACGACATGAGCGGTTGGCAGTGTCCGCCCCTCGAAGAGGCGAGTAAGCCACCGGCGAGCGTCCTTGTGAGACGCGAGCGACGCGTCGATTGGCGACCACGCGTCCCCAACATCGATGCAAGCCGATCCACATAGCTTCACCAGCACGCCGAAGGTTCGCTCGTCCAGCGAGATCGCCGTTACCCGCTCGCCGATCAGCCCAAGTAGCTCGCCGAGCTCCGGTCGAGGGGTGCGGGTGCCATAGGCGGTGGACGCGATCAGCAAACGGCCCGAGGCTTCCACTATCTCGCGCGCGAGTTCCAACCCAGCAGGGAAGTCGAAGCGAAGCGCAGCGCTCGCCTCCTCGACGAGCTCCGCCCAGGACCGCACCAGCGACTCTTGGAACGACCCAATGTCTACGGCCGGTCCGCCAAGCGCCCTCTCCGCTCGAATGAGCCCGAGGCAGAGCGAAACCACGTGCTCCCGCCGCTCGCGGCTCGCATCGACGTCGACGGCTGAGAGCGCAAGCTGAGCCTGCTTCGTCGACGGGCGAATCGGCCCGTGCGGGATGAGCTTGGGCACGGCGCCCTCGCCAACCCACGCGGCCAGGTCACGAACCAGCTCGCGCAGTTCGGAGCGATTCAGGGACTCGATGGTCTGTCGGAGGTTTCGTTGGTTCATTCGCTCACGCTGCGGACACCCACCTACATATCGAGCAATGCCGGTTCCCCCAAATTCGCGACGAATTGCTTGACGTGACGCTTCTGAATGAGGATTCATTCATTCGAACAAACCCCGACTCAACAGAGGTCTAAAATGAGCCACCTGATCTTCGACAAACGCGACTGGAACTTCCTCTCTCGCCACCAATTCGACTTCGAAAAGGTGCTTAGCCTGCCGGCTTTTGAGGATTTCGACACAGAGACTTGTGAGGCGATCTTCGACGAAGCGGTCAAGTTCGCGCAGGAAGAGCTGGCTCCGCTGAACTCCATCAGCGACCGAGTTGGGGCTCAGTTCATCGATGGCGAGATCGTCACGCCACCCGAGTTTACTGTCGCGTGGAAGAAGATGCGGGCGCAGGGTTGGAACGGCGCGATTCATTCCACTGAGTGGGGCGGTCAGGGCCTCCCGTTCTCGGTTGCCACTTCGGTGTTCGAGGTTTTCTCCGGCGCTTGCCAAGCGTTTGACATGTTCCGCGGGCTCTCCAGCGGCGCAGGTCACCTCATTGAGTCGTTCGGAACGGACGAGCTCAAGGCGCTCTTCGTTGAGAAGATGTACAGCGGCGAATTCGGCGGAACGATGTGCCTAACCGAGCCACAGGCCGGATCGGCGGTTGGCGACGCCACTACCTCTGCCACCCCGAACGAGGACGGCACCTACAATATCTCCGGCGGCAAGATCTTCATCTCCGCCGGCGATGCGCCCTTCTACTCCAACACGGTTCACCTCGTGCTGGCGCGGATCAAGGGAGATCCAGAGAGCATTAAGGGGATCTCACTCTTCGCCGTGCCGAAGCACCTGATGAACGAGGACGGGACTGTTGGCGCTTACAACAACGCTGGGGTGACGGGCATTGAGCACAAGATGGGCATCAATGGCTCGCCCACCTGCACGGTCTCCTTCGGCGACGGTGGCGACTCCAAGGGCTGGCTCGTCGGCGAGCGTTGCTCGGGTATCGTGCACATGTTCCAGATGATGAACGAAGCGCGCATCGCATGCGGACTTCAGGGCGTTGCGATGGCGAACGCCGCGTACCAGCAGGCGCTGGCCTACGCGAAGGACCGTAAGCAGGGGCCGGACGTTAGTGATCTGAAGGGACCGAGCGTCGAGATTATCCGCCACCCGGATGTTCGCCGCAATCTGATGTTCATGAAGACCTACTCGGAGGGAACACGGGCTCTCGTCGCAAAGCTGGCGGTCGCTTTTGACTTCCAACATCACAGCTCGGACAAAGCGCTGGTGGAGAAGAGCCGTGACATTGTCGACCTGCTCGTCCCGATCGTGAAGGCGTACAGCACAGACAAGGCGTTCAAGGTCTGCGAGTTGGCTGTGCAGGTGTTCGGCGGATACGGCTACTGCAGCGAGTACCCGGTCGAGCAGTACCTTCGAGACACAAAGATCTCCTCGATCTACGAAGGAACCAACGGCATCCAGGCGCTGGACCTCTTGGGCCGTAAGATGCGGATGAAGGGCGGCGCGCTGTTCATGGGTTACGTCATGGAGCTGACCCAGTTCCTTGAGGGCATGAGCGAAGTTGAAGAGCTGACCAGCGTTCACAAGCTGCTGTCCCGAGCGCAGGCGTCGCTCGGCGAGGTCGGCTTCTGGCTGGCGCAGACAGGAGGAACGGACCGTTCTCTGGCGCTGCTTCAGGCGACGCCGTTCCTAGAAGTCTTCGGCGACGTCGTCGTCGGGCACCTTCTCGCGGAGCAGGCGCAGATCGCGCTCGACCTCCTCGAGGAGAACGGGGCTCGAACGCCAACCGCGGAACAACTCGAAGACGAGGAGACCGCCTACCTTTGGGGCAAGGTCCTCGGAGCACGTTTCTTCGCTGCCGAGGTTGTGTCGCTGGCACCGGCGAAGGTGGAGTCGATGACTCACGGTGAGCGTGCCGCGCTCGACATGCCCTGGTAGACGTCCGTCTTATCGGATGAGCGGCGCGCTTCGACGCGCCGTTCGTCGTTTTTGGCCCAGCACAGGGTGTGGGTATTGAAAGACGGTGTTCGTTCATCAGGAAAGACCGATTCTCGACCTGAATCGTTCCAGACGCCATTCACGGTTTGACCCCCGGTCGCCGGTCTCGTACATTGCGCACACTAACGGAGAACGCTGATGGCCGCTCGCAAGACCCAAGCTCTTTCGCTTCTCGAGGGAATCCTCGACGAAACTGCCAACGAAGCAGAAGTCGCTCGAAAAGAGCTCGACGCCGAACTCAAACGCAAGGAAGAGGTCGCTAAGGCTGCTGCCGAAGCGGCTGAAGTCCAGCGGCGTGCTGAGATTTCACGCCGACTGCAGGAAGAGGAAGTCCGCCAGAGCGCAGCGGCCGACCGCCGAACTGCAACGCTTGAAGTCATGCGGATCGAGGAGCTCAAGGCGAAAGGCCTTTGGAAGGAGCCGGAGCCGGAACCCGTTCCCGTTCAGGTCGCAGCGCCCGTTGCTGTCCCCGAGCCGATCGTCGAGCAGAAGAGCCGCGGAGGTCTCTTTGCGGCGGCGGCGGCGATCTTGATTATCGGCGGCGCCGCGGGTGGCGGCTACATGTACATGACGCAGGAGTTTGTTGACTCAACGACGTCATTTGCGTCGGTGCCACCGGTAGTAGTCGCTCTCGCGAACGTGCAGGCACCCGTGGACTTCCGAGCCATTCCAGATCCGATCGTTGTGGCTCCCGTACCTGTCGCCGACAGCGGCCGCGTCGGCAGCAGCGGCTCGAGTAGCGGCTCGAGTAGCGGCTCAAGCAGTGGTTCGAGCGGGCGCGACGGCGGGTCTCGGCCGACCCTGAATCTGGGCGGAAACCTCGGCGGTAACTAGCTAGTTCCTTCCGGGGCCGGTCGCCATCTTTGCGGATAGCGAGTCGTCAGGAACGAATGGTGTCTCGCACCTAACGCCAGACCTGCGGGTATTCCGGCAGGTCAAGCGACCCATCGAGTAGTGGAACGATGTCGATGTCGTAGTCGCGCCAAAGTTGGTGCAGACGTCGCTGGGTATTCAGGAGTTGTGTTCGGTTCCTGTCCATTGCCCAGCCTAACCACTGGGCTCTCCGCTGCCGCTCTTCGAGTTGCTCGTGCGTCCAAACAGCGTCGCCGACGACGAAGATGACCCTTCCAGAGTCGAGCACCACGAGCACACCGATCTCATCTTTCGTCGTGCCGTTGAGCCCAACGAAGTGCACAGTGTCGTCACCGAAGTAGTCGAGCGACTGGGGAAAGCCGACGCGGGGCGAACGCTCCCACTCAATTCGGGTGATTCGGCCCCGAAGTTCTTCCAGCCGATCGCGGTCGAATCCGTACCTGCCCGGCCAGGGGCCGCTGAACGCGTACCAGTAGTCGCTTCTGCCAACGGTGATCGGGGTCTCGGCGACGTGATGTCCGAAACCGGTGTGCATCCATCTCATGGTTGGAAACACGATCCTCTCGACGTCGACGGGCCACTGCGGCTCAATCGGTGTAACGTTCCCGAAGGGGTTTACCACGCGGCCAGCGGCGATCGATGAATCTGGCCCCCCTCCGAAGAGAATGCGCCCATCGGGGTGGTCGATGACCATCGCGCGGAACTGAATCGGCTGGCGCCCTGAGGCACCTTGGGCGATGAGACTGGCAGAGACTGATGCGGTGCCCGCACTGATGAACCCCACGCTCACGCCGCTTCCAGGCTGCGCGTCGTAAATCCGAAGGTCCTGGACCGGCGGGTTTGCATAAGGAACGGGTACCCTGCCTGCTGCGAGCAGGGCAACGATGGCAAGGCCGGCGCCCAGTAGGGAACCGAGCGCGAGCTTTAGTAGGGCTAGTTTCGAAACCACCATGGCTGCTTTGCTTCCTCGATCGCCGCGCTGACTTCCAGGACCTCGGCCATCGAGACTGCGATTGTGACGCCAACCAGGGCGAGGAGCGAGGTAATCCCGAGAAGCGTCGTCGCCCTTGTCCGCCTTTGGTACTCGCAGAGGTCGGTGGGTTCGAAGAAGTAGGTTGGGTCGGCCCGAAAGCGCCTTCTTCCGCGGCGCCCGAAGAGTTCTTTCGCGTGGATCCCCGGCTTGAGCCGCATGACGACCGCGAGCGTGCGCTCCTCGAGCACCAACGCGAAAGTCCCAGCGACGGCCAGCCACGTCAGGAAGACCAATCCTACGTCGTCACTCGCCGGATGCACCGCTACGGCGAACAGCGTCGCAGCGGCGAGCAAGAAGGCCGCTGCGTTCAACGAGCGAATGGCTCGAACGAAGGACTGGTTCTCCCCCGCTGTCACACGGTCCCCGCTCGCTCGATCAGTCGCCCGCCCTGCTGTTCCGGCCGGCGGACGAGCTCGTCGCAGACCTCGACGAAGAGATCCCGCAATCCATAGCCGGTGTTCACAAATGGCGCGAAGTCTCCCTGAGTCGCACCCTGGAGCGACGTGCCCGAAGCGGCCAGACCTTTCTTGAGGCCTTGGTAGCCGTCGAGGGAACTAGCGTTCAGGGCGAGCAGAACCGGGTGGAAGTTCAGTATCTTCAGGCCTGGCTGCTCCAGTCCGACCGCAGCTAACTCGAGGGGCCTACCGTGCATCAGGTGCACATCGTCCTCCCAGTAGATCGGCAGACGCACGAGATCGTTCCAAGCCTTCAAAGGCTTGAGACCTGCCTGTCCGTCGAGCAGATCGGAGGATTCGTAGGCGAACCCGCGGGCGGCGTATTCGGTCCATAGCGGCGTGCTACTCACGAGCGCGTGCGCCCGGACGCCACGCGCCTCGGGCACGATCGCTGCCACGAAATCGATGACCTGCGCGGTCGTCGTGCCGTGGCTTGAGCCGGCCAGATAGTTTGGATGGAGGCCGAGTTCCATGCCAACCTTCCGCAGTGTCGGGAGGCTGGCGCATTCATGGGTGACGAAGAACGTACCGGTCAGCCCGCGGCCGCTCATGGCGTGGGAGATCCAGTCTGTGGCCCACGCCGGTGCCCAATCCAGGTCGAGGCTAAGACAGATCATCGGACCGATTTGATAAAGCTCATCCACTTTCCGTGTTCGATTGCGAAGTGTCCGGTCACTCGCGTATCCGCGGGTACAGAGCGAGAAACTACGGCACCGATCGTGATGGAGGCTCGGTCTCCAATGGTCAGCCCGCTTGAGATGACCGCGCCGGGACCAATCCAGACATCGTCGCCGACCGTGATCGAGCCCGCCAACATGGCAGAAGCTGCGATTCGGACCCGCTCGCCGATCTGACAGTCGTGAGCGATGTGGACCAAGTTGTCTGTTTTGGTGTCGTCGCCGACGCAGGTGCTGCCGCCGAGCAGCGAACGCGAGACGCACGAGTTGGCCTGGAGTTCGACTCGGTCGCGGAGGATCACTCCACCCCGGTGCGGGACCACCTGCCGTTTCCCGGCGACTACCCTGACTTCGAAGCCCTCGGTGCCGACGACCACGCCTGGGTGCAATACGCAGTCTGCGCCGATCTCAGTGCGCCGAAGCACGGTGCATTTTGGTCCGACGACCGTATTTGGACCGATCAGAACGTCCTCCTCGTCCACATGGGCGGTCGGGTGGACGTCGGCGGAGGGGTCGATCTTCGTGGGGCCGCGATAGCCTCCCCATCTGTCGTCCTCGTCGTAGGCGAGATGCAGCCGAAAGAACGAGTCCAGCGGGTCTTCGCTAATGGCAACCCCGAATCGCTTTGGGACCTGGTCGACCAGAGCGGCCGGGACGATCACGGCGGCAAAACGTGGGTTCTCACCGAGTTCCGCGAGATACCGTTCGTGCCCGATGACGCCCAGCACGGAGCTGAGCGGCGACGTGAGATACCCCAAGTGACTGAATTCGGCATCGCGGACGACAGTGAGGTTCGCAACCTCAGCGAAGTCGTTTAGGGCGGGCATGACGTTCCGAGTAGGAGTCGTGGATCACCCTAGCTTGGCTACTGGGGTCGCGCGAGGACCATCGGATCGATGCTTGCGGCCCGCTTGCCCCGGTGCTACAAGCCGCCGACCGTACCGACCTCCTTGCGCGCTGGGGCCGGCCAGAACACGATTTTAGCGTTTGGCAGCGTATCCGCGGCCAACACGTATTCAGCATCTCTTGGAGATCCATGCTGCAGCCACGCCAGTTAATGAGCGCTATCGACGACCCTGGGTCCGTCGAGCTCTACATGCACAAGAAGAAGCCGGAGTGGGGCCTTGCCCTCTTCGTCTGGAAGTCTGGTCACAAAATTGTGTACCAGTTCGAGGACGGTGTGTTCCGCAAGTTCCGCGCAGAGTTCGCGGAGCACTTTGAGGCACAAGATCTTCCGGACGACGAGCATGAGGCAGCGGTTCGCATGCTGATCGAAGCCCTCGGCGACCGCCTTCCCGGTGAAGTCACCGGCGGTGTTTCGGCGACGGCAGCGGTTGGCTCGAGCGAGTTCCTCGGTGCTCAGATCTCGCTCTTCCGCGAGAACTTCGCGAAGGGCTTCGGCAGCGACGAGTGGCAACAGGCCTACCGTGGAGCGGACTATCCCCGTGTGAAGAAGCACGTGGACCCGCTCATCTCGGACGCCCAAGAGCAGCTCTCGGTCGAAGAGTGTGATCGTCTCATCGCTGCGGACGAGCCGCATGTGATTTGGGAAAAGGCGATGACGATCCTCAAGCAGGGCGACCTCGTCACCCCCGCGAAGCTCAAGAAGTTCGCTCAGGTCGAAACTTCGGTCGCCGGCAATCTCGGCGCCGCTCTTCGCGAGCGTCTCTACGGAGAAGAAGGCGAGCGTGGACGCTTCTTGGCGTTCCAGCGCGCAGGACACGAGGCCACGGGCGAAGAAGTGCCATGGGGTGTCGCGACCGCGATCCCCGCGCTGATTTACCCGCACGAGCACATCGTTGTTCGTCCGACAAACGCGAAGGAGTTCCTCAAGCAGCTTGAGCTTGAGGCCGACGTCCCGAAGATTCCGCAGTACCCTTGGTACCGACGACTTCGCGAGCTCCACAACGAGGTGCGTGAACGCCTCGACTCGGAAGGCTTCTCGGTAGAGGACCTGATGGATATTCATCTCTTCCTGAAAGTGACGCTGGCCCGCGCAGCGCGTGAGCGCCTTGAGGTTCTCCTCAACGCAGCTCGCAACGCTCGCATGGGCGAGTAGGCCAGAGGCTATCCGACGCAGCGGCCCGCCACTCGGCGGGCTGTCGTCGTTTTTGGCTGCTCAGAACAATGTTGTTCTCGCTGGCCCTCCGATTGATACCTTGGGAATCCACTCCGGCCTCAAGGACTCAATCGATGCGATTTCCAATCGCCTTCTCGCTGCTCCTCGTCCTCGCGGCGGCCCCAGTTTCGGCTGAGAGTCTCTACGCTCTCCAAGATGATACGCTGTATTCGGCGTCGGCCGACGACGGCTCCTGGAACGCGCTCTCAGCTACGTGGGAAGGCGCGAACGCACTCCGCTCCAACGACTCATGCCTCTTCGGTGCGCAGGGCGGATACATCTACTAGGTGAACCCAGCGGATGAAGTATGGACGCGATACCGGGCGACCTGAGTTGCACGACCCATACGGCATGAGCTGGCGGCGGACTGATGATCATCCGCAACGACGCACTCTACCGCGTGAACCCTGCCGAGGGCGCACAGACCGAGATGCTGTCGATCTACGCAGGAACGACGGCCGTCGCGAGCGCCGGAGGCCATCTCTTCGGCGTTCAGGGAAACATCCTCTACCGAGTCGAGCCAGTGTCAGGCGAGTACACGAATCTAGGCACTGGCTATCAGGGAACGACGCAAATGACCTTCCTTGAGGGTTCGCTCTTCGTCATCTGGCAAGGTGGACTATGGAACGTAAAACCCGCCGACGGCGCCTACGTGGTGCACACGGACGACTGGACCGGAACGACCGCCCTCACCTGCGAGTAGCCTCCCGCGGGACGCGCCAGAGGAAGTAAGGCGGCTGACGCAGGTCTTCTCCTGCGAGCAAGATGGGCATTAGGTGCAGCTGATTCGTCGTGAACCAGATCTCCGTATCTGTCGCTTCTATCGCGACCGGGAAGGTAAATCGCTCGTCGGCGACCACCGTGGTCAACTCCGAATCCATCGTCGCGATTCTTGAGCCTTCTACGTCGGTGATGAAAACGGCGCCGTCTGGTGCGTAGGCCATGCCGTCCGATATCGGCTTCGGGCCCCATGGCTCCACCGCTGCGGCTCGCTCATCCTCGCTCAGCCGAGCGTCGCGAAGCGCCAGGGTCGGAACTCGGTAGAGTTGGTCGGAGGTCATGGGGGCGTAGGTCAGGTAGTCCGAACCAGGGCTGAGCCCGATCGTGTTGACGGCCACCCTCCACGCAATGGGGCCATCTGGGAGGTGCAGCATAACCGGCTCTTCGTCGATCATCATCGTCCGGTCGGCGTCCGGTACGACGGAAACGTGCCCTTCGAGCACGCGTATCGCGATGTCGCGGTGAATCTCGAACGCGATGATGCAGGGCGTGCCACCGATCCCGGACTCGCTGATGTAGGCGAAGCCGTGATCTTCATCGACTGCGATGTCGTTGAGGAACGAGCCCGCCGGTGGAGCGATCTCTGAGGAGAATACGTGCCGGAAGACCTCCCTTTCGTTGACGGTGTCCCAGACAACAAGCTTGGGGCCCTGTTCCATCGCTGGTCGTAGGTCGACACGTGCGTTGTCGAGGATCCAAAGCCAGCCGCGAGAATCCATGTGCAGGCCGTTGACCGAGATCAGCGAGCCCGCGCCAAGGTCGAGAGCGTTCGCGTGAGCAGACGGATAGGCCACCAACTCGCCTTCGACGAGCTCAGCGACCGTAAAGTCTCCCTCCTCGACCCAGCGTGGGAACGAAAGGAACACTCGGTCTTCGTTGACCGCAACGCCAGCCGGCATTCGATCAAATTCAGCGTACGGCTGCAGTTCCGCGATCGGGGGGGGGGCCGAACTACCAGCGCCACCGCATGCCGAAGCCCAGATAAGCGTGAGAGTGAGGAGAGATTGTGGTTTGCACATTGATGCGGTCCGTTAAGCTACGTTATGGTGCGCCGGTCCCAATTGAGCGCCCCGCAGAACAGAGACCTCGATGCCCGAAAGATCAAGTCAGCGTACGTCGGATAGGTTTACCCGCCTTCTCCTGCTTCTGGGAGGCGCGAGCATGCTCGGCGGTTGCCCAGGTTTCGGGTCGGAGATTCGAGAGGCAGCAGTGCTCGATGAGACCGCTCCGCTCTGCGAGAACGTCGAGATCTTGATGGCTCAACACTGCAACCGCTGCCACGGCGAAGTCCCACAGGACGGGTCGCCAGCCGGCGTTCGGACGGATACCTTCGATTCGGCGGTGATCTTCCGAGACCGCATCGCCCTCCGCTCCGAATTGGGGACCATGCCCCCTGTGACCGCGCCGGAGAACGGGGTGTCGGCACAAGGTGTTCGGATCCTCAATGAGTGGGCCGATCTTGGAGGTCCAATCGAGGATTGCGTAGCGACGGCGACCCCAGATGTAGGTTCTGACACCGGGTCGGACGCCGGGACGGATACAGTCGACGGCGGTCCTGACGTAAACCCAGATGTGGGATCGGATGTCCCGGGAGATGTGGGCCCGGTACCGCTGCTCGCGGATGTTCACGACTTCGTCTTTACCAGTTGCAGCAATCACCATTTGAACGGCGACACGTTACCATTCCTTGGTCTAGACGCGGGCCTCCGCGATCGGCTGCTCGCATCCGGCAATCAGCTGCCGAGCATGCCTCACATCACTCCTGGAGACTCCAGCCAGAGCTACCTCTGGCAGAAGGTCAACAACACCCAGTCGGATGCCGGCGGCAGCGGAGTCCAGATGCCGATCGGACCCGATCTCACCGGCGAGCAGCTGACGATGCTTGAGCGTTGGATCGACGGTGGAGCCCCCGAATAGGTTACTTGCGCGAGGGATGACCCCAAGCGATCATCTGTCCCGTCCCTCATCCCAAAGAGTCACTCCGTGTTTGCACGATTTTACTGGGCCTGCACGGCCGTTTTCGCGGCCGGACTGCTTGCTTCGGCCCCTGCCGAGGCGACACCGTTTCACGCTGTAAGCTCGGCCCACGCATGCAACACGTGCCACGCTGAGCCGCTCGGTTGGTTTAACCCCGAGGCTCGCGCGCAACGGCGTTGCAACCTGGACTGCCAAGGCTGTCACATCGTTCCGACAGGGAACGGAATGCGCACGCCGCTCGGCGTCTATTACGCACGCCAAGAGCTCCCAACATGGGGAACGCGTCCGTCGACCGTCTCGAATCCTGAGCGATTCCTGTCGAATCCCGACGCCCCGCGCGAAGGTACCTACGACATGCTTCAGGGCGGGTTTGACGGCTGGTGGTCAGGCGAAGTCGACCACCGAACGATTCCAGATCGGATGGGCAATATCGACCCCTCACCGGTGTGGCAGGCTGGAACAGACCTTCGCACGATGGTCGTGGTTCCGACTACGGACACCGACCTGCGAGACGTCGCCGCGTTCCCGATGGAGATTCAAGGATACTTGGCCGCCCACCCGCTCTCGAACCTCACCGCGTACTTAGACGTCGGACTGCAGGGTAGCGCTAACCGCTACGCGGATACGAGTCGGTCCTTCGCTGAGTATATCTGGGTTCGCGAGGTGATGGTGATGCTGCATGACCTGCCCTACTCAAGCTACGTCCGAGCCGGCCGCCTTTCGCCGGCGTACGGCTGGCGACTCCCGGATCACACCGCGTACACGCGGGTCGGTCTCGGCCACGACCAGAACCGACACGGCTACGGTGTAGAAATTGGGATCGCGCCGAACGAGTGGTGGGGCAACTTGAGTGTCGCGTACCAGGGCGTCGAGAATTGGCCGGGCGAGCGTACCTCCCACGAGGGTGTCGGTGTCTACGGCCAAGGCGGATGGCGAGGACTAGGGTTCACGTTGGGCGGAACCGCCCAGTACTTCACTGGGAAGGACGGGTACAGCGACAACATGGCCGGATTGATGTGGTCGCTGAATCTCAACCCGATCACCTACCTTGGCGAGGTTGACCTCCGGCGAGAGGAACGCGGCCAGGGCGATGGCGGAGATACCAGCGTGGTGGCGCTCCATGAGATTCAGCTCCGGGACGTGGTCCCAGGGCTGATCCCCCACCTTCGCTATGAGTTCCTCGATTCGAACATCAAGTTCGTCGACGACGACTCGACGCGTGTATCAGCAGGCGCGGAGTGGTTCCCGGTCTCATACCTCAGTATGGACCTGACCTACCGCCACGAGCTTCGCGCGGATCCAAACAAGGCGAACGTGGGCGAACTGCTCCTTCAGCTGCACGGGTTCTTTTAAGCCAGCAGTAGGGCTCCAGCCACGTAAGGCTCCAGCCGAGCGAGGCGTTACGAGAGCCGAGCGAGGCTCCAGCCGAGCGAGGCCTTACGAGAGCCGAGCTCTAGATGAAGCGCGCCAGGAGCTCGACGTGAGCTGTCTGCGGCAGCATGTCGTAGGCCTCAACAAGCTCTAGCTTTCGGCCTGCCTCGATCAGCTTCGTTGCGTCAGCCGCGAACGACTGCGGGTTACAACTCATGTAGATGATCGGGGCGCCTGTTGCCGCGATTCTCCTAACAAGAGAGCGATGCAGACCCTTTCGGGGCGGATTGACAATGACCGTGCCCGGCTGTTCCCAGTCCCCCGGCAGTCCGCTGCGCAGATCGATCACCTCGAAGCGGCCTTCGATCCCCATCTTCCTGGCTGCTTCGCGAGCGCCGTCTACTGCGGATGAGGTCACTTCGGCCGAGAGGACCTTTCGTCCTCCCTTCGCTGCCGCCGCGAGGCCAAGAACTCCGACGCCCGAATAGATGTCCCAAATGGGGCCGCTGTCGGAGAAGGCGAGTTCAGCGACTCGGGACGCCATGTGCTCCGCAGTTTCCCAGTTGAGCTGGGCAAATGTATCGGACCAGAGCTGGATTGGGACGCCGGCGACTTCGTCGACGAGCGAATCCTTACCCAGCACGGCCTTGGCCCGCTTCAACCGAACGGCGTTCCCAGTGGACGTGTTCTTTGACTCGACAAAACCCACGACGTGGTCGCTAGCATTGTAGACCGCGGCCCCGAGCCGGCGGACGAGGACGTCCGCTTCTCCAAACGTGACGAACTCAACGAGGACGCGCCCATGTCGGTCGCTCCGCAAGCCGACGTAGCGAAGAGCGCCAGGCCCTCGACCGACGGGAACTTCCATCTCGTTCGCCTTGCTGGCGATGTCGCTGGCGATTTGGTCCAGCGGCTCAGCCAGGATTCGGCACCCGTCCATCTTTGCGAACCCTTCGCCGCCCGGAACGCGCGAACCGAGCCGAATCACACCGGCCGTGCTTCGCCAGACAAAGAAGTTCGACCGATTCCGATAGGCGAGGGACTCGTTCGAAGCGATAACTCCGTCGACCCAACCGATGTCTCCAAGCGCCGCGTTGACCCACTGCGCCTTGGCTTCAAGCTGCGCTTCGTCGTCGACGTGCATGATCGGACACCCACCACAATCGCCCATAGTGGGCGCAGCGTGGTGACACGGAGGCTTCCGAAACGCTTCGCTTCGTGTTGCGGTCCGGAGCGACGCGAAGGCGCGCGGATGCTGTCGGCTGACCGAGTCAACTCGAATCTCCACGTGGTCGCCGGGGGCGGCACCAGCGACGAGGACGTCGCGCTCTTCGACAGTTACGGCGCCACTACCATTCGGAGCGAGTCGCTCGATCTCAACGCGGAGGATATCGCCTGCTTTCATCGTAATGCCGTGGGCACGGGGGCGGTCTCCCGTACATCATTCGTTTGTGTGACGCACCAAGAGATCCGCGAGTGCGCTCTCGCACCCGAAGATCGCCGATCCGGCAGATGTCTTCGCTTGCCGAGTTCGGCGTGGTGCCCCTATGGTGCCGGCGCTCGTCTCCCGCACCCCCTGAGAGCGATGAAACAACGCGCAGAACCGAAGGTCACGGCGACGATTACCAAGCACAGCCCTGTGACGGGTGAAGAACTGGGCGAGTTCCCGATCACTTCCGCGGAAGACGTGGATGCGGCCGTCTCGCGAGCGCGCGATGCGTTCCCAGCATGGAGCGCCACCCCTCTCAAGGCTCGGATCCGAATGATCCGACGGATCAAAGAGATCGTAGCCGAGCGGGGCGAGGAGTTCGCGCGGAGAATCAGCCAGGACACAGGAAAACCCTACGTCGACGCGCTGCTGACAGAGCTCATCCAGATCCCGATCTTCATCGATTACTACGCGAGGACGGCACCGCGTGTGTTGAAGACGAAGCGCGTCATGACGCCTGTGCTCTTCTTCCCGAAGTCGAGCTACATCCAGCACTTCCCGATGGGCGTCATCGGAATCATCTCGCCGTGGAACTTCCCGTTCCAGCTAACGATGGTCCCCGCCATATCGGCGCTACTGGCCGGTAACACAGTCGTCATCAAGCCGTCTGAAGTCACGCCGATCACCGGCGAGATCATGCGCGAAATCTTCGCCGCAGCGCGGCTCCCCCACGGCGTAGTCGAGTTGGTGCAAGGAGACGGATCGACCGGCGCTGCGCTGAGCCGAGCGGACATCGACAAGATCTTCTTCACCGGGTCGGTTGCGACGGGCCGCAAGGTGATGGCCGCGGCGGCGGAGAAGCCGATCCCTGTCGAACTGGAGTTGGGCGGCAAGGACGCGATGATCGTCTGCCACGACGCAAACCTGCGGCGTGCGGCCAAGGGTGCCGTATGGGGTGGCCTCGTCAACGCGGGCCAGATGTGTACCTCAGTCGAGCGGATTCTCGTCGTGGAGTCTGTGCACGATGAGTTCGTCAAACTCCTCCAGGAAGAAGTCGACAAGGTGAAGGTTGGCGGCCCTGAGGAGAACGCCGACATGGGCCCGCTGACATTTTCCAAGCAAATCGAAACGGTCGAGGCTCATGTACGAGACGCGGTTCAGCGAGGCGCCAACTTGCTCCGCGGCGGTCGCCGACTCGAACGGCGCGGCCAGTTCTACGCGCCAACGGTGATCACCGGCGTCACTGAAGAGATGGACATCTATACCGAGGAAACCTTCGGGCCGGTGCTCCCCGTGATGCGCGTCCGAGACGAGAACGACGCCATCCGCCTGGCCAATGATCACCAGTACGGCCTGACCGGAAGCGTCTGGACCACCGACAAGAAGCGGGGCCTGGCGCTGGCGCAACGCATGCATTGCGGGCAAGTGAACGTAAATGATGTGGTGATTTCAGTCGGAAACCCCGCCCTCCCCTTCGGCGGAATCAAGTCGTCCGGATTCGGACGGTATCATGGCCCCGAGGGCCTGCTCGGGTTTACCCATCAGAAGGCGATCATGCTCGGTGGAGACTCAGAGGACACAGAGCCATTCTGGTTCCCCTACGCGAAGAAGTACCCGGACATGCGGGACACCTTCCACTCGTTACTCAAGGGGAACCTCCCGAAGGCTCTCGCGGCGAAGAACCGCCTCGGCAAGCTGTCGAAGGACGACGACGCATGAAAGAACACTCCCTTCTCATCGGTATCGCTGGCGGCACTGGCAGCGGTAAGACGACGGTCGCTCGGCAGATCCACGAGAACCTCCCAGCCGGGCACTGTGCGCGAGTTGATCACGACTCGTATTACCGCGACCTGAAGGGCATCCCGTTTGAAGACCGAGTGAACGTCAACTTCGATCACCCGGACTCTCTGGAGAACGAGTTGCTCGCCGAACACCTAGCTGCCCTGCACCGAGGAGAGACGATCCAGAAGCCGGTCTACGACTTCGCGACGCATTGCCGGTTGGAAAAGACCACAGAAGTGAAACCTTCGCCGGTCATTATCGTCGAAGGGATCCTGGTTCTAGCTGACCCCTCCCTCCGCGAGCACATGGACGTGAAAATCTTCGTCGACACCGACGCCGACGTCCGCGTGTTCCGCCGCATTCGGCGCGACATGGACGAGCGAGGCCGGAGCTTCGAAGAGATTCGCGAGCAGTATTATTCGACGGTTCGGCCGATGCATCAGAAGTTCGTCGAGCCGAGCCGAGCACATGCTGATCTCATTATCCCGGAAGGAGGTCAGAACCGCGTTGCGATCGGGTTCGTGATTCGCGCCCTGTGGAGCATGACCACCGGTGTGTTTCCCGTGGTAAAGGGATGAGCGAGGTCCTCCGAGATGGGCATGGGCGACTAGTGAACTACCTGCGCGTGTCGGTCACGGATCGCTGCAACCTTCGCTGCCGGTACTGCATGCCTGCTGAGGGTGTTCCACTCGCGCCAAAGTCGGATCTGCTGACCTTCGAGGAGATCATTCAGGCGGTGTCGGTCGCCTCTGAGTTAGGCATCGACCGTGTCCGCATCACTGGCGGCGAGCCTCTGCTACGACGAGAGCTTCCGTCGCTCATCGCTTCGCTCAAGGCGCTGCCCGGAATCTCAGAGATCGCGATGACGACCAACGCGTTGTTGCTTCACAAGTACGTCGATGACCTCGTCGCCTCGGGACTGGATCGGATCAACGTAAGCCTCGACTCCCTTCGCCCCGACAGATTCGAGCGCCTCACCCGGTTCGCACTCCTTAAGGAGACTTGGCGAGGCATTCGCGCCGCCAGCGACGCGGGCCTAGGGCCTATAAAGATCAACTCAGTTGTCGTGGCGGGGTTCAACGACGACGAACTTGAGGACTGGCTCGAGCTCACTCGAAAGTCCGACATCATCGTTCGTTTCCTCGAAGTGATGCCAATGGGCGAAGGCGCGGAGATGCGCCGACTCGGCGGATTCCATGACCTCAGCGTCACGCGAAAGTGGCTGCAGCTGAAGTACGGTCTGGAGCCGGCCGAGCGGGGTATCGGCAATGGACCGGCGCGTTACTGGCGCGTCCCTGGGGCATCGGGAAAGATCGGCTTCATCACGCCGATCTCAGACAAGTACTGTGACACCTGCACGAGGTTCCGCCTGACAAACACCGGCAGGATCCGGCCTTGTCTGGCGTCCGAACTTGAGGTCGACGCGGCGGCGGCTATTCGCGCGGGAGACCGCGACGCGATCGCGGCGGCGTTCCGGGAAGCGGCGGCCATCAAACCCGTCGGACACGACTGGGAAGACGGCACCAGCACAGCGACGGGAATGTCGACCTTAGGAGGCTGATTTGGTCACGGTTGAGTACTACGGAGTGCTGAAGGGACTAGTAGGGATGCGCAGTGAGGAAGTCCCGCACGCCGCGACGGTGGCAGGGGTGATCGCACTCGTCGTGGACCGTCACCCTAATCTCGACGGTGCGATGCAGGGCGTGGCGACTGCGCTCAATGAAGAGATCGTCCGCCGAACAGCGGTGGTCGCGGACGGCGCAGTCCTTGCGCTTCTCCCACCCGTGAGTGGCGGATGACGGAGGAGCGATCAACGGTGGATATCTCACGCTACATCACGAGGGATCCCCTCGATCTTCAGGCGCTTCTCGACGAGACCGAGGATTCGGGGAGCGGCGCGCTAGCAGTCTTCGGCGGAACGGTCCGCGAGCTGAACGAAGGGCGACCGGTCAGCGGCATGACCTACGACGGCCACACCTCAATGGGAGCCAAACTGCTCGCGCGGCTAGAAGCCGAGGCGATCCAACGATTCGATGTCCGGCGCTGCCGCATCATGCATCGTATCGGCGTACTCTCGCTCGGCGAAACCAGCGTCTATGTGGTCGTACGGTCTGCGCATCGAGCATCGAGCTTTGAAGCAGCCAAGTGGGCGATCGACACGCTCAAAGAGCAGCTGCCGGTCTGGAAAGAAGAGCACTACATCGACGGCGACAGCCGATACCTTAGGGGCACCCCGCTGGATGCCGAGGATGACGAGTCATGAGGAACATTCTCCACAAGTATGAGACGGAGCGCGTGGCGGTCGCTGAGTCGTTCATCACGATGGAACCCGAGCTCCGCGATATCGTGAAGAGCCGCAACACGCAGAAGGGAGACGCGCTTGAGATCGCCCGCGTCGCTGCCGTGATGGGCGCAAAAAAGACCTGGGAGATCATACCGTTCTGCCATCAGATTCCGATCACCCAAGTCGACGTCGAGTATGCGTTCGAAGACGACGGAATCCGCGTCACGGTGACCTGCGGCTGCATCGGAACGACCGGCGTCGAAATGGAAGCGATGACAGCCGCCTCGATCTGCACGCTGACTCTCTACGACATGCTCAAGCCGTACGACGCGACGTGCGAAATCCGGCACACCAAGCTCTTGAGTAAGCGCGGTGGAAAGTCCGACTTCGCTCTTCGCTTGGATACTCCCGTTGATGTCGCGGTTGTCACCGTGTCCGACCTGGTGAGTAACGGAGAGAAGGGCGATCGCGCCGGAGATGCGGTGCGCTCAGCGCTTAGCGGAAACGAGACTCGAGTGCGCTTGAGCGTGGTTGTACCTTGTGAGTCCGACGCCATTCGTGAAGCGGTCCGGGCTTGCCTCGACGCCGGTGCCCACGTGGTCCTGACGGTTGGCGGCACGGGCGTCGGAACCCGGGATACGACGGTCGATGTGCTGAATGAGATGATCGATCGGTCGCTCGAGGGAATCACTGATCGGATGCGAGAGTACGGACTGAAGCGGACACCGCGCGCAATGGTGTCCCGCTCCTGCGCAGGCCTAGTCGGCGATTCGCTAGTGATCGCTCTACCGGGCAGCACTCGTGGCGCGACGGAATCAATGAAGGCGCTGTTCCCGCAAGTGCTTCAGGTTGTCGTATCACTGCGAAAGGATCCGGAACGAACATGCTGAGTATCGAAGAAGCGTTCGCCGTCTATTCGGCGCGCGTTAGTTCACTGCCAACAGAGACCGTCGCGACGGCGGAGGCCTTGTACCGAACCCTGCGGGAGGACTCGCCGTCGACGGTCGATCTGCCTCCATTCACTCAGTCCGCAATGGACGGATATGCCGTTCGCACCTCGGAGATCGAGGTTGGCACCGCGCTGCCCATCGCGATGACGCTGCCCGCAGCCGGAGTGGACGAGGTCCCGTCACTGGAGCCGGGAACCTGTGCCAGGATTTTCACCGGTGGCCCTGTTCCGAACGGAGCCGACAGCGTGATCATGCAGGAGCAGGTCGAGCGCGAAGCGGACGTTGCCCATTTTGGTGTGATGCCTCGGCTCGGGCAGAATGTCCGCAATCGCGCGGAGGAGATTTCCGTCGGCCAGACGGTGTGCGCTGCGGGCGCGGAGATCACCCCGGGCAAGATCGGGGCGCTCTGTGCGGCCGGAATCGCGCAGGTGATGGTGACCCAACTCCCGAAGGTCACGCTGCTGGTAACCGGTGATGA
>JBLHWZ010000080.1:0-20030 GCA_047629415.1 Bradymonadia bacterium | reverse complement strand
TACCTCTGACAGAACCCCAGTTGAGGCGAGGCGCGCGCGAATCAAACGGATTTCGACTAGCGAGTCAAGGTTGGGCCCGGCTTGACCCGATCCTGCACATCCTTTAGCAGTTCGAGCCCGTTTTAGAGGTGTGAGAATGCCCGTGGAACAAGCCCTCGATTCACCCGTTGTGGAACCCCGACGTTTCTTGATGACCAAGGAGCAGCGACGCTTCGTCAAGTTCGCGCTTGTCGGTGGCACCGGTGTCTTCGTGAACATCGCCGTCGCGTTCCTATGTTCCCAAGTTGCATTCGCCAGCTGGGCCAATCGAAACTCGGCCGATCTCACTGCGACTCTCGTTGCGATCCTCGTCAGCATCTTCACGAACTTTCTGATCAACGACTCATGGACTTGGTCAGATCGGGAGAAGGTCAGCGGCAAAAGAAGCTGGCTGATGCGCTGCGGATTCTACTACGCCACTAACGGTGTCGCGGGCGCACTTCAGTACGGAGTCTCCTTCATCATCATCTCGATGGTCGCGGCGGAGGGCGTCTACTTCGGGATCTCGGCGCTCGATGCACGGGCGGCCTTCGCGGCGCTCGTCGGGATTGCCGTTGCAACACCGCTAAACTACGTCATCAACAACAAGGTGACGTTCCGCGAGAAGAAGCCCAGCGAGAGCGCCGCGGCCCAGTCGGAGGAGCGTTCTTAGCATCCCTCCCCTGCCGACCTGTCCCAACAGGTTGCCATCTCCGCGTTGACTGCGATGTTCGTAGTACGGGCAGCCAAGCTCGATGATCTACCTGATGTAGAGCTCCTCGCGGGCTCGCTGGATACGGTCAACCTACCAAACGACCCAGCCGCGCTCGCCGATGTGCTTGAGCGCTCTGAATCTTCTTTCGCGGGGATCTCGGATGACCCGGCATTCCTCTTCGCACTCGAAGACCTCGAGGAGCGGCGCGTTGTAGGCGTGTCTATGGTGATCGCACGCCACGGGACCCCGGCCGATCCGCATCACTACTACAAGCTTGATGTCGATGAGCGCTACTCAGTGACGCTTGGTACCGTGATGCGACATCAGACTTTGGAGTTCAAACGCGCGTTCACACCGCACACTGAGATCGGCGCTCTCATTCTCGATCCGACCTATCGCGGGCACCCCAAGAAGCTGGGTAAACTGCTGAGTTTCTCGCGGCTGCTCTACATCGCGCGTTTCCCGGATCGATTCTGTGAATCTGTTCAGGCGGAGCTGCTTCCGCCGTTTGAGGCTGACGGCTCCAGTCGGCTTTGGAACTGGTTGGGTCGAAAGTTCACTGGCCTCGACTATTTGGAGGCCGACCGCCTGTCGCGCGAGAACAACGAGTTCATGCAAGCCCTCTTTCCGCCGGGGCTCATCTACACCTCCTTGATGCCGGAAGAGGTTCAGGCCGTCATTGGGGCCGTGGGCGAGGGCACCAAGGGCGTGGCGAAGATGCTCCGGTCGATCGGCTTCTCCTTCAACCACCACATCGATCCGTTTGATGGTGGCCCACATTTCGAAGCAAGGACCGACAGGATCACGCTCGTCGAACAAGCAAAAGACTTCGTTCTCGCCAGGTCTTCTGATTCGAACTGCCAGGGTCTGGTCGGCGCCTTTACGGACGGAACCGAACCCCGGATTGTTCTAGGTCCCTGCCGAGAGTCTCGGGCTGAACTCGGTCTGGACCCTGCTCTCTTGGGTATACTTGGAACGCGTCCAGGGGACTCCGTATTCGCAAGCGTAATCAGCCGGGAAGGCGAAGAATGAAACGAATACAGATCGAGGGCCGGGGCCATTTCATTGGAGGAGCGTGGATTACGGATGGCGCACTCTTCGACAACCGAGCTCCTCAAGACCTGGAGCACGTTGTCAGCAGGCACCCAGAGGGTGCGCAACTCGTCGATGAGGCTGTGGCAGCGGCGAACCGCGCGCAGGTGCGATGGGATGCCGAGCCACTCGAGCGTCGGATCGAGGTCATTGAAGCATTCGCTGCGGAGTTGGCGGGGGCGTCCGACCGAATCGCCGAGGTGATTGTCGGCGAGACGGGTAAAACGATCGGCGCGGCACGCGGCGAGGCAGGGGCGCTCGCGAAGAAGGCGGCACTGACGATCGAACTCGCGAGGACCGAGCTGCAGCCCGATGTGTTCCCGGATGTCGGGTACGTTGCTCTGCGTCCGCTCGGTGTTTTCGGCGTCATCGGGCCGTTCAATTTCCCCGTGCATCTCTCGAATGGTCATATTCTGCCGGCGCTACTCGCCGGCAACGCGGCGATTCTGAAGCCGTCTGAGACAGCTCCTGCGTCGGCCCAACTCTATGTCGAGGCGTGGGAGAGAGCGGCGTCTGCCGTTGGCGCCGACGCTGCGCTGCTTCAATTGGTCCAAGGTGGCGGACAGACGGGGGCCGCGCTGGTCGGTCACGACGATGTGCACGGCGTCGCGTTCACCGGGTCCTACAAAGTCGGCGTCGCGATCCGCCGGCAGACAGCCCACCAGACCGGTAAGCTCCTCGCGCTCGAGATGGGCGGGAAGAACACTGCGATCGTGCTTGAGGATGCCGACATCGCGTCGGCTGCCGGGGATATCGCGGGTGCGGCGTATGTGATGTGTGGGCAGCGATGTACTGCCACTAGCCGTATCGTCGCACATGCCGCCGTTGCGGACGCACTGGCCGAGGAACTCGCCGATCGTGTCAGAACGCTCGTCGTTGGGGACCCATTCGAGGAAACCAGCGACCTAGGGCCGCTAGCCACAACGCCTGCTGCTGAGTTGTTCTGGAAATGGCAGAACAGGACTGAGGGAATCGAGACGCTTGTCGCTGCCGAGCTGCCATCAGGTTTGCCTGCCGGGAGCTGGGTCGCGCCGTCTCTACACCGAGTCGTTGACCGCACCGCAGCCATGGAGCGTGACCAGACCGAGATCTTCGGCCCGGAGACGTTGCTCCATGTCGGGACGAGTCTTGAGGACATCGTCTCGTTGGCAAACGCTACTCCTTATGGGCTCGCGATGAGTGTGCATACAGAGTCCGAGGATCGATTTGAGTCTATCCGTCCGCGACTTCAGGCCGGGCTTGTAAACTGGAATCGTGGGACTGCCGGAGCGAGCTCTCTACTGCCTTTTGGAGGCATCAAGCACAGTGGCAACCACCGTCCAGCGGGCTCTTGGGCGCTCCGCTACATGACCTATCCCCAGGCTGTCTTACGCGGCTAGTCGTCGCCGACTGGTTGGCTACGAGAGCCGCGTCACGATCGTCTTCAGGGCGTCGCGGCCACGAACGGCGAGCTGTTTCGGGTCGTGGCGCAGCAGGATCCCGTTGTCCACGAGTCGCTCGCCCCTAACCCAGACATCGCGAACGAGGTCACGGGCACCGGAGCACACGATTTCAGCGTAGGGATCATCGCCGTTGCCCGACCGGAAGTCACCGCGTCGCATCCGGACGAGGTCAGCATCTTTACCGACTTCGATTGACCCGATTCTGTCGTCCCAGCAAAGCGCCTTGGCTCCGCCCCGCGTTGCCAGAGCGAGGGTGTCGCGCGCGGAGAGCGCGCCCGGCGCGTTCTTCGTACACTGGAGCAGATGGGCAAGCCGCATTTCAACAATCGCGTCCAATCCATTGTTGCACGGGGCGCCATCGGCGCCGATCGCTACGTTTACACCGGCGTCTAGGAGCGCCTTAATGTCCGCGATTCCGCTGCCCAGTTTTAGATTGCTCGACGGACAGTGGCAGATGGAGGTGCCGGTGCGCGCGAGAGTTGATCGTTCTGCGTCGCTGAGATGCACCCCATGGGCGAACACGGCGCGCTCACTGCAGAGCCCCAGTTCGTTGAGGTACGCAACATTCTCCATTCCAGTCAGCCGCTGGACGATCTCGATTTCTTCGGCCTGTTCCGAGGAGTGCGTGTGGATCAGGTATCCATGTTCCGCGGACTGTCGCCCGACCTCTTCTTGCAACTCGCGCGTGCAGGAGAGCACAAAGCGAGGAGCGAAGGCGTAGCGAATTCGGTCGTTGTCGAAGCCGTGCCATTGCCGCGCGAGCCGAAGCGACTCATCTATCGAGTCGTTGGTTGTCTCGAGGAGCGTGGAGGGCACGCCCTCACCAGCATCCATCATCGCCTTGCCGATGGCTGCTCGGATCCCGGACCTGTCGACGACATCGGCGAGCGCATCCTCGTGATGCACCGTGCCCATATCGAGGATGCAGGTAGTTCCTCCTAGGAGCATTTCACCGAGTCCGATCTCGGCGCTTACCGCGAGCGTCTCCGGGCAATGGGCTCCTTCAAAGGGCCAGATTCGCTCGCGCAACCACGCGAGCAAGTGGCGGTCCTCCGCTTGGTGGCGGAAGAGCGTCTGGCACAGATGAATGTGCGCCTGCACGAATCCCGGGACGAGATAGTCTCCACCGAAATCGATAGCGGGGAGATGCTCGAATCCTTCGGACGAGCCAAGGGCTACGATGCGCCCGTCCAAAACAACCACATCCCCGTCAATACGGTTGAAATGGTCGTTCATAGTCAGGACACTCGCCGAGGTAAGTCGGAACGAGTTCACGCGGTGCTACCCAGCGAAGAGATTCTCGAGTTCCTTCTCGACCTGCTCTTCGGAGTCGTGCATCGCGATGGAGAGCTCTTGGACCAGAAGTCTCCTGGCGGTATCGAGCATCTTACGCTCACCAAAGCTGAGGTTTTTCTCCAGCTTGATAAGGTTGAGGTCCCGAAGGACTTCGGCAATCTCGAAGATGGACCCTGTTTTGATTTTCTCGAGGTACGCACGGTACCGTCGATTCCAGGTTCCGTGATCGAACGAGACGCTGCGCTCGCGGAGAATATCGAAGACTTCATCTACTTCGTCTTCAGAAATCACGTGCCGGATGTCGACAGAGCCGACCTTATTTTCCGGGACCATGATCTTCTTGTCCGAGTCGAGAACTCTGAGGACGAAGAAGCGCATGGGTTGATCCATGATCACCTTCTCCTCCAGACCCTCAACTTTGGCGACTCCCTGTGCCGGGTAGACCACCATGTCGCCCACTTCGAGTTTCATGTGATGCAGCTCCGCGTGGGGTTTTCAATCATTAAATATGCCACTGGGAGACGCGGTTCAGCACGATTTGTGCTGGCCTTTCCCAGTTCGTTCAAGAGCCTCGTCTCTAGCACAAAACCGCGCGTTAGACACGCATGTTTTGGGGCGAGACTAGCTTGCGACTTGCCGGTGCATGTCGAGGAGTCGCGTCTTCGTGTACTTCACGATGCGTGCGGCGTAGTCGGGGTTCGTTCCGTTGAACTTCGCCTTCACGATCGCCTCGATCAGCTTTTCCTTCGTTCCAAACTGGTCCTTAACGGCTGTCTCAGCCGCCCAGAGGCGAAGAAGCTTCTTATTCGATGCCGTCCGAATACGGCGCTCAAATTCGCCCTGGTCTTCGTCCGCCGGACGATCCAGAAGCGGGAGCAGCTTGTTGGCAAGCGCTTCCTTTGAACCGAACTCGTCCTTGATCAATTGCAGTGGAGTCTTTTTCATGACGACCTCTATACAGGTGAGCGCCCAGGGAAGTCCTGGGTCTTTCTTCAAAATGGTCTGGTTCGCAACGTGACACGACCGGTAATGGCTATGAAACCCAGTCGTGTTCGGCGGCTCGCTAGCATGCAGACTATTGCCCTGCAAGCTTGCGCCTGTCTTTCTTTGATCTCCTGCACCCTCGAACGGTCGCAACCGGATCCGGCCGAACCGACCGCACAGCCGGCGGCCGACGAGCAGGCTGAGCCTAGGGATTTGGCGGGGCCCGCTTACGCCTCACAGGGCGATATTGTCGTTACTGTCGACGACCTTATCCGAGCGATTAGCTGGCGTGAGTGGATCACCGGACAACCCATCTCAGTTGCTTATGGTCCTGAGTGGTTCGCGGACGAGTCGCTTATTCGTCGACTCACCTCGAACCTCTTTGATGAGGCTTTGGTTGAGCAGGATTGCGCGACCTGGGGGATCGAGGTTTCAGAGCAAGAGCTTGAGACGGCGGTTCGAGGGAACCCTGAGGCTCAAGCCCTCCTGCAGTCCCCCCGACCCGAGAGAGTTCGCACGCTGGCGCAGCGGGGGCTCACCTGGGCCGACGTCGAGCGAGCGGCTCGGCAAACCGTGCTCATGCAGAAGTGGCAGCAGCATCGAGTCGACTCACTCTCTGAGGACGACCTTCGGGCTGCTTACTTCAGCCGCAACAACCGAGCCCGGCTCGAGATCGCGGTGGTGCCAAACGTGCACTCACGCGAGACCATCGAGGACGTGATTACCTCGCGCTCGAATGAAATCGCTCAGTACTACGCGGACCACGCCGGCTTCTTCTTGCTGCCCCGAGGCGCGCGTATCCGCGAGGTCGCGATCGAGGGAGCAGAGGACGACCCGGTCGCGCGTGCTCGCGTCGAGGCGCTGCTCGCCACAGCGCTCGAAGACGGTTTTGATGCGATCATCGGGGACGAAGGAAGCACTCAGCCGATCAGCCGCGGAAACGTGGACACCTGGATTCCGCAGGCTCAGTTCCCCGCGGCCTTCGACGCACTCCCGGGCGAGGTTAGCGGTCCCGCTCGATTCCGCGGTCACTGGGTTGTCTTCGAGTTACTCGAACACCGCGGTCGCGAGATGCGTCCTCTTGACGATGATGTTCGGCAACAGATCGCGCATCATCTCGCGCGGGAGACCAGCGTGGCCGAGGAGGCAATGGCCGATGCTCAACGACTCGCCGCTGCGCTGCGGGAGAACTCTGACAACGCCGCGACGATCTATGTGGGTCACCGAGTGTTGAGCGAGACGACCTCAGACTTTCGGCGTTCCCCGACCGGGATAGTTCCGAGCCTTGGCGAGGCGGCGGCGCTATCGGATTTGGTTTTTGCCGACGGCGTGGAGGTTGGTGATGTCCTCGGTCCGGCCCACGTCGCCGCTGGCGTGGCGGTCGCTCGAGTACTGTCCAGAACCACTGCCGACGAGGCGCAGTTCCAGGAGAATCTGGAAGCGTTCACTGCCGAGTTTTCGCAGTATATGAGAGAGCACGCTTGGCCAGCGCGTGTTGCCGAGTTCGCGAGTCAACATGAACGGGATGTCGACGGGGGCGCTGCTTCGGCCGCGCTCGCTCAGGGTGTGACTGCCGCGGAATAGCGGCATTCACCGTCGTAGACTCGGGTCTGACAGCGATGCGGTTGCTCGTCGCATCCGCCGTCCTCTTGCTTCCCGACTAAGTTCCCTCGTGCGTCGTACTGAAATCGTGAGCAGAGTTCCGGCCGGTCGTCGCATCCCCAATCGATGTCTACGGCGATCACGTAGCCGTCGTCGTTGGTCTCAGTCTTGACGCAGGTCTGCGGAGCAGACTCGCAGTCCGAGATCGACGCGAGCCTGACGCCTCCATCGTACCCGTACGCCTCACATTCGGCGGTTCCGCCGCAGATAGGCTCGGAGCGCTGGAACGACGGTCGCTCCGAGTCTCCGTCGTATTCGAAGACAAAGCACTGCCGGTCGGGCGAGCCGTCGCAGCCGGCGTCCACATGGCGTGCGGTCACTCGGCCGAATGGATCGGCGGTCGCGACATCGCATTCGAACACCCGCCCATCACAGTCTGACTCGGTTTTTCTGACCTGGACCCCGTTTTCGTAGTCGAATTCGGTGCAGTGCTCCGGCTGACCGTCGCACTCGATGTCGGTTTCGATCCGAATGACGTCCGCTCCATCGTAGGTCGTGCGTCGGCACTCTTCGTAGATTCCGTCGCAGCCTGGGACCCCGAAGAGTGGGTTCCCAACGTAGAGGTCGAGCCCGAACTCCCTGACCCTGCCTTGCTCGTCGTAGAGTTGGGTACGACACGCGGTGGGTGTCTCGCCGCAGCCGTCGTAACGGTTTGTGACGTTTCCATACTCATCGAACTCAGCCGAGGTGCAGGTGTCGATCTCGCCATCGCAGAAACGATCGGCCGCGCTTCGCGTCACGTTGCCCCACCGGTCGACGGAAAGCTGAGTACACATCGTCGGGAAGCCTGTGCACTGCTCGTCGATTCGCCACTCGACCTCGCATGGGCCCAACGGGACCTCGGGGGCAGGGGGCTCCTCCTCGATCGCGGTCTCTCCTCCGCAGGCAATGAGAGTCAGCGCCAACACGGCCGAACATCTCATACGCGCTTCAGGCCTTCGTTCCACAGTGCGATTGCTGAGTCTCGACTCCGCTGCGTCATCGCAGGAGTGAACCTGCGGTTCTCGTGCCAGGCGTCGCGGACAGCGTCGAGATCCTCGAAAAGACCCGCCCCGAGCCCTGCGAGCAGTCCGGCTCCAAGCGCCGTCGTCTCCAACATCGTCGGCCGGCTGACGGGGACGTTCAGCACGTCTGCCTGGAACTGCATCAGCATATTGTTCGCGGCGGCGCCGCCATCTACGCGGAGGATCTCCAGCGAGGTTCCGTCGCCGAGGTCGGCCTCCATCGCTTCAAGGATGTCGCGGTTCTGCAGTGCGATACCTTCCAAGGCGGCGCGGGCGATGTGACCACGGTTGGTTCCGCGGGTCATGCCCCAGAGGATGCCGCGCGCTTCGGGGTTCCAGTGAGGGGCGCCTAGGCCGGCTAGCGCTGGTACGCAGACGACGCCGCCGTTGTCGTCTACCGACAGCGCCATCTCTTCGATTTCTTCAGCGGAGTCGAAGAACTTGAGCTCATCACGGAGCCACTGCACCACGGCGCCGGCGACGAAGGCAGAGCCCTCCAAGGCGTAGACGATCTCGTCGCCGATCTTCCAGGCAGCGGTCGTGAGCAACCCGTTCTTCGAGGGGATGGGAGTGGTGCCCGTGTTCATGAGCAGGAACGCGCCCGTTCCATAGGTGCACTTCGCCTCGCCGGGGCGGAAGCAGGCCTGTCCGAACAGGGCAGCCTGCTGGTCACCTGCCATGCCCGCGATAGGGATGCCATCCGGCAGGAAACCGAGTCCGGCCGTGTGCCCGTAGACTTCAGCGTTGCCTCGGATCTCCGGTAGCGTAGAGCGCTCTACTCGGATCAGGTCGATCAGGTCGTCGTCCCACTCGCCGGTGCGCAGATCCATGAGCATCGTGCGCGAGGCGTTTGAGATGTCGGTGACGTGAGTTTGGCCAGCGGTCAGGTTCCAGACGAGGAACGAGTCAATCGTGCCGAAGGCTAGCTCTCCGGCCTCAGCGCGTGTTCTTGCGCCGTCGACGGCGTCGAGAATCCAGGCGATTTTGGTCCCGGAAAAATACGGGTCGAGAACCAAACCTGTCTTCTCCCGCACCATTTCTTCATGCCCAGCCGCCTTAAGCCCGGCACAAATCTTCGTCGTTCGGCGACACTGCCAAACGATCGCGTTGTGGATCGGCTTGGAGGTCGCGCGGTCCCAGACGACCGTCGTCTCGCGCTGGTTGGTGATGCCGATCGCTTTGATGGACGATGCACTCACGCCTGCTTTGGCGAGAGCCGCGGTCACGGAACTCTCGACTGAGGCCCAGATGGCCGCAGGGTCGTGTTCGACCCAGCCGGGCTGCGGGTAGATCTGGGGGAACTCGTCGTTGTGCTTCGCGACGACGTTCAGCGAGGAGTCAATGAGAACGGCGGTAGAGCCGGTCGTGCCCTGGTCGATTGCGAGGATCATGTTCTATTGGAGCGAGTCTCGAGCTCGCTCGATCACTAAGGTGGAGACTTTGCGCCTCCTCAGCATGCCGATCGCGAGCATCGGTGTGGTGAAAAGAAAGATGTCAGTCAGCGAGCGTAAGTACATGGCAAAGCCAGCGATCTGGAATGGCTCGGCGTTGTTGGCGTTGCGGATTTGGGCGGGGAGCGAGCGAAACACCTGGTCCACCGCGACGCGCCAGATCTCCACCCGCGCCTCGGCGAGCTGCCAGGTGAGATAGAGCGCTACGATCCAGACAGCGATCGGCAGCACCGAGAGGTTGTGCCTCCCCGCAACCCAAGTCAGTCCGAACCACAGGCCGAAGATCCACCAGTCGTCTAGCAGGTTCGTCGCCGCGAGCTCGCTCTGGACGGAGTCGATCATCCCGAACGAGGCGAACTCGGCGAACTCGATCGCGCTAATCCCGAGCGCGAAGGGAATCACGGTCAAAGCGAGGACCATTGCCGCTCCGACGATAGGTAGCCTCGTGAGTCTCTCGCCGATTGAGGCGATCGCGACCCCACCGAAGAGGAGCGCCGCGAAGGCGATCAGGACGGCGGGATGACCACCGATCGCGGCCATCGCGGAAGCCCAGCCAATCTGTCCCGCTTCCGGGTTGACCCCGCCATAGGCTCGGTTGAGCAGAATTGCGCAAATCGCGCCCGATCCGGTGGCGATAACAGCGGAACTCAGGAGCCAACCGGACATCGCGTTCACTACCTGCCCGTAAGCCGGCACGGGGGTCCCGGCTCGGCTTACGCGCTCCTCCTCCGTCCGGGCGGGAACGCCTGGAGCAGGGGTGTCAGTCATTGAGCGTCGCCGGGGTGAACGGGCCCAGCTCGATCGCCGCCGCGGGTCGTTCTACAACGTTCATCCGGATGGTGATCTCGGCTGTCTCCACGTTCTCGTCGGTGATGTTCCAGACGAAGGTGTGCTCGGTGGATTCCGCGACATCGCTGAAGAGGTCTTCGAGCACCTCGATCATTTCGAAGTCGCCGCCGCCCCGAGCGAAGGACACCTCGACGTTAAGTCGGTCACCGTCCTCGTCCCAGGTCGAAAACGGGACAGCGATGAGCTCTCCGTCGAACGACGCCGGACCGATCGAGTCGACGTATCCTGCGAGGTCTCCGACGTCGACGTCCTCGGTGCACGCGGCGAGTGAGACGAGCGAGATGAGGAGTGTGAGGCGAGTCAGCATGGTGCGTAGTGGGCGGCGATTAGCTTGAGCATTTCTGCGTGAAGTCCGGGTCCTGCCGCGACGAGCGATTCCGAAGAGAGCGTCAGCGGATTGTCTGTGTAGTCGGTTACTCGGCCGCCTGCACAGCGCACGATGGCTGCGCCGGCTGCGAAGTCCCACGGTTTTAGGCGGGGTTCCCAGAACCCGTCAATACGACCCGCCGCGACCCAGGCCAGATCAAGGGCGGCCGCGCCGAATCGGCGGAGGCCTTGGCACTCTTTCATGAATGCGCCCCAGAGCCCCGTATTATTGTCTGCGCTTGTCTGTCGATCATACGGAAATCCTGACGCGAGCAGGGCGTTCGCTAACTCTGGAGGTTGGAGCGTCGGCAGCCGGTCGTCGTCCAGATAGCTCGCTGAGCCGTCGCACCAGAAGCACTCATTGGGGACTGGCGAGAGTACTGTCCCAAGCAATGCATGGCTCTCCGACCAAAGCCCGATCGAGACCGCGAAGTGCGGCACCCGGTGCGAGAAGTTGGTGGTGCCATCGATCGGATCCACGACCCACGTTGCGCCGTCGGTGGATCCGGTCAGTCCTCCTTCCTCTCCCAAGACCGCGAAGTCCGTTAGCTCGCGAAGCCTGCGCGTGATGTGCTCTTCGACGGCGAGGTCGGTCTGCGTCACGAGGTCGACGGCCCCTTTGTGGATGACGCTCTCCTCCCGCCGCGCGAACGCTTTCATCGCGATGATGCCCGATTCTCCGGCCACCATTCGAGCGATTTCTGCCAGCTCGATTGCTTCTGCGTTGTTCACGATAACTCCCCGGATCTATTCACGAAAACTCCCTAAATGCGGCGTCCTGGATCGCAGGACGTAGCCAACGAATTCCTGCGTTCTCTCGCGTGGGATGAACACGGTTGGTCAGCAGCGTCACGGCCAACTCGGCGTCTCGATCGATCCAGACGCTCGTTCCCGTGAAACCGAGGTGTCCGACCGTGGCGCTGCGGCTCATCAGAGCGCCGGCGTTGGAACGTGTGCCGGAAGGAGTGTCCCACCCGAGCGTGTAGGTTCCGCCCTCCGGCCGTTCCGCGTAATCCCACATCCTTTGAACGCTCGCAGCGTCGAGAATCGAGGGGCCGAACCCCATCAGACTTCGCAAGATCAGGTCTAAGTCCTGAGCGCTCGAAAAGAGCCCAGCGTGACCGGCGGCTGCACCGAGTACCTGCGCGTTTTCGTCGTGTACGATGCCATCGAGGAATTCGCCGTGGAAGGAGCTGAACTCTGTAGCAATTGCCGAACTCAGTGGCCCGAAACAGGTCTGTATGCCGAGTGGCTGTGCGATCTTCGCGGCGAAGAGGGACCGCAGATCGGTGCCGAAGAGTTCCTCCAGCCACCTGCCGAGTGCGATGTATCCGACGTCCGAGTAGCAAGGCCCGGCCTCGATAGCGTTGACTGCGGCGAACGCTCGGTCCGCGAAATCTTTGGGTGCGTCCGTAAGTCGTGCCTCTCGAAACACCTCGATATGCGCTGGTAGACCGGATGAGTGCCGGAGCAAATCCCGGAGCGTTGGTTGCGCGCTTGAGAGCTCTAGAGGGCACCGACTTTCGAGTTCGACGAGACCGGTTTGAACAGCGAGGTGTGCCAGGACTGCCGTGGAGACGGCTTTGGTCACGCTCGCGATGTCGAAGTGTGCATCCCTCTGGATGGGGCACGACCCGAAGGCCCGCGCTCCTGCGGCTTCATTGTAGACCACTTCCCCTTGCCGGCTGATGACCAGCTGGATCGCTGAGCAAATACCGGCGGTGATAGCCGTGTGGATGAGTTCACGAGCGGTCGACGTTTTGCTATTTTTGACGGTGGGCGCCTTGCGCGGAGTCTTGGCGGGAGGCTCTCCAACGTAGCGGCAGAGCTGTCCGTGGACTTCGTACATCCCGCCATGCACGAACGAGAAGTTGGGAGTGCCGTGTCCCGCCGATGCGCCAGTGGTCACTGGTCCCTTGAGGGTTCGCAGCGTTTCGCGAACGAGTTCTTCAGCTGCCTTCGGGCCGCCTTGTCCCATTCCGCAACGGGTGAACTGGCCGAGAACGACCGCCTCCACTTCTTCGAGACCGCCGGCCAGCACGAGCGTTTGTAGCATGCGATCGATTCGATAAAGCGGCTCTCCGATCTCCTCGATGAAGAGGACGCAACCGCGCAAGGGCGGCCACCATCGGGTCGCGCGCATGGCCGCAAGCAGGCTGAGGTTTCCGCCTATGAGCCTTCCGCGTGCGGAGTTCCCGGAGGGATTCCGCACCTTCAAAGTGGGCGGTCTCCCGCCGAGCGTCTGCACTAACTCGTCCAGTGAGTTGTCCAGCTTGTGCTTGCCGAGCCCGGCAACCATTGGCCCATGGATCGACGCGACTCCTTGAGAGTAGGCCCAGAGGTGCAGAGCGGTGATGTCCGAATACCCCACCAGCCACTTGGGATTCTGCGCGAGGATCTGTTGAGGAAGCCGTTCTAGGAGCCGCATCGTCCCGTACCCACCCCTCACGGCGATAATCGCGTCGATCTGCGAAGAGAGGACCGAGTGGGTCAGCTCGCGAGCTCGAGCGTGGTCCTCGCCTGCTAGGAACGGGAGGTCAGGGGGAGCGCTGCCCAACGAGGGGTTTCGTTGAACCTCGAACCCTAGATTCTGCAGTCGCTGGACACCGTCCCGGAACGCTGAGAGGTCGACAGGGCCTGCAAGATGAGCAGCCCGCAACGTCGCATTGGTCCGAACCGGCTGCGGGACGATCACTAGGAGGGCAGGTGGCTCGACGGCCGGTTCGTCGGCGGCGTGAGCAGGGGTTTCATGACGAAGTAGATCGCGAACGCCATGGTTGTCGCCAAGCCCCAGGCCATTGTCATTCCGACTGTGAGGACGAGCGCGAACGGTCCGAAGAGCACCTGGAACATGTAGTCGAGAACCGAGCACGGGTAGGGGCCGCCGTCGGGTGGAAAGCCTGGGCATAGCCCGGTCTGTGCGACCTCCACAATATCAGAGGCCGACACCCCGAGTATGATGATAAGCGGCGGCAAGAATACCGAGAGGAGGTAGATGAAGGCGGTACGTACAAGCTTGGGCCTGCGAGTTTTGCTCATGTCGCGAGTCTGGTGCTGCGGGCCTTGCAGGTCAAAGCCCGTAGCGCGTCCGACGCGTGGGGTACCGGCCGGCGGCGCGTAAGGAAATGTGAGGTGCGTGCAGCCCGCTTCGCACTCCGTCCCATGTTTGGGGCGGATGTGCTACTGCAACTATACGGAATAAATGAAGTTTTTGGACTAGTTACCCTCTGCGGTTAGTGTCTTGCATGGCGCTTAGAGTCGACAGGCGACTCCAACGTCAGTTCGACGTTCTACATTACGGTAATCATGAGTCAGGCAATCGGGAACTCGGCATCCCTCGGCCTTTGGCATTCCGCGATCTTCATCGCGCTCGTTTCAGTGGGATTCGCTCCCGCGGCCGCGCGTGCTGCGTTTACGGACGTCGCCGCGTCGATCGGTCTGGATACAGCTGGCGACAAGGACGGCGGTGTCGTGTGGGCTGACTTCAACAATGACGGCTTCCTCGATGTCGCAGTCAACTCAAACGATGGCTCCGGCTCGCACCTCTACTTCTCGTCCGGCGGAGTCGACCCGACGTTTCGCGAAGTAACGGCGACCCACGCCCCCGGGCTCGCGGCGCGTCAACTTGAACGATCCTTGATCGCGGCGGACTTCAACAACGACGGCAACGTCGATCTCGCTAGGTCGGGTTTTACCCGCATTGAGGTCTTCTTCAATCGTGGCTCCGACTCCAGTCCGCAGTTTCGCCTCGGCGGGACAGGGGGCGCGGCAGACTACGTTGCTTCTTCCGCGACTGTCGAAGGCCTCAACACCGAAGGGCTCGCCACGTTCGACTGGGACGGTGATGGCAGGTTGGATTTGGTGGCGGACAATGGAGAGCGAGGCCTCGTTCTGCTGAGAAACCTGGGCGCGACATTCGTCGTCGCCGACCAAGAGGTCACCGGGCTCGATGTGACCGCAGCGGCCAGCGACTACCTGACGGTGGTCGACGCGGATGGGGATGGCCTCGTCGAGATTTTCGCAAGGCGAGACGGCGGCGCAGACCACTTCATTGCGACGAGCGTCGGTGGCTCCTTCAGTGCACAGTCCTCTCCGGACTTCAGCGCTCCCCAAGATAACAAGGGGGCCGTGACGCTCTGTGATGTCGATAACGATGGCGATTTCGACGCGTTCATCACAGACGGGGGAGAGGCCGAGGGTCGGTACACAGGCTCGACCAACCGGTGGCAGCTTCAGGAGTCGGGGAACTGGTCTTCGAGCGCCGCTCTTCCGCTGCCGGAAGGAATCAACGTAGACGACGCGGCCTGTGGAGATGTCGACAACGACGGAGACCTTGATCTCTTTCTCTCGGCAGACGGCGGCGACGTTCTCCTCATCAACCAGTTAATCGAGAGCGGTACTCTGGGTTGGGAAGCGGACAACCAAGGGATCACTGGCCTCAACGACGGCGAGGCAGCGGTCTTCGCGGACTATGACGCCGACGGTGACCTCGACCTCCTCGTGAACCAAGACGGGCAGAACTCGGTCTGGCGAAACGACCTTGGAGGAGACGACTACTTGATCTTAGACGTGCGCCGAGAAAACCCAGACGGCTCGCTGCGCGTCGATACGAACGCCACGGCGCAACTCTTTTACTGGGACGGCGAGCCGGCGGGCCCGCGGCTGTCTGTCAGCGGCGGTCGCGGACACGGAACCCAGGACTCACCCGAACTTCACTTCGGCCTTCCGGCCGGTCCTGATGAAACCTATCGCGTCGATCTGATCTTCCACGGTGGAAGCGCGGGTCTCCGTTCCTCATTCTTCGTGGTGCCCTCAGAGTTGGGGGCTTACCAGCGGCTCCAGGTGACCGACGCGGACCCTGACCTAGACGGTCTCGATGAAGAACGAGAGGAACTTCTCGGTACGGACCCTACTCTCTCAGACACTGATGGCGACGGACTCTCCGACGGCGATGAGGTGATGGGAACGGGCCCGCTAAGTCCGTTCGGACCTAGCGATCCGATCGACGCAGACACCGACGATGACGGCCTGCCCGACGGGCACGAGATCGGCGGCGGCGGCCTCCTGCGTGAGTACGCGCCTACTGATCCGACCAATCCGGACAGCGATGGCGACGGGCTCCGAGATGGCACGGAAGTAGGCTCGCCTGGGATTGTCGGATTCGTTACCCGCTTCGGTATCGTGACCCTCGGATCCGGCCCGGAGTTTCGGCCCGATCTTGACCCCGACTCGACGACCGACCCGAATGACCGCGACGCAGATAGTGACGGCCTTTCCGATGGACTGGAAGACGGTAACGGGAATGGTAGAGCGGACTACCTCCTTGGAGGCACCGACACGGTCGGGAGCGGGGAGACCGATCCGACACTCGCGGACACCGACGGGGACGGTGTGCCGGACGGTGACGAGCGCGCTGCCGGGATGAACGCAACAGACACCGACTCCGACAATGGCGGCACGCCCGACGGGCTCGAACTCGAGCGCGGATGGAACCCTCTCGACAGCTCCGACGACGACACCGACGCTGACGGAATCAGCGACCTAGATGAGCGGATTCTCGGTACCGACCCGATGCTCGCGGACACTGATGGCGACGGCATCTCGGACCGCGAAGAGCGTGACGGTACAGGCATACTCATCCCCTTCGGACCGACCTCGCCGACCGACGTCGACACCGACGATGACGGCCTCACGGATGGTGACGAAGCCGCCGGTCTCGGTTTGCTCAACGGGCGGAGGACGAACCCGAATCTCCGCGATACGGACGACGACGGCCTGCAAGATGGTCTGGAAGTCGGGATTGCGGGCCCGCTTCCATCTTTCACCACCGATCCCGGCGGAATTCTCGTCGCTGGAACGGACCCCGCGGGCCTGGCTACCGATGCCGATCCCGAATCGACGACCGACCCGACCATCGCAGACAGCGATGGCGACGAGCTGAGCGACGGAGCGGAGGACACCAATCGCGATGGCGTCGCGACGTATTCCTTGGGCGGGACTGGCTCTAGCGGCGTTGGGGAGACCAACCCAGCGCTCGCAGACACGGATAACGACGGCCTCGCCGACGGAGCGGAACGATCAACACACCGCACCGACCCGCTCGATACCGACTCCGACGATGGCGGTGTGATCGATGGAATCGAGGCAGACTTTGGCTTCAACCCGCTCGATGGCTCCGATGACGTCTCTATCGTGGACACTGATGCGGACGGTCTACCCGACGTCGCTGAGATCGCGATAGGCTCCGACCCCGCCGACCCGGACACAGACAACGACGGCGTGGACGACGCCGTCGAGGTGTTCGCCGGAGTGCTCTACCGATACGAACCTGGCGTCGACACGAATCCCATCGACGTGGACACGGATAACGACGGCATCTCGGACGGCGCCGAACCAAATGGCTCCCCGCCGCTTGCCGGCGCACGTTTTGCGACCGATCCGCTCGACTCCGACACGGATGGTGATGGGCTGTCTGATGGCCTCGAGGCCGGCGTCGAACAAGGGTTCGAAGATGGCGTTTCTGACAACGGGGTCCCGATCTTTGGGAGCGGCGACTTCGTTGGTGATTTTGACTCGGAGTCGGTAACCAGCCCTGTTGATGCGGACACCGACCTAGATGGTCTCGACGACGGAGCGGAAGACACGAACGGTGACGGCGAGACCACGTTCATGCTCGGTGGAACTGGTAGCGAGGGCTCAGGGGAGACGGATCCCGCCCGACGCGACACAGACGCAGACGGTCTCGCCGACGGTGAGGAGGTCCAGGAGTACGGGAGCGACCCGCTGGATACCGACACTGACGACGGTACAATTACGGACGGCGCGGAAGTCGAAGCCGGCACCGATCCAACCGACCCTATCGACGACCTTGAGGGAACCGACTCGGACCAAGATGGTCTCAACGATTCGTTTGAGACGGTCTTCGGCACTGATCCGCAGGACGCGGATACCGACGGAGATGGGATCGACGATGGAGTCGAACTCGCAGGCGGGACCGAGGCCGAATATGATGAAGGAGTCGACTCCGACCCTCGGGACGCAGACACCGACGACGACGGCTTGACGGACAACACGGAAGTGCAGGCAGAAGGTCCACTTCGTCCGTTTGCGGCCACCGATCCAGTCCGGGCGGACAGCGACTCCGACGGCATTCCGGATGGCGTAGAGGTTGGAGTCGTTCGGCCCGTCGCCGGTGGGATCAGCGATGGGATTGGAGTCGTATTCGATGGCAGCGATCCTGAAGTGTTCCGAGCGGACACTGATGACTCGACGACGACCGATCCGAACGACCCGGACGTCGATTCGGACGGTCTGCTGGACGGCGAAGAGGATGCTGATAGCGATGGCGCCATCGACGCTGAAGAGACCGACCCGAACGTCGGGGACACGGACGGCGGCGGGATTTCGGACGGCATCGAGGTTGAGCGCGGCAGCGATCCGCTCGATCCCTTCGACGACCGAGTCGTCGGCGCCGATGCTGACGGTGACGGACTCTCGGACGAGGAAGAGCGCGACTTGGGAACGGATCTGAACAATCCTGACACCGACGGTGACGGGCTTGGAGACGGGCGCGAGATCTTCACGTCGAATCCTACCGATCCGCTGAGTCCCGATACCGACCGAGATGGCCTCTGCGATGGGGGTGTCGACGTTGGCGACTGTGTTGGCGGAGAAGACCTCAACGGGAACGCGCGGCGCGAACCCACCGAGACTGATCCCAACGCGGCAGATACTGACGGCGGAGGCCGCACCGACGGTCAGGAAGTCCTTGAGGATTTTACCGATCCGCTTGATCCAGCCGACGACTATACTCCGCCATCCCCGAAGTATGAGTTGCGCGGAGCTGGACTCAGCGCGTGTGCCTCGAGCGACGGCCCAGCGTCGCCTCTTATGTTGCTCCTCCTAAGCGCGTGGCTCGTCCGCCGCGCGAAGACCCTCCGGCGCCAATGATTGTGAAGAGCGTTCGAACGTTACTCGTCGCCCTAGTTACGCTTATCGCTGCGGCGGCGTCAGCCCAGGACGGGTTTGATATCCAGCGTTTTACACCAACATTGGACGGGTCTCGTGGCTTCTGGGGAGTGCCCTCCGGCTCAACTGCGGATCGACTCCAGTGGGGAGCCTCCGGCCGCGTCCACTACGGCTCTCGGCCGTTCGTTGCGGACGCAGGTGGCGAAGATGTTATCGCAGTCGTGTCCGGTCAGCTTCAGCTCGACCTTACGGGTTATGTTGGAGTCACGGATTGGCTAGAGCTCGGGCTTGGGCTGCCCGTCGTTCTCTCGCAGAGCGGTGACGCCACTGCGGAAGTTCTCGGCACGGCGGTCGTTCCTTCCGGCGGTGGCTTGGGTGACCCCCGGCTCGCGGTTCGTGGGCAGATTCTCGGGCCAGACCAGCGCATAGTCCGACACGGCTTCGACCTTTCAATCGGTGTTGAGGCGAGGCTTCCGCTGGGAGACTCCGACAAGTTCCAGGGCGATCAAGGGCTGCGAATCCACTCCTTCTTGGCCTCCGAATACTCGCTCGAAAATGGCATACGGATCGCCCTGCAGCTTGGATATCTGGTGCGGCAGGAGACCATTATTCGCGAACTTGAGGTCGACGACGAATTGACGTGGGCCCTCGCCGCGTCGGTTCCGCTAGGAGATCTCGCCGTGCTGCCCGAAATCGCCGGCGGCATCCCCTTCGGCACCGGCGAAACCTCGATGGAAGTCCGACTTGGCCTGCGCTACGCGATCAGTGAGTCGTTCTCGGTTGACCTCGGCGGAAGCGTCGGTGTGCTTGCAGGCATCGGCAACGCGGGCTGGCGCGCCATTGGTGGCCTCCACTACTCGCGCCGCTCTGGCAATGACCGTGACGAAGATGGCTTCCCCAACGCGATCGACGAGTGTCCGGACCGCGCGGAGGACTACGATGGCGATCAAGACGACGATGGGTGTCCTGACGAAGATGACGATCTTCCCCAGGAGTATTCTGCTCCGGTCGAACTCGCTGCGGTCGAGCCTGCTGCGCTCGAGCCCGCTGCGGTCGAGCCCGCTGCGCTCGAGCCCGCTGCGGTCGAGTCTATTGGAGAGTCTCCGCGTCGCGGCTTCGGTGGCACCGGGCGCGACCGCGACGCCGATGATGACGGTGTGGCTGATAGCGAAGACCAATGCCC
>JBLHWZ010000079.1:0-20103 GCA_047629415.1 Bradymonadia bacterium | reverse complement strand
CGCGATCAAACGTGATCGTTAGGCAGCCGTGGCCGCCCTGATAAGGTCCCACCTTGAGCAGCCTGGGGGCAACTACGCGGTAGAACCCCGTCCAGTGGTAGTAGCCGAACGAGTGGTGCAGTTCGCATACGACGCTCGCCATCGCAGAGACCCAGTCGTCCTCACCGTCGAGGATCGCGTCGATTGTGCGGAGTAGCTCTTCGTAATGAGCGGCGCGCTCGGCGTCGCTCGACTCAAGTGGCAGTGGGTCCAGCACCGTTCTAGCCCTCGTTGGGCTGCCAGAGAGTTTCCGTTCCACCGACGAGATAGACCACCCACCGAGACCAGACGAAGAACGCGTCCGAGAGGCGGTTGAGGTAGATCAGTGCGGCCTTGTCGACCTCTTCCTGCTCGGCGAGACCGCACACGAGGCGCTCGACCCTACGGGCGACCGTTCTGCAGACGTGCAGTTCGACCGAACAGGCGCCGCCGCCTGGTAGAATGAACGACCGAAGCGGCTCTAAATGGGCGTTACAGCGGTCCATCTCCGACTCGAGCCACTCCGAATCTTCAGGGCGGATCCTCGGCTGGTTGGGGTGCACATCCTCGGGCAGCGTTGCCAGGATAGAGCCCAAATTGAAGAGCTGGTGCTGCACCCTCAGAAGGATGGCTTCGAGCCGATTAAACTCATCTGTCGGAGACAGACCTTTCTCCTCAGCCGGCGTGAGTTCTTCAGCCGCCAGTTCCTCGGCTGAAGGGTCCTCATACGACAGCATTTCGGCGTAGAGTTCGAGTTCGAGGCCCACGTTCCCGATCGCGTCGCGAGCGCGTCCGACGAACGAATTCAGCTCGTCCACGTCACCATAGGAGGCAATACGAAGCGAGCTCTTGGGCACGTTCTGTCCACCAACAAGCTGGGTCGAACCAGCGTCTCCTTTCCCGGTATAGACCCGGTTGATGGCAATTCGTTTCGGTTCGTCGAATTCTTCGGTCACGCTACATCCTCACGGCATAAGACAAAGTAAGCTCCCATCGGCTTCTCGACCTTGAATGCCGCTCCGATGGAAACGTGTTCGCTGACTTTTCGCATGAAGTCGCGGGTCTTCTGATAAACGAACATCTGAAGGCCCTTGGTGTTCGGAATGACCTCCGGCCATCCTTCCACGACGTCTTCGTCCGGGACCTGAAAGTAGTCGACAACGATCGCGCCGCGCTCCATCCAGTCCGGGTTCGAAGCTGTAGGAATTGCCACGAAGAAGCCAGGTCCGATCAGGCCGCGTGTGGTGCCTTCGTTGTAGCCAAACAGTCGCTCTCCGCCTGCCGCTGGCCGGCAGAAGCGCTTTTCGAAGAGCTTGAACGCGGGCAAGGTATTACGTCCGTGGTGGATCACCTCGGTAAGCGCTGCCACGTTTGCCGGAACAAAGTGCTCGAAAGTGATCGCTGGTGAGGCGGCGGCCTTATTGTACATCGCGACCTGCTGAGCGCGATTGCAGGACCTCACCTCGGCCAAACGATCGTCGTGCGACATCGCGTCGAGGTACTCCGCGACGGCGGAGATGGGCGTGGCGTCGTCGAGGAGTAGTTCTTTCAAGGACATGTTGCTCGAGGGGTAGGGAGCCGCGTGAACGTTCGAAATGGTGGCCCCTTTGGGCGGCTCAGGGAGGAGACCCGAGGACTAGCGGTTGCCCATGACGAGGCTTCCGACGCCGCCGAGAAGGCTGCCTTCGCCAACGGACTGGCCTCCGGTCTGCGGAGCTGCGCTCCATATTCGCCCTGCAAAGCGCGAGAAAGGCAGCGATTGCATCCACACGCGGCCAGGTCCAGTCAGTGTTGCCAGGAAGAGTCCCTCACCGCCGAAGACCATGCTCTTGATGCCCTTCTGAAGCTGGATGTCGTAGTTCACGCTCGGGGTGAACGCGACGACACAACCCGTGTCGACTCGGAGGGTCTCGCCCGCCTGAAGCTCACGGGAGACGAGCACGCCCCCGGCGTGAACGAACGCGAGTCCGTCGCCCGTCAGTTTCTGCAGAATGAAGCCTTCGCCGCCGAAGAGCCCCGCGCCCAGCTTTCGCTGAAGCTCGATCCCGATGCTGACGCCACGCGCAGCGCAGAGGAAGCTGTCCTTCTGGCAAATCAGAGTGCCGCCGACCTCTTTCAGGTCCATCGGCAAGATGGTTCCCGGGTAGGGCGCTGCGAACGAGACGTTGCGGCGTGCGACTGGGTCTTGGTTCGCGAAGACGGTCATGAAGAGCGACTCGCCGGTGATGACGCGCTTTCCAGCGGTCATCAGCGCTCCCATGAGGCCGCCCTGCTTGGCGCCGCCTGCTGGCTCTTTTGCGCCGTCGCCGAAGACCGTCTCCATCGCGATACCCGGTTCCATGAACATCATGGCGCCAGCCTCAGCGATGCACGCCTCGCTCGGATCTAACGTGATCTCTACGTACTGCAGGTCTTCGCCGAAAATCTTGTAGTCGATGACGTCAGAGCTTGGCGTACCTGCGGTTGGGGCGGGGGCTGGCGGAGGAATTGGGCCGCCTCCAAAGTAAGGGCCGAACGCAGGAATCTCAGTGATTCGTGTCCAACTCGCGAGCCCACCGGCGAAGCCATAGTGCTGCGCGGTGATGGAGCCGTTTTGGATTTGCTCGATGACCTGTGAGGCGGTCATCGGGCCCTGCTGCTGGCCATTAAGGCCTACGTACCAAGCGTCGTTACTCATCCGTTTTCTCTCTGGGTTAGGCGGATTTTGTTACAGTTTTCATTGCGTCGATCGTTGCTGCGACATCTTCGTCGTCGATGCCGAGATGCAGCACCGCTCGCATTCGAGTTGGGGAGCCCGTGATCATCACGCCGTGCTCGCGGAGTAGCCGTCCCACCAGAAGTGGAATGTCGTCTTCGCCTACGCTGGCGAGCGGATGATCGGAGGGCAAATCGAAATAGACGAGGTTCGACTGGACGCTATCAAGGTCCACGTGAACGCCGTCGATGGCGGCGAATCCGGAGGCCAAGCGCTTCGCCCTTCGGTGATCGTCCGTTAGGCCCGCCACGTGATGCTTGAGTGCGTGCAGTCCGGCGGCAGCTAGGATGCCAGCTTGGCGCATGCCGCCGCCGTACATCTTACGGAACCGGTAGGCGCGCTGGATGAGCGCTTCACTGCCGACGAGCACGCTGCCGACTGGCGCCCCGAGTCCCTTCGACAGGCAAATCGAAACCGTATCAAACCCAGCGGCGAGCTCGCGAACAGGCACACCACTCGCGGCTTGGGCGTTGAAGAGCCTCGCTCCGTCAAGGTGAAACCCGATCTCCTTGCCGGACTTCTGCGCTCGCTCGCGGACGAGCGTCATCACAGCCGTGATGTTGTCCTGCGGTACGATGACGCCACCGCAGCCATTGTTGGTGTTCTCGAAACACACCAATGAGGTCGGGGCGAAGTGCGGGTCTGACGAGAGATGGAGCGCAGCTTCGACGGCATCAAGCGGTAGCGAACCGTCTGCCGACTCAATCGTTCGGATCGAGACTCCGGCGAGAGCCGCGGCGCCGCCCCCTTCGTAGTTGTAGATGTGCGACCGATGATGAAGCACGATCTCGTCGCCGGAGCACGTGTGCGACCGGACTGCCAGCTGATTCGCCATCGTGCCAGACGGGACGAAGAGCGCGCGTTCCTTGCCGAGTAGCTCAGCGAGCTGCGTTTGCAGGAGGTTAACAGTCGGGTCGTCCCCGAAGACGTCGTCGCCGAGTGGGGCGGCCAGCATGGCCTCACGCATTCCAGGCGTGGGCTGCGTCACAGTGTCGCTACGGAGGTCGATTCGGGATGAACTCATGCGCGCTCAGATACCATGGAGGGCAGGGCTGCGCACGTGATCTTGCCTGAATTGGAATGGAAGGGTCGCGATTTTGGCCAGGAGAACTATACTACCTCGTCCGACACCTTCCCCATTATGGTAATGACGGAATCCCTCGGCTCTCCCGAGCTGACAGTAGCACTCGCGCTCTCCGCTGGCGTGATCGCGCAGACGGTGGCTCACCACGTCAAGATCCCGGGCATCGTGCTCCTACTTGCGGCGGGCGTGATCCTGGGCCCGGATGTGTTGGGCGTCATCCATCCGTCTACGCTCGGTCACGCGCTCACTTCGCTCGTTGGTTTTGCGGTCGCGATCATCCTCTTCGAGGGAGGGCTGAACCTGAACCTCGGGCGCGTGCAACGGGCGGGACCCGCGACGAGGCACCTTCTGACCCTCGGAGCTGCCACCACCGCCGTCGGCGGTGCTTTGGCCGCCAAGTTCTTCTTGGACTGGCCGTGGTCGCTCTCTGTGCTCTTTGGGGCGCTCGTGATCGTCACAGGGCCGACCGTGGTCACCCCGTTGCTGCGTCGCCTCAAGGTCGAGCGACAAGTCAGCACATTACTTGAGGTTGAGGGCGTTCTCATCGACGCGATCGGTGCCATTATTGCCGTCGTCGCGCTCGATTTCGTGATCAGTGGTGGTGACCACCGCTGGCTCGACGGCTCGATGGAGGTGCTGCTCCGACTTGGTGCAGGCTCGCTAGCAGGCCTCTTCGGCGGGCTCGTTATCGCCGGACTACTGCGCAAACATCACCTAGTACCGGACGGACTAGAGAACATTCTGACGCTCTCGCTCGTCGTTGCGCTCTTCTTCATCTGCGACTCGATCCTCCCCGAGTCGGGGCTGGCGGCGGTCACGATCGCTGGTGTCGTGGTCGCGAACGTCAAAACGCGAATTCACGAGGAACTACGCGAGTTCAAAGAGCAGATGACGCAGATGCTCATCGGGCTGCTCTTCGTCCTCCTCGCGGCAGACGTGCGGATGGCGGAGGTCGTTGCGCTTGGCTGGCCAGGGCTCTTCACCGTTCTGGCCCTGATCTTCATCGTCCGGCCCCTCAACGTCGCGGTCTCGACCGTCGGCACTGGGCTGAGCTTCAAGCAAGCAGCGTTCATGGCCTGGATCGCGCCCCGAGGAATCGTAGCGGCGGCGGTCGCATCCCACTTTGCGAACGAGCTCAACGTCATGGGGATCGCGGGTGGGCAAGAGCTCCGAGCGCTGGTGTTCATGACGATCGCAATCACGGTTGTCGTGTCGGGCCTCACCGGAGGATTCGTCGCCGACCGCCTCGGGCTGAGGATCAGCAAGGGACAGGGTTGGATCATACTCGGGTCTCACGAGCTTGCGCGCGTACTCGCCCACGAACTGGAGGCCGGTGGCGAGGAAGTCGTCATCATCGACTCCAACCATGAGCACTGTCGAATAGCTTCGGCCGAGGGCCTCACCGCCATTAATGGCAACGGCCTCGACGGGCGGATCCTGCATCAGGCGAGCGTAGAGTCGCGGGCTGGCGTGGTCGGCTTGGCACCGAATGAGGAGGTCAACCTCCGCTTCGCAGAGAACGCGAAACACGAGACCCACAGTCTTACTGCGGTGGTGGCCCTTTCGACGATCGAAGAGAACGTGTCGGAGAGAATGGTGCACGAAGTCGGAGCGACCGTCCTGTTTGGGCGCGACCGCGACCTCGACGCTTGGGCCGTTCAGATTCGGCACGGATTCGCCGTCATTGAGGAATATGAGTTGGAGGAGGGGAGCGAGGCCGACGACAACGCGCGGACCCCAGGAAAGGAGCCGGAATCGCTCCTGCCGCTCGTTCTTGAACGAGATGGAAAGGTCGTGCCGGTCGACGGCAGCGTGCGCTTCCAGGTCGGCGATCGGGTGACCTTCGTGGTCAACCAGCGTCTCCGCGATGAAGCGAAAGAGTGGCTCTCGTGGTGGGGATGGGCTCGTCGTGACTCTTCCAGGGCGAAGAGTGGCGTCTGGTCCTCGAAATTCGTTCGCGCGAGCGGACAGCTTCCCATCACGAAGACCTCAGACTAGCATTTTGACATGAGTCTGATACCGCCACTACCTCCTCCGCCTGGCTTTGAGCCGCCGCCTTCTCCCGCTTCGCAGCCTAGCCCTCAATCGGGTGGGCCGGTCCCTCGGGGAATCCCGCCAGCGTCCCGGAAGCCCAGCGTCATTCTGTTACTTCTTGGACTCGCAGGCTTGGGAGTAGGTGGCTACGCTCTCTTCTACGGCTTCAACCGTACGTATATCGACGACGAGGCGGTTCTGCACGGGAGCCTCATCGGCGGCACCGGTCTGCTCTTCTTCTGCTTATGGCTCCGAAAGGCCGTCAGCCCGATCGCCGCGGCCATGGCACTCGTAGCAGTCGTCTCAGCGGCGGGAGGCTTTGGCTATTTCGCGTTCGAAAGGTCTGAGGTTTACACGGCGCAGAACGTCGCCCAAGAACAGTTATTCGCGTCGATTTCGACCGTTTGTACGATCAACGAGGGGCTGCCGGGCGCACCCGGGTATGTGCAAGGCGGCCTGTCCACCGCGATGTTCTATAACCGCCGAAGTGACGCCACCGAGTGGTACCCGTCACGATACGGAACTGCCGAGGAGTACCACCCCGCGGCCATCGAACAGCTGAACATCGTGATCTGCGCTGCAACACAGACGCGTTTTATCGAGTCGTGCCCGTACTCCACCTACGGTGGCGATCGCACGCTAAACCGACAGCAATACGTCAAGACGATAACAGTTCGTGACGCCCGCTCAGCGGCTGTTCTGGAGACCCAGGTCATGGAGGGCACTATGCCTTCTGACTGCCCCGGAAGCCGCACATTTGGCGAGTACGAGTACACGGCTTCGAGCTACGGAAGTCTTCCGAACGACTCCGCTCTGATTGAGCTGATCGGCTCTTGGTTGGACGGCACCGCATCTCTCGCAGCGGCGGCGCACGATCCAGCGGCAAACACGCCAAATATCAACGGTGGTACCGGCGTGAAGCCGGGCGACGAACCGAGCAACGGAAAGCCCTAGGCACTATGAAGATTACGGGACTTGGAGCGACCGCTGCGGCGTGCTCCGCGATGACCGACGATGCGCTCGCAAGCGCGTTGCTCGACATGTCTCTGAAACTCCGCGAGGGCGGCGCAGAGCGTTACACATCCTTGGCAGTGGCCGCGAACTTGCCACTGGAAGAGGTCGTCGCATCTCCGTTCGCGATCCGTTCAATCGCGATGGCTGTCGCTGTCGGCGGCGCAACCGTGCACCACGAACTGCGGGTGCAGGTTCCCTGGGCCGAGCAATTGCAAGGCGACGCCGCGGTCGCGACGGACGACCACGGTTACTGGGACGCAGGAACGTTGCTGGTCGGGAAATATCGAGCCTTCGCGCAGGATGAAGCCTTCGCCCGCTTCAATCCGAACCACATGGCGAAGTGGGGCCCGCACGAACTCATGCACCGCGCCTGCGGCTTCTTCTGGAGAAGCGACGCCACGAGGTGGGAGCACTATCTAGGGGCTCGTCTCAATGAACTCCTCCCGGTTGTGGTCTGGTACGGGCTCGATGAGGTCGCCCGTCTGGACCGCGACGGATTTGTCCGCGAGCGCGAAGCGAGCCAACGCGGCGCCAGCCTCGACCGCGCGCTCTGGCTGACAGAATCGGAGTCTGACCTCGCGAATCGCATCCAAGTCGGCGTGAAGCATTTCCGCGAAGGGCTCGCGCACTTCGAACGAGAGATGGTGGCAATTGACGAGGAGCTGAGGTCTGGAACGACCGTCGCTGCGCCTCACTCGTTCTTGAATTCATCGAGTGACGCCACCGCGTACGTCGTCGGTCATTTCGCGCGGGTCTCCTCGCCGAGTGTCTCTAGCTTCATAGAGAAGGTGCTGAGGTCAGGCGTCGACTACACGACGTCTATTCGGCAGTATCGGGACCAGATTGTGGCGACTCTCGAGCAGCTGATCGGCGACGACCTGCACTTCGACGCCGAACTCTGCGATCAGCGTCGAACGGCTCGCACAATTTGGGATCTCGCGCATCGAGCCGCTCACCACGGCCGAGCCCGGTTGCGAAGACTCGAGCCGGCGCTCGAACTGGCCGGTGTGGTCTACGATGAGTGCTGGAACGGGGACGTGTCGAGGCATGCTGCCGCTACGGATGCTCTCCTCGACGGTGTTCCGGCTTCTGCACGCCGGGTATTGGTAGCAACCGGTCTGGCGGACCCCCACGCTCGTCTCGCGGAGGGCTCTACCGAACAGCTGATGGACGGGCTCTCGTCCATCGCACCGGTGACCGCTGCTGGCACCCACGCAGAGGCAATCGTTGATGCCCTAGTGGTGGGGGCCTCATCTTGGGCGCGGACCCCGTTCATCGAGCGTGCGAGCGCTGCCGTCACCGCTTTGGGTGACACGGCGCAGGCCGAACTTTGGACCTTCGAACGCGCGCTGGCAGAAGCGGTCGATCGCGATGATTACGTCGAGCGACTCGGCTTCTGCGATGACGAACTTCCGGAAGATCTTGTTAGTGGGATCGTTCATCGGAACAGCGGCTTTCGTCTGCTGGAGTTTGCTGGAGACCCAGTCTCAATGCACGCTGCGGTTCAGGACGGGGAAGATGAGTTCGAGTCTGCGGGACCAAGCGCGTGGCTGGTCGGAGCCTTCTTCGAGGGCGTCTCGGTGTTACCCGCCTCTGACGGCGTAGTCACCGCTTGGCGGGCTATGCTTGGCGGTGAGAGCGATGCCGCTGCCCTGATCGCCGCGATGGACGACGGAGAGGCTGCGCCAGGGCTCCCGGAGGGCGGTGATGCCTGGCTGCGCGAGCTGGTCGCCGCCGGTGCCGTCGCGTGGAACGCACAGGTCAAGTAGCCGCCTGAGCGAAGCCCCAGGGGAGAAGCTCATCCGCTAATCGCGCTCGCCTTCCGAGTCGTCGTCATTCGTGTGGTCGTCATTCGTGTGGTCGTCATTCGTGTGGTCGTCATTCGTGTGGTCGTCATTCGTGTGGTCGTCATTCGTGTGGTCGTCATTCGTGTCGCTGGCCGACCGCGCTCCAGTTTTCAGGCCGTCGGCGCCATCCACGAGGTCGACCAGGGCCTCGACCGCATCCGAGATGAACTCTGACACGGGATCGGTGTCGTCCTGCACGCGCCCGTAGAAATCCGACTTCTTATACTTGCGGACCAGTTGCTGAACGAGCACGGAACCCGCTGCGACCGTGGGGATCGAGAGCAGAAGTCCGAAGAACCCGAAGAGTGATCCGCCCATCAGCAAGACGATCATGACCATCATCGGTCCCATGCCGACCTTCTCTCCGACCAACCGTGGCTTGATGACATAGTCCTCGAGCAACTGGGCGGCGCCGAACAGGATCACGACGCCGATCAGCTGTGATGGATCCCCGTTGATCAACACCATCAGAACGCTCAGAGCGATGCCCACGAAGATACCGAAGTACGGCACCACGTTGAGAAGCCCCGCTAGGATTCCGATGAATATGCCGAGCTGAACGCCGATCAGCCCGAGGCCTACCGCGTAAAGTATCGCAAGGAAGAGGGCGACCTGCATCTGCCCGCGCAGCCAAGCGCCGACGATGCTATCCATCTCCTTTGCCGACTCCACGATCGGCTCATGGTAGCGCGGAGGCACCAGTTCTAGCGGCCGCAACTTCAGCGTGTCGAAGTCTCGCAGGAAGTAGAATGTGAACACTGGGATCAGGATCACGTTTAGCAAGCTGGCGACTGAGTCGACCGCACTTCCAGCGATCGCCCCGACAGCCGCCTGAACTCGGGTGCTGATCGACTCCAAGGCTGCCGCGCCGGTCAGAGATTCCTGGAGATCGATACCAAATCGCTCCGCCGCAAAGGCGCGTAGAGACGCGTACTGATCCATGGTCCAAGCGGGCAGTTGAGTCAGCGCATGTTGGGCTTCGCTCGCGACAACCGGGACCACTATCGCCCCCACCACCACCAAAGCGGCCAGCGCAGAGGTGGCGATGAACACGATCGCCAGCGTTCGGTTGATGCGGCGTTCCTCGAATCGGTCGACGAGTGGGTCCAGGAAGTACGCGATCAGCAGAGAGAGGAGCACGGGCGCCATGACGGGCGCGACCCACGCGGCCATCTGATAGACGACATAGGTTGCGAGGATGACGAGCGCCAACTGAGCGAGCCGCTCCACGTAGGAGGTCTGTGCCTTCTTGTTCCGGATTTTCCGGGCTTCACTAGGGGTCACGTTTTTCTCCCTGGGAATCAGCCGCCTTGGCCGAGTTCATAGCGCTACTACTACTTCTTCTTCTTCTTCTTCGATTTCGCTTCTTCGGCCTTGCGCTTCTTCGTCGCTGCCCACCCGCAGATGGGGCAGGCCTCAAGGTCGTGGTGCCGGGCGGGGCAGTATTCCCGGCCGAAGTAGATGATTTGAAGGTGTAGTTTGTTCCAGTGTTCGCGCGCGAACACCTTCTTGAGATCTGCCTCTGTCCGCACGACGCTGGAGCCATCGCTGAGGCCCCATCGTGCGGCCAACCGTTGTATGTGCGTGTCGACTGGGAACGCCGGCACGCCGAACGCCTGAGCCATCACAACGCCGGCCGTCTTGTGGCCAACGCCCGGGAGGTCTTCCAGTTCTTCGAAGGTCTGCGGTATCTCGCCGCCGTGGCGCTCGACCAGTAGCTCGGACATCCGCTTCAGGTTCTTCGATTTGCCTGGAGCCAGCCCCACCTGCCTGATGAAGCCCTTGATCGTATCGACGTCTAGCTTCGCCATTGCGAAGGGATCCGGCGCGGCCGCAAAGAGAGCCGGCGTGACCTCGTTGACCTTCTTGTCGGTAGTCTGCGCCGAGAGCGCGACCGCCACGAGCAGCGTGAATTCGTCGACGTGATCGAGCGGGATCGGGACCGTCGGGTAGAGTTCCTGAAGCTGTGCGAGGATCTTGTCTGCCTTGTCTTGTCTCTTCATCCCAATAGCTCGTCGACGGTGCGGTCGAACCCGATGAACGTCGGCTCTGGGACGAGTTCAACCCCGAACCGGGCGCGCACCTGTTTGCGAATAAGTGAGGCGAGCGCGATGAGCCCGCTCGCTGTTGCGTCTCCGCGATTGATCAGCGCGAGACAGTGTTTCGTCGAGAGCCCAGCCTTGCCGAAAGTGAACCCACGCTCGAAGCCCGTCTGTTCGATGAGCCAAGCAGCGGAGAGCTTCACGTGATCTCCGGTCTCCCATTGCGGCAGCAGCTCTTCGATGCCGTGTTTCTTCGCTCGGTCACTCGCCTCGGCGGCTACGGCGGCGTCCACCAATGGGTTCGTGAAGAACGAGCCGGCGCTTCGGTGGTTCGTGTCTCCGGTGTCATAGACCATCGACTTTCGGCGGCGGATTCTCAGCACTGTCTCCCGCACGGTCTTGATCGGCGGCGCGATACCGCTATCGACACCAAGCGCACGGCGGAGCTCTGGGTAGCGCACGGTTGCTTCGCCGTCTTTCCGCAAGCGGAGCCCGAGCGAGAGCACGATGCGTTCGCTACGCCATGCCGTCTTAAAGTTACTCGTTCGGTATCCGAATCCGCATTCGTCGGCGTTGAGGGTGATCACTTCGTCCGTCACGTGGTCGTAGACTCGGACGTACTCGACGGCCTCTGCAATCTCCTGTCCGTATGCCCCGATGTTTTGAATTGGCGCTGCGCCAACTCGTCCAGGAATTCCGCTGAGGCATTCAATGCCAGCGAGGCGATCGTCGACACAGAACGCAACCAGTTCGTCCCACTCGATGCCAGCAGCTGCCTCGACCAATTGGTAATCCCCTTTGTTCCGGACCTTCATGGCGTAGTCGTTGCTCTGAACGACCGTGCCATCCCAGCCCGCGTCTGCAACCAGTACGTTGGAGCCGCCGCCGAGAGTGAAGACCGCTGTGCCAGCATCCTTCAGGGCCCGGTATGTATCGATCGTCTCTTTCTCGGTGAGCGGGGAGGCGAGCACGCCTGCGCTGCCGCCAACGGAGAGCGTCGTCTTACGCGAAAGCGGGACGTTCTTTTCGGAGTAGGAAGGTAACATCGGCGGAATGTGCCAGACGGTGCCCAGTTAGGCCACTACCGCCAGTAGATCGCGAGATGGCCGCGGGAGACTTGGGCGCCGCAACCGAGTCGATCCGATCGAGACCAGATGCCTTGGGCCACTTCATAGCCGGCGGCTAACACGGCACCGCATGGGTCACCCGCGCGAGTGCCGCTGCCGATCCAGAGCCCGCCGAAGCGCCACCATTGCTGGAGCGATCCGAACTGGGTAGCAAATCCGGAGGTCGCGCGAACGAAGAGTTCTGGATCAAGGGGCGAGTCGCAACCTGCCTCGCAGCCGGCGTCTCGGGGAACGGCCACCTGACCAGAGAAGCGTTGGAGCCCACCTGCGTCGGACCAGCCAGCAAGGACTACCCAATCGCCAGCGGCCGAGTCGAGGAAAAGCAGTTCTCGGCCTGGGACGGCGGCCTCGGCTGGCAGGTGCCCCTTGCAGGCGACGGACCCGCTGGGGTTTTGGCAGAAACCGGTCCCGATTAGGGCCTCTTCATCTTCGTCGCGGCTCACCGTGAGCAACGTCCAGCCCGCTTCGGTCAGGTCGAATTCGCAATAGACCCGCTGCGGTTGTCCCTCGAGCACGAGTTCAAACACGCCCGACCTGCGGTTCCCGGCGGCGTAGAGCTCGTCACAACTCCGTGCTTCTACACATTGGCCATCAAGACAAAGCCCTGATGTGCAGTCTGTGAACGACGAACAAGCCGCCTCAGCGTCGCAGGCGACGCAGTTCCCGCCACAGTCCACGGCGGACTCTGCTCCGTTCATTACGGAGTCTTCGCAGGTTGGCACCGCGCACACGCTCGCTGAACACACGCCACTGCGACAGTCGCTCGGCTCGCCGCAAGCCGCCGCGGTACCACAGGGCGCGCAACGGCCGCCGCAGTCCGTTCCAGACTCGGTCGAGTTGCTCACCCCATCAAAACAACTCGGTGGCGCGCAGGCTCCGTCCATGCAGATTCCTTCCGCGCAATCCGAACCGGAGACGCAGCGCCCGTCCACGTCGCACGAGTCGCAAGCCCCGCCGCAGTCGACGTCGGTTTCCTGCCCATTCTGTACTCGGTCGGCGCAGGTCGGGAGCGAGCAAGCGCCCTCGCTGCAAACTCCGGCAGCACAATCGGAGGCTTCACGGCAGCGGTCGTTGGCCTCGCACGAGTGGCAATCGCCGCCGCAATCAACGTCGGTTTCGTTACCGTTGTGCACTCGGTCAGAACAATTGGCTAGGCGACATCCGCCGTCTGCGCAGACTCCAGAACGGCAGTCGTCAGCGCTGGTGCAGACATCATCGGTCTCGCAGGCGGAGCACTCTCCACCGCAGTCGACGTCGGCCTCAGAACCATTCCGCGTCTCGTCGTCGCAGCGAGGGGCCTGACACGACCCACTGGAACACACGCTGCTGGCGCAGTCCGCGTCTCGGCTGCAGCCACTGTTTGCGGTGCAGCCGGCACAGTCGCCGCCACAGTCGATGTCGGTCTCAGCTGCGTTTTGTACCTCATCAGAACAGCGCGGGGAGACGCATTGGCGGTCTCGACAGACGCCGTCGGCGCAATCGGTACTCTCGCGGCAGCCGCCGCCGAGTGGGCACGGCGAGCAGTCCCCTCCGCAATCGGCGCCGGTCTCGGCCCCGTTCTGCACCCCATCATCGCAGGCGGAGGTACGGCAGGACGCACCAAGACAGACCCCGGAACCGCAATCGGCGCCGGAACGGCAGGTCGCGCCATCCTCGCAATCGGAGCAGCCTCCACCACAGTCGGCGTCGGTCTCATCGCCATTCAGTGTCGCGTCTTCGCAGGTTGCCTCTCGACACCGTTCGCTGCGACAGACTCCGCTGGAGCAATCCGAGGGCGCCGAGCAGTTCAGTCCAGACTCACATACGGGGCAGGAGCCTCCGCAGTCCGCGTCGGTCTCGTCGCCGTTGTTCGCGCCGTCGCGGCACGTCGGCGCCGCACAGAAGCCAGCGACGCAGACCCGTTCGGCGCAGTCGCGAGAGTCCCCGCAACCTTCTCCAATCGTGCATGCCGGACATGAGCCACCGCAGTCGGTGTCGGTCTCGTCGCCGTTGTGCACTTCGTCGTCGCATTGCGCTGTGACGCACGTGCCTTCGCGGCAAAGCCGACTCATACAATCGGAGCTTGTTGCGCAGGAGGCTTCGTCGTCGCACGGCTCGCAAGCTCCGCCGCAGTCGGTGTCGGTTTCGCCGTTGTTGGTGACGTCGTCGTTGCAGGTCGGAGCTTGGCAGGCGTCGTCCCGGCAAACACCGGTGCCGCAATCGGCATCTTCCGAGCAGGCTGCTTCTACGGCGCACGGACCACAGATGTCGCCGCAGTCTACGTCGGTTTCATTCGAGTTCTGGACGCCATCGTCGCACGTTGCGGCCTCGCAGGCGTGAGCTGAGCAGACGCCGCTCGCGCAGTCATCACCTGCGTGGCAGGCTGCGGAAAGGGGGCAGGGTGAGCACGAGCCGCCGCAATCGACCGCGGTCTCGCTTCCGCCCTGAACACCGTCCTCGCAGCTTGGGGCGCGGCAGACCTCATCCGAGCAGACACCGCTTTCGCACTCGGACGCCAGTTCGCACGACAGTCCCACAGAGCAGACGCCGCAGAATCCTCCACAATCCGTATCCGTTTCGTCGCCGTTGTGGATGCCGTCGGTGCAGGAGGGCGCGGAGCAATTCCCGTCGGAGCAGATTCGGCTGACACAATCCTCTCCGTTCGAGCAATGACCGGCGGTTGCGCATAGATCGCATGATCCGCCGCAGTCGGTGTCTGTCTCGTCGCCATTCCGGATGTTGTCATCGCAAGCAGCTCGCCGACAGATTCCCTGCAAGCACGATCGCGATGAGCAATCTGCCCGCTGGGAGCATGTGTCCCCAACTTCACAGGGCGCGCAATCGCCGCCGCAGTCCAGTCCAGTCTCGGAACCGTTTTGCACTGCATCTTCGCACGTCGGTACGGCGCAGATCGCTTCCAGGCAGCGTTCGGAGTCGCAGTCACCGTCGACTGCGCACGCGCGTCCGTTTTGGCAGGTCCCGCACGGGCCGCCGCAGTCCAGGTCGGTCTCTCCGCCACTCAAAGTGCCGTCAGCGCAGCCCGGAGAACGGCAAATGTAGCCGGAGCAGTCCGCAGTCTCGCAGTCGGCGTCGGAGCGGCACGGGAGCCCGGAGGCGCATGGGACGCAAGGTCCTCCGCAATCGACCCCGGTCTCCCCGAAGTTCATGATGTCATCAAGACAGGTCGGCGCAAGGCATCGGTCTCGGCGGCAGAGCGTGCTCTGGCAGTCGCGTGCGTCGCGGCAGAATGACCCGTCCGAGCAAGGAGCGCAGCGTCCGCCGCAGTCCACATCAACTTCGTCGCCGTTCCTCGTGCCGTCAGCACACGGATCAGCGAAACATTGGCCACCGACGCAGGTGCCATCCTGACAGTCGTTGTCAGAGGCGCAACCTGGGTCGCCGATGCTACCGGAGCCTTCAACAAGGGCTGCCGAGCCTTCTCCGACGGCAGGGGCGACTGGCGCTTCCGGGGCGGTGCAGCAGGCGAGCACTGCGAACCACACACAGACCGCAAGCTGGAGCGAGCGGTAGGTCATGCGATCGACAACACCACTTTGCCGGTGGTGGCGTTTGATGCCAGCAGATCGTGTGCCTCGTTGGCCTCAGCGATCGGAAGCACGCAGTGTACGACCGGGTGTAGCTCCCCTGTAGCGAAGTGAGGCCATACTCGAGTTCGAAGGGCCTCGGTGATCTCGACCTTCTCGGCTCGGCTACGAGAGCGGAGAACAGAGCCGAGTACGCGAAGGCGGCGGGTGAGAAGCAGCCCGAGCGGGAGCTCCGCCTTGGCCCCACCAAGCAGGCCGATGTTTACCAAGCGGCCACGTTTGGCGAGCGCCTTGATGTTGTCCACGAGGTACGAGCCGCCCACAGGATCCAAGATGACGTCTACGCCGCGGCCATCGGTGGCCTCGATGACGATCTCTCGGAAGGACTGCGTTTGGCGGTCGATCACAACAGAGGCACCGAGCTCGGTCGCGAACGGGAGTTTTGCTGCGCTCGCGGTGGCGAACACACGGTGGCCAAAGAGCCTGCAAAGCTGGAGCGCGGCGGTGCCGACTCCCGACCCTGCCGCATGAACCAGCACCGTCTCCCCCTTTGCGAGCTCGGGCTCCAGGAACACGTTGAGGTACGCAGTGTAGAACACCTCGGGGAGGGCGGCCGCGTCCGTGAATGACAGGTTCTCAGAGATTGGCAGGAGCATCGACGCGTCGACAGCGACGCGCTCTGCGTACCCGCCACCTTCGAGAAGGGCGCAAACCCGATCGCCGACTTGCCAGCCCTCGACTAAATCTCCGACCGACTCGATAACACCGGCGACCTCCAGCCCGAGGATCTGAGAAGCGCCGGGTGGGACCGGATAGCGTCCTCGGCGCTGAAGCAAGTCAGCCCGATTCAGCGCGGTCGCATGAGCTCGCACCAGGACCTGATCGGGTGCAATTGAGGGGTCTTCTGTCTCCGCCCAGCGCAACGTGCGGCGTTCGTCGGAGTTGATCGTTATTGCATGCATTGGCTCACCATGGGTGCGGTCGGCGTCTTACAACGAACGCCCATTCGCGTCATCGTTGGTAGCTACTTTACCGACAGCTCGACCTCGTCCGCATTCACGACCGTTTCGCCACTGAGAATCGCGTCCATCTCCAGAATCTCCTCGGCCCATCGGAGGCCGAAAGCGAGCGCGTAGGTGTTCACGATCTCGAACCCGACCTGCGTGTTCAGCTCGCCAGGGAGGCCGCAGCCGACAGCGAAGGTCTGGTGACAACCGCGTGGGAGATTAACCCGGACATGGTCGCCCTCAGGCAGCGCTGCCCAGATAGGGTCACCGTTTGCTTCGTTGGTAACATCCAAGTCCATCCCGCCGGTCAGCTGAAGGAGCGGCGTCTCGACATCGCGGACGCCGGCCGCACCCAGCTCCCCGAAGTTGCCAGCGGCCATGAGGATGCCCGCTCGAATTCGGTCGTCTCGAACGCCAGCCTCGAAGATCGCGAGTTGGGTGTCGTCAAAAGAGGAGCAGAAGTCGCCCCCGTCCTCCGGGCAGCCATCCAAGCGCTCCTCGGAGAAGCTCGCGCCGCACGCGGTCAGGGTGGTGTATCCGCCGTAGCTATGACCCGCTGCGATGATGCGGTCGGACGGCATTCCGATCAGCGGGTGATCGCTTGGTAGCGCCTCGAGCCAGTCGAGAGCGGCCGAGAGATCGGTCGAGCGCAGGTGGTAGATAGCGGTGTCGCGAGGCTGGCCATTGTTCGCCGTCGTGTTCCCAGTGTGGTCGGGAGCGATGACAATCCAGCCGTGGCTCGCGAAGTGCTCGACCAACTCGGGGCTGGCCTCGGCGTACCCGTAGTGACCGTGGGAGTAGACAAGCACTGGAGCGTCGGTCACCGGCGCGGGCTCGGAATCCTCCCATACGTTTTGTCGCGGAAAGACGCCGAAGTAGAAGGGCTGGTCGCCCTCGGTGGCCTCGGTTGGGTACCAGACGGCGGTCCGCAGGGTGCGGACTTCCCCATTATCGGGACGGTCGTAGGTCAGCTCAGTCGTCAGATACCCAACTTCATATGAGCCGCGTTCCGCAGGATTGATAGATTCTACAGTGTCGGACTCAACATCTTCCGGTGTGTCGATAGCTGTGTCGGCATCGGATTCAGTGTCGATAAGTGTGTCTTGTACGGTGTCTTGATCTGTATTGCTTCCCGCGTCGGTCGTTGCATCCGATTCAGGTTCTGTGCTTTCTGAGCCAATGTCACCGCAGCTGGTCAGCGCGGATCCGCAAACGAAGACGAGCGCTGAGATCCAGTACAAGGCTGGGTTATCGGCAGTCTTTTTAGCAATGAGACGGGGCGTAGGGAGATCGCGATCGATCCAGGACGGCATCATTTTCATTCTTGACCCAATCACTAAAGAAACTTACTTCTTCTCTATCGCCCTCGTTTGAGAGCGGTGTTTTTTCGGCCGTTGCGCTCCCAGTGAGCAACCGAACTATGACTCGAACCACCACCATAGCAGAGCCTTCCCGAGGGCGCGTCGCACTTGTCGGGGCAGGCCCGGGCGATCCGGATCTGCTCACCGTACGTGCGTTCCGCAGGCTTCGCTCGGCCGACGTCGTGCTCTACGATAACCTTGTGGGCGAGGGCGTCCTCCAACTCGCGGCCGGAAGCCGGCTGATCAACGTCGGCAAAATCGGAGGAGGACGTCACACGTCGCAAGAGGTGATCAACCGATTACTCCTGCGTGAGGCGCTCGACGGAAACTCGGTCGTACGCCTCAAGGGCGGCGATCCGTTCGTCTTTGGGAGGGGCGGAGAGGAGGCGGCTTTTCTCGCCGAACATGGCGTGGAGGTTGAGCTTGTTCCGGGAATCTCCAACTCGATCGCCGCGGCCTCTGCCGCGATGATTCCGGTCACCCACCGAGGCGTGGCCACTCACTTCTCGGTCGTCACGGGTCGCGGAGCCTCGGCTGACGGTACTCCGCTGCATGTGACTTGGCGGCGACTGTCGGCGGCCGGCGGAACCGTCGTGTTTCTTATGGGCCTGGGCCGCATCGAAGAGATCGTAGAAGAAATCGAGGCGGCGGGCGTGCCGCTGAGTCGGGCAATGGCTGTCGTTTCGGCTGCCACGACCGACAGACAAGCGGTCGTTACCGGGACTGTCGGCACGATCGCGGAGCTTGTCCGGGAAGCCGGATTGCCCACGCCAGCGACCATCGTGCTTGGCGATGTCGTCGCCGTTCGGGACCAGATTCTGGGTCTCCACCAAACCAACACTCTACCGGTGGACGTGGCTGCGTCCGCGGTCGGCTAATTCCTGACTGAATTCATGTATCAATACGACAACTACGACCACACCATCGTTAATGAGCGAGTCCAGCAGTTTCGCGGACAAGTCGAGCGGCGGCTGGATGGTCGGCTGAGCGAAGAACAGTTCCGCCCGCTGAGGCTGCAGAACGGACTCTACATGCAGCGTCATGCGTACATGCTGCGGGTCGCGATCCCCTATGGATTGCTCTCGGCCAAGCAGCTTCGTACGCTCGCGATGATCGCGCGCAAGTACGACAAGGGCTACGGCCACGTCTCGACCCGCCAGAACATGCAGTACAACTGGCCGGAACTCGAGGACACCCCGGACATCCTGCAGCACCTTGCCGACTCCGAGATGCACGCCATCCAGACAAGCGGCAACTGCATCCGGAATATCAGCTCCGACGAATTCGCTGGCGTCTCCGCTGACGAACTCGAGGATCCGCGACCATGGTGCGAGATTCTCCGCCAGTGGTCGACGTTTCACCCAGAATTCGCCTACCTCCCGCGCAAGTTCAAGATCGCGGTCACGGGCGCAACCACCGACCGGACAGCAGTCGCCTACCACGACATCGGGCTGCGCCTGGTGCCGAACGAAGACGGCGTCATCGGATTCAAGGTCTACGTCGGCGGCGGCTTAGGTCGTACGCCAATCGTCGGCCCCGTAGTCTCCGATTGGGTCTCGAAAGAGGACATCATCTCGTACTGCGAGGCGATCCTTCGAGTCTACAATCTGAGCGGAGACCGAAAGAACAAGTACCGTGCTCGAATCAAGATCCTCGTCCGTAAACTCGGCGTCGAAGAGTTCGCGAAGCGCGTGGATGAAGAATGGGTACGGATTAAGGAGGGCGCGCTGGAGTTGACCCAAGCCGAGATCGATCGGGTCACGGCGTACTTCGCTCCTCCGGCCTACGACGCTTCCGCCGCCTCAGTCGGGGTCCCGCCCGCGGCGGAGCAACCAACTGCGTTCAAGCGCTGGCTCAAGTACAACACTGCCCCACATAAGGTGCCGGGCTACCGGATTGTGCACATCTCCTTGAAGGCACCAGACATTGCGCCAGGCGACATTACAGACGAGCAAATGGAAGTCGTCGCGGATATCGCCGACGCGCACAGCTTTGGCCAAGTCCGAACGACGCACCGGCAAAACATGGTGCTCGCAGATATTGAAGAGCGTGAGCTTCTAGAGGTCTGGCAGAAGCTGAATGCGGCCAAGCTCGCGACCGCGAATATTGGCACAGTCACCGACATGATTTGCTGCCCAGGGCTCGATTTCTGCTCGCTCGCGAACGCAGGTTCGTTGGAGATCGCTGACAACCTGAACAAGACCTTCGACGAAGTCGATTACGTCTATGATCTCGGGCCGCTCGAACTCAAGATGTCAGGCTGCATCAACGCCTGTGGCCACCATCACGT
>JBLHWZ010000078.1:0-20250 GCA_047629415.1 Bradymonadia bacterium | reverse complement strand
AGACACCCTCATCGCCGCACTCGGCCCATGGAGTCCAGGCACCGTCCACGCAGCCTCTGGAACGAGTCCCACAGGCACCGCAGATCTCGTCCTGACTCGCTCCATCCTCGCAGACCCCCACGTCCATTGTGAAAGAGACGTCGTAAAACGCGTAGTCTGGGCGTGCGGATGGCTGCAGTGTCAGGAAGTAGGTTCCCGTCGTGAACGCGCCGGAAGTGAAGACGATGGACTCCGCGCCGCGGACTCCCTCGACGAGCCGTTCGCCGCCGGGCGTCTCGAGGGTGACCGCGACAGGACCGTGCGCGTCGATCGCGTGCACGGTCACCTCGACCCGCGCAGGTTCGAGCAAGATAACTGCGAAGTTGTCCTGGTCCGCGAGCACGAGCCCATCAGTGCGGCCGATGAGTAACAGAGAGGCGTCGTCGGGAACGTCATCCTCCTCCGCCCCGTCGTCGATCACTTCGAGCACATCGAGGTTCGCAGTGGTCGGCACGTCATAGCGACAAAAGGTTCCGCACTCGTCTTTGGTGACAGTCGCCTCGGCGTAGATTTCGAGTTCCCCGCCGGCGCCGTCCTCACCGAAGTCGGCCGAGCAGTCGAAGGCCGCGCTGTAAGCACCGTCGACCAGCATCTCAGAAGAGATGTTGATCCGCGTTTCCCAAATGAGTTCGTCACCCACGACGTCGTCTTCCCAAACTGCGATGTAGATCGAGTCCCCGTCGGAGAAGACGACCTCAGAGCCTGCGTCGGAGAACTCCAAGGCACAGGGCGTTCGAGAGTCTCCGATGATCGACGCGTCGATCGTCGAAAGCGTTATCGTCGCGTCGTCGTCCGTGTCGGTCGAAGAGAGGGTTGACGGCAGAGCCGCCGCGGGAGCCGCGACGAGCAGAGCCGAGGCAAACAAGAGGCGGTTGGTACGACGCATAAGGCTCTGGGAGTTAGTCTCCCAGAGCCTTAGCAGGTCGCTTGGTTATCGCCCACGGTGGGAGGTTCGCTAGCGAGCGATTTCGGAGGCCCGTACTTCGCGGATCACGGTAATGGTGATCTGGCCTGGGTAGGTCAGCTCATCCTCGATCTTGCGGGCGATATCGCGAGAGAGGAGGCGCGCTTGGTCATCGTTGACCTTATCGTTTGCCACCACAACTCGCACTTCGCGGCCCGCTTGCACGGCGTAGCACTTCTGCACTCCCGGGAAGGAGAGCGTGATGCGCTCGAGGTCTTCAAGTCGTTTGACGTAGGACTGGAGATTCTCGCGGCGAGCGCCGGGTCGTGCACCGGAAAGCGCATCTCCCGCGATGACTAGGTGAGCGATGACGCTGGCGGGCTTGATCTCCTCGTGGTGAGCGCCGACCGCGTTCACGATGAGGTCGTCCTCGCCGTACTTCTTGATGAAGTTCGCGCCGGTGATTGCATGACCACCTTCCTCGGACTGAGGCAGCGCCTTTCCGAGGTCGTGGAGGAACCCAGCCCGTCGCGCGAGCTTGACGTTGAGGCCCAGTTCGCCAGCCATCAGGCCACACAGGAATCCAACCTCGATGCTGTGTCCCCAGATGTTCTGGCCGTACGAGAAGCGGTACTTCAGGCGGCCCATCGTTCGGATGATCTCCGGGTGAAGACCGGTCAAGCCGAGCTCGAAGGCGGCTTGCTCACCGGCCTCCTTACAGACCTTGTCAATCTCCTTCGTGGTCTTCTTAACGACCTCTTCGATGCGGCTCGGGTGGATTCGGCCATCCGCCATGAGGCGCTCAAGCGAGAGTCGGGCGATCTCCCGGCGGACCGGATCGAACGCGCTAACAATGATCGCTTCCGGGGTGTCGTCGACGATGAAGTCGACGCCTGTGGCGGCTTCGAGCGCGCGGATGTTTCGACCCTCGCGGCCGATGATCCGGCCCTTCATGTCGTCACTAGGCAGGTTCACGACTGAGACGGTGCGCTCGGTCACGTACTCTCCAGCGTATCGCTGGATCGTGACGGCGAGGACCTTCTTGGCTCGCTTCTCTGCTTCGTTGAGGGCGGACTCTTCGATCTCCCGTGCCGCTTTCGCTGCGTCGACCCGAGCCTCGTCTGTGATCGCCTCGATGATCTGGTTCTTAGCGTCTTCTCGGCTCAGGCCAGCGATTTCAGCGAGCTTGGTTTCTAGCTCGCTCTGGCGCTCGTCGACGCTTCGCTTTCGGTCGCTGATGGACTGCGCCTCCTTCTGGATGTCCTTCTCTTCCTTTGCGACTTCGTTGCGGCGGCGGTCGAGATCCGAAGTGCGCTCGTCGAGCTTTGACTCGCGGTTGGAGAGCCGGGAGTCGAGCTTATCCATCTCGCTGCGGCGGTCCTGCATCTGCCGATCGGAATCCTTCTCAGCTTTGAGCTTCAGCTGATCGGCCTCAAGCTCAGCCTTCTTTCGAATCGACTCGGCTTCCGCCTCCGCGGCGCGCGTGAGCTCTGTCGCGCGCTTGCGGGCCTCGTCTTCGGCCTCCGACTGCGCAGCTCCTAGCTGTTTAGCCTTGCCGGACTTCCCGGCGAGTACACCGGCACCGGCTCCAACGAGCCCGGCGACGACGGCAATTACGATATCCATAGTTTCTCCAGTCCCGGCTAGGCGCCGGTGACGAACGTTTCTTTTTCAGTAACGACGTGGGTGACCCTCACGTCGTGGGGCTCAGCAGGGAGGTCGTCGACGACCTGCCAGCTGTGGCAGAGTCCGATACGCGGCGCGTCCGGCCGCATCTTCGGGATAAATCGGTCATAGAACCCGCCACCTTGTCCGAGACGGACGCCGGAGCGAGTGAAGGCAACGCCTGGGACGAGCAGCGCATCGAGCGTATCGGCGTCGATCTGCGGCGCAGATGAGTCCGGCTCAGGGATGCCATGCGCGCCGGGCGTGAGGCCGGTGACGGCGTCACGAAAGGTCATTTCCCCGGGTCCTTCGACCCTGGGAAACGCTGGGCTATCGACACCGAGTTCTTCGGGCTGAACGGAGATTTCTCCGTGAACACCGGCATAAAAACCGACAACACCCGCTGACCCGAGGAGGGTGCGGAGTTGTTGGGCGGCCCCTTTGGACGCCCCTTCGACTTGAGACTTCGTCAGCGCTCGGCGCTGGTTTCTAAATGTCGTGCGAAGCTCAGTCTTTATCAGGTCCGGGTCATCCGACGGATGCATCTTCTTCAAGGAAATCCAACGCACCTTGGGCGTGCGACGTCACGAGGCTCTTCATTCGCTCCAACTCCGATCTCGTCTGACGAAGATCGTCCGCAAGGGAGAGCGCGGTAAGGAGATGAACCTTGGCCGGCGATGCCGACCCAGCACCGGTTCGGATTGCCGAAACCCGCTCATTCAGCAGGTCGGTCAGCTCTCTCAACTCGGCGTCTGACGCGTCCGTACGGAGACTCAGCTTTTGACCAGCAATTGTGACCGTGACTGAGCGAACCATAATGCGCGGAAAGTGTCTGAAATCAAAGCAATAAACTGCCTTTGTAGATTAGGGATCGACGTTAGTTGCTGTCAAGCCCTACGCGTGCGCTATGTCCTGTCGCAGCCCGCCTAAATGCTGCTCTCACACGATTGGCTCCAACGTCTCGTCGGATCCCGCAGCGAATCGGCAGGTAGCGAACACAGGTTCACCGCGGCGTGCGCGTGGCTCGAACTACTCGTGGGGTCCGGAGCGTTCGAGGTTCGCCTGGAGTTCCCTCTCCCGCCGAGTCAGAACGTTGTCTAGGCCGCCTGAGAACGTCGCCCAGGGGGTGAATCGCGCGCGCAGGAGAACTCGAATCACGCCGGTTCTCGGTTCGCAACCGCTCCCGATCGTGGTAGCGAGCACGGCCCTGCTGCCCAGGAAATTGCTATGAGCCAACAAGAATCTGGCGCGCCGCGCCGCATCCTCCTCACATCCGCGCTGCCGTACGCCAACGGGCAGATCCACTTGGGTCACTTGGTGGAGTATCTGCAGACGGACATGTTCGCTCGTTACCACCGCATGATCGGCACAGACATTACCTATGTCTGCGCCGACGATACGCACGGAACCGCGATTGAGCTCAAGGCACAGGCGCAGGGCATCACTCCCCAGGAACTGATCGACAGCGTTTGGAAGAGCCACACCACCGACTTCCGCAAGTTCGGCATTCACTTCGACGAGTACTACACGACGCACTCGCCGGAGAATGAGGAACTGGCTGGGTTCATCTACGGAAAGCTCAAAGACGCAGGCTACATCACCAAGCGGACAAAGGAGCAGTTCTACAGCGAGGCCATGGGCCGCTTCCTCAGCGACCGAATGGTGAAGGGGCAGTGCCCCAACGCAGATTGCAACGCCGAGGACCAGTACGGCGATGTCTGCGAAGTGTGCGGTAAGACCTACGAGCCGACAGACCTCGTGAACCCCTTTGATGTTCACACCGGTCAAACTCCGGTCATGCGCGAGACCGAGAACCTCTACGTGACGCTGAAGGAGTTCACGGGCTTCCTGCGCGAGTGGCGCGATGTGGGCTTGCCGCAAGAGTCGGTCCGCAACTTCGTCAACGAGTGGCTCGACGGCGGGCTCGAAGATTGGTGCATCTCTCGCGATGCCCCGTACTTCGGCTTCGAGATCCCGGGCGAGCCCGGCAAGTACTTCTATGTCTGGTTGGACGCGCCTGTTGGCTACATCGCGGCGAGCAAACATTACGCGGACGCGAACGGCCTCGATTGGATGGATTGGTGGGGTCCTGACTCCGACGCGGAGATCATCCACGTTATCGGCAAGGACATCATCTACTTCCACACGCTCTTTTGGCCGGCGATGCTTAAAGCCGCCGAGTTGAAGACGCCGAGCCGAGTGCAGGTACACGGCATGCTGACGGTCAACGGCCGCAAGATGTCGAAGTCTCGCGGAACGTTCATCCAGGCGAGCACGTACCTCGATCACCTCGATCCCGAGTACCTCCGCTTCTACTACGCGTCGAAGCTTAGCAATCAGGTGGACGACTTGGACCTCTCGTTTGAGGACTTCGTCAACCGCGTGAACGCCGATCTGCTCAACAAGATCGTCAACTTGGCGAGCCGAACGATCAAGTTCATCACCAAGTTCTTCGACGGTGAGGTCGCCGAGTTTGATCCGAGCGAGTTCCCGGTCGTCGCCAGCGCACATGCTCACTTGGAGCGTGCGAACGTCGGCTACGAGGGCTGGAACTTCCGTGACGCGGTGCGCGAGATCGTCGATGCGTCGGTCGAACTCAACGAGTTCTACCAAGCGTCGGAGCCGTGGGCGTTGCGTAAGACCGACGAGGCCAAGGCGCGTCGGGTCTGCGCAGCAGCGTTGCACGGTACAACCGCGATCATGCACGCGCTCTTGCCGGTCGTCCCAAAGCTGGTTCAGCGCTACGCGACATGCCTCGGCCTTGAAGACCTGACGGCGGAGCACAGCGTGGCCTCGTGGCGTCCCGCCAAGGTCACTGACCCGGCGGAGCATCTCTTGACCCGTATCGACATGAGCGCGGTCGACGCGCTGGTCGAGGACTCGACCATCACCGACACGCCGGACCACTCGCTCGCGGTCACTGATTTTGGTGACGAGATTACGTTCGACGACTTCGCGAAGGTCGATCTTCGGATCGGTGTCATCGAAGCGGCGACGACGGTCGAAAAAGCAGACAAGCTGCTTCAACTGACCGTGCACTGCGGCAAACGAATCAACGTATTCGCCGGTGTCCGAAGCGCGTATCCCGACCCAAGCGTTCTCGTAGGAAAACGCGTGGTTGTGGTGGCGAATCTCAAGCCTCGGAAGATGCGCTTCGGCGTGTCTGAAGGCATGCTACTCGCGATGTCCGGCCCGGACGACGATGGGCTACAGCTTGTGAACCCCGATGACTCCGCCAAGGGCGGATGGACGGTCCGATAATGGCGACACGTACAGCACTCCAAGAGCTTGAGGCCCGCGGCCTCGTGCAACAGGTCACGCACCGAGATGAGCTTGAAGAGCTCTTCGAGAAGGGCGCCGTTACCGTCTACTGTGGCTTCGACCCGACGGCTGAGAGTCTCCACATCGGGAACCTCTTCCCCGTGATGATGCTCGCTCACCTGCAGAAGCTGGGGCATCGCCCGATCACCGTTGTAGGCGGCGCGACCGGCATGATCGGTGACCCGTCTGGCAAAGACTCCGAGCGGCAGTTGCTCACGCCCGAGCACGTGGCCAAGAACTGCGAAGGACTGCGCGATCAACTCTCCGGCTACCTCGATTTCGGCGCTGGGCCGAGCGAGGCTGTCATGGTGAACAACCATGATTGGATCGGTAAGTTCTCGTTCATTGAATGGCTGCGCCAGGTCGGTAAGTACTTCACGGTCAACTCGATGATCGCGAAGGAATCCGTGAAACGTCGGCTCGACAACCGTGAGCAAGGCATCACGTTCACCGAGTTCAGCTACCAGATGTTGCAGGGCTATGATTTCATGCACCTGCGTCGGGAGATGAATTGTCAGGTCCAGGTGGGCGGCAACGATCAGTGGGGCAATATCACCGCTGGCTGTGACCTCACCCACAAGATGCTCGGCGAGCGCGTCTACGCGATCACCTGCCCACTCATGACCACCGCTTCCGGTGAGAAGTTCGGGAAGTCGGCCGGCAACGCGATCTGGGTCGATCCCGAGCTGACCTCGCCTTACGAGTTCTACCAGTACTGGATTCAGGTAGAGGACGCGGACGTCGAGAAGTGGCTGAAGGTCTTCACGTTCCTCTCGATCGAGAAGATCGAGGCCGTCGTCGCCGAGCACAGTGAGGCGACATACAAACGAATCGGTCAGAAGCGCCTCGCGGAAGAGGTTACTCGAATTGTGCATGGCGAGGCGGGACTAGAGTCTGCTTTGAAGGCTACAAATGTGCTCTTTGGTGGCGAGATCAGCGGCTTCACCGACAAGGAGCTACGCTCCATCTTTGCGGATGTTCCGTCCAGCGAACGTCTCCGCAGCGAACTCGACGGTGAGGGCATCGCTATCGTCGACCTTCTCGCTGAGACTGTGGTCGCGTCGAAAGGCGAGGCCCGTCGACTGCTGAAGCAAGGCGGAGCGAACCTGAACAACTCCAAGGTTGGAGAGGACAAGTTTGTCACCGCCGCTGACCTCGCGTCCGAGTCAAGTTTGGTTCTGCGTTCAGGCAAGAAGAAGTACCATATTGTTTGGTACACTGGCTAAACGCGGCGTGAACTAGCATTGAACCGTACTATCACCGGCTTCCACCTTGATGAGGTGGGCGATATGGTCGCCGACCTCGACTGCCATCACGGGCGCCATGTCCGCCACAACCCGCCCTTTGACGACCGTCCATGGACACAGTCAGAAGAGGGCAGGGCGAAGATGCTGGGCCGCGAGATGAACTGCGTGCGGTGTGACCACGCCGAGCTCCCTGATGGGGTCCTTGAGTACAAACGCACCACGGTGTTCACGGAGTTGTCGGTTCCGAAAGGCCTCTTGAGCGACCACAAGACGCGGCGTGGTGTTTGGGGCGTCGTGACCGTCGTAGAGGGCCAGCTTCTCTACGCAGTCGGAACGAAGGAAACCGCGCTGACCGCTGGTGACTCAGCGGTGATCGTCCCGGAGCAGCTCCATCGAGTTCAGCCCGTCGGAGTGGTGCGGTTCTACGTGGGCTTTCTGAAGCCTTAGCGGTGCAGTGACCTCGCGTGAACCACGCTCACGGCAAGCGATGCAGCGCCGCGATTCGCTTGATCGCATCGGCCGTGACACCCGCCTCCTCGGCGAACCTCGGCCATGCGCGGACTGCGTCGTAGACCTCGTCCAGCATACGCTTGGCGGCCGCCTTCTTGACGCCCGCCCACAGGGCGAACTCGAGCAGGTCGTCTGATTCGAAGTCGTCGCGTTTTCCGCGCAAGCTCATCTGGTGTTTGCCCGTCCAGGCGCCGCTGGGGTTCCAGTTGAACGAGACGTCGAATGCCGGAGAGAGGCTCCACTCTCCGCGTCTGTTCATGAGGAACGCGATGTTCTTCACGTGGTCGTCTTGATTACGCCCGACCACGTTGAAGATCGCGCGGCGTACTTGGGCTGCGATCGCGGGGAACGGGAGGCGCAGCCGACGAATGACGTCGATCGCTTGCTCATACGAGTAGGCTGCCGGCTGGTTGTAGTCGAAGTGGGCGATGGAGCCGAGCGATTGCATGTGCCGCTTGCCGCCGCTTGCCGTTCGGTCGAATCGTCTCGTCATGAAGTGTGCGCGACCTCCCTCCTCGTGAAGGCGGCACGGCGTCATGTCGATGCCGGCTTTTCGGACCATCAAATAGTAGGCGAATTCGATGCATCCGTAGCCTTGCGGGTCCGCGATCTCCTTGTCGCGATTGTTTGAAATTCCGTCAAACTTCACGCGCCAATTCTCGAAGCCGTCGGCAGCCTCGACCTGACCCGAACAGAATTCGTCCGTTTGGGGATTCCACGCGAGAATCGCTTTTGCGCGAGCACCACCGGCGGAGCTGCCCACACGGATGATGTCTTCGATCGTCTTTCGGTCATCGGAACCACGGAACCACGGAACGCCCCACCTACCTCGCTCCGCTCGTCCAGAACTCGGTTCGCCAGCGCTACCAGAGCGTCTACTTCGACCACCCCGGCACGACTGGGTGGGCCGATCGTCTGTGGCTCGAATTCGAGAGCTCCCATGCCTCGCGAGCCCAGGTAGCAGAGGCGCTCCACCGAGTGGAAGCTGGCGGCCGTTCGTCCCTGCTCGGCGAGCCATGCGTCGATGACCGCATTGCCGTACTTGTCTGGAAGTGAGTCGGCGAGCAGTCCGGGTAGTCCCTTAAATGTGTTTCGCGGCAGCGCAGGGAATTCATAGGGAAACTCTGCCAGGGGCATCATCAGAGGCGAGAGCTGGATGCCGCTGGTGAGGAAATCGGGCTGGAACTGAAAGACGCCGAGCTCACGGTCTGGAACCCACATCACTGCGCCGACGGTGGTTCCCCAAAGGTTGACCCGCGCGCTAGTCATCGTCGACCTCGCGGTCTCCCCACGCCCACTCGTCCATAGTGAGTGGACCCGATTGTGGGCTCGCTCGCTTCCTCTCGGTGCCGCTTTCGAGCCGCCCGACAGGACGGACAGACGGATCCGGCAACAGGTCCTCAAGAGCGTGTGGAATCCCAAGGGCGCTCAGCACTCGCAGGAATGTGTTGAGTGATACCCCTTCGCCGGCTTCCATTCGCCGGATTGTGCGTTCGGAGACCCCCGCTCGTTTGGCCAAAAGAGCCTGCGGTACATTCCGAGCGAGGCGTATCTCGGCAATACGCGCACAGAGTGCCGCTTCGATTGTGACAGGCGAGGCGTTATTGAAGTCAATTGAATAAGACAATTATTACCGCTTGGTGCCGTTTTATGGCTGGAAGCGGTAAGATATGGCCGGTAGTTGTTTGGCGTAAATGAAATCGATGAAACGGGCATGTTCTACCGAGTCAGGCTCAGGCTGAGCGTCGAACGGAAGTTTGGGGCTGGCTAGTCTCTTCCTTTCTGACACGCATTAGGCGGCCAAAAGTTGTCTGTAAGACGCCGATATACTCATTAAGCGGTAAGATATGGCCGGTTTGGGGCGGCTTTGCGCGCTGTCTCAACCGCTCTGTCTCAGCCGCTCTGTCTCAGCCGCTCTGTCTCAACCGCGGCGTCGTACCTAAAGTCTGAGTGCTGAGCGTGGTAGCCGGCTGCGCCCTCTGTCTCCGCGCGGCTACTCGACCGGCAGCTCGCTGGAGGTCGCAATCAGCGCCTCTGTTTCCGATTGGTTTAGCAGCGACTCAAGGCGCTCGACCAGTGCCGACCGCTCTGAAAAGACCTGCTCGACGGCGCCTCTTCGGGTGCGGAAGAGCACGCGTGCGAAGATTCGGTCGCGGTACTTGGCCAGCTGTGACCGATACCGCAGGAAGAAGAACCCGGAGGGGATCATCGAAAGTGACGCGAGTACGGTGAACCATATCGAATCAGTAATACGCCACAGAAGGTATCCCTGGAGCGCGTAGAGGCCGGGACCGAGCGTAACGCCAACGCCGGCTCCGGTGATCGCTCGCATCGCTTCATCTTTCCGCAAGAGAGAGATTTGTTTGATCGCTTGGTAGGGAATGACGTTTGTGACGAAGCCCCAGCCAGCCAGCGGACCGAATGCGAGCGCGTATGCTGTTCGTTTGATACGCTCCATTGACGCTCGCGTCGTCGAAGGGTCTCGCTGGAAGACTTCATCTCGCAGTTGGAGCTGATTGATGTGATCGATATGCCGCTGTGATGCATTGCGGAGCAGCATCCAGTCGCGCGGATGCTCGACGCGGATGCGTTCTAGAGCGTCCGCGAGCTCGCGTTTGGCCTCGAACAAGCCATCAATCTCGGGACGGGCTTCGACTGTCGAGCGCATCTGATCCACCAAGCCGCGCCATCTTGGACGGATCGAGACCACGTCGTCAGCCAAGTACCGGCTCAATAACCGCGCCCCTGCGATGTCCCAGAGCTGGCTGGTAAGGTCCTTCAGCCTATCGTCTGTGATGTGCAGTGCTTGGGTTCGTATCGCGTGTCCGACTCGCTCCGTGAGCTCAGTGACCGCGACACGTGGGTCAGCCGCGTGTTTGTCCTGGTACTGCTGCACCGGAATTGCTGGCGCGAAACGGATCAGCGCGGCGGACATGAATGCGTCGCGGTTTTCGTAGCTCAGGCCAGCGGGAACGACGACGAGGCCCAGTTGCCAGTCCGCACTCTCTTCCGCACCTAACGCGATCCGTCCGACTCCGGTTTTGAATTCGCCGACATGGTGCTCTTTCGAGTTGTGGCCCTCGGGAAAGATGCCAATCGTTCGGCCGTCTCGGAGGACCTCGTAGGCGCGGCGGAACGTGTCCTGGTTCTTCCCCATGTCCTTTGGATCGTCGCCGCGGCGATAGACCGGAATCACCCCGACCGAATTGAGGAGGTAGTTGGAAACCGGATTTGAGAAGAGGCCAGAGCGGCCTAGGAAGCACACTTGGCGCTTCGTCTTCATCGAGAGAAGGACCGCATCCATCAGCGAGTTCGGGTGATTCGCTGCGAAAAGCACGGGCCCCTCATCTGGAATATTCTCGAGTCCGGTCGCGTGCACTTCGACGAAGTAGAGGTCGATCGCGGCACGAAGGCTCGTACGAAGTACGCGGTAAATCAGTGACATAGGCTCGAGCAGTGTCCACGGTGGCGCGCGAATCGACAACTCCGCTGCGGCACGGCCACGAATTGCGTCATGTCGAACGCGATTGAGCATGATGTCTTCGACCCTGGGACCCCTTGCTGACCGGTTAGTTCAGACCGGTCCGTTCAGGCTGGTCCCCATGGAGACCGGTCCGTTCAGGCTGGTCCCCACGGACACCGTTCCGTCCAGGCAAGTTCGTCCGGAGCGGTTCCCAATCAGAGGAGTCCCTCCACAGCGACCCGTCTAGAGCGTGAGGCCTCGAGCTTTGCGCGCCCTGCGTTTCGACACCTCCACCCCGACCGCGTCGAGCCCGCGCTTGTTCGCTGCGGCGAGCACCGACCCCTTTCCGCAGAACGGATCGAGAATCGTGAGCGAGTTCGTGTGGGACTGGACGTAGCGGCAGGCGAGATCGCAGGCATCGAGTCCCATGGCCCGCGACCACGTCATTTCACCAGTCGACGAAAAAACGTCGGGATACGAGCGAGCCACGACATCGCGCACTCCTCGCGAGAAGCAGAGCAAGTGGGTGTAACCAGGCCGGCCATACGCGGGCTCCCCAAGTTCACACCGGCAAAAGATCTTGTGCCAGAGCATTTCAGCGCCTGCTGCCTCGGCCGCCTTATGGCAAAGATAGCCCTTATCGACCCATACGCCATCGACCTTGATGTCGGTCTGATAGAAGATGGTTACGCCATCGTCGGGGGTCGCGTTTACGCAGCGCTCAGCAGCACCCACGAACCACGCCTTCCACTCGTCGAGACTTAGCTTAGGTAGACCGGACACGTCCGGCAAAGAGGTGATTACCGAGGCGCCCTCGACTGGTCCGTGCTCTTCAAGCCACGGGATCGCGTCCTTGCAGTGGACGATGCGCTGAGGTTGATCGGTCGTTGGTGTTCGGGGGGGCAAGGGTGGGGTCGGGACGGAGCATAACAGACGGTGCCAAGAGGGACGGTACTTCCATGAAGTACCGTCCATTGCCACACCGATAGTCGTGCGAGGGCGTAGTGACTGGGCGCTTCCGCACGTACCACGTGAGACAAGATGCAGAGCGAGTTGCGCGCTAGATTCGGTCTCCGTGAGTACCACACGAAGACACCCCATGCTCGAGGTCGACCTCGACGGACTTGAGCGGGATCTCAATGACCTCCGCAAAGACTTCGAAGCCGACGCCGGTGACCCCGATGTCGCGCATCTGACGCGGGTGGAACTCGTCGTGCGGTCCGCGACGGCGATTGGGCTGGGACACCGCCTGGATCTTCGCCAGCGCGCCCTCAGCGCTCGCGATCAAAACTGGCACTTTCGCCCGCTGGACGATGATCGGTCATCACGTCTTGCACCGCGGGTAAGACAAGGTCGATGGTGTTCCGAAGCGCCTAACATCGAGTGTGTTCGCGAAGAGCGGGCGCCGCTGGTGGGATTGGGCGGACTGGCTCGACCCGGAAGCTTGGCGGCACGAACACAATACTCTGCACCACTACAAACTAAGGGAGGTCTACGACTCGGACCAACCGGAGCACAACATCGCGTCGCTGCGGGACTCCAAGCTCTCACGCTTCATCCGAGTTGCGATCGTCGCAGCGGTCGCGTGTGTTTGGAAGTTTGCGTATTACGCACCCAACATGGTGCGTGTGAAGGAGAATCACTAGGGGCGCTGAGACGAGGGCTTCGAGCCGGTGTTTTTTCCAAGTGTCGCGATGCGGGCGCATTGAAGCCGCCCGGGTCGAACCACCTGGTGGCGGTGCGATCTGCCCTACGTGCTGCTGCACTTTGCTCTTCTGCCTCTGCCGTTTCTGCTGATCGGTCCAACGGTGTGGGCCTTCGCGCTCACGACCCTGCTCTCGCCGAGGTGATCACCAACCTACATTCGTATCTGATCATTGTGCCGAATCACGCGGGAGATGACGTGTTTCGGTTTGATTCGTCGATCGAGGGTAAGAGCCACTTTGGTTTCCGTCAGATTGTCGGGACCGCGAACTAACGCACAGGTGAGTTCGCGAACCGCTTCTTCCATGGTTTTCTCAACTACCAGATTGAGCACCATGTGTTTCCGGCCCCCACGAAGCGTCAGTACCGGCTTGCCCAGCCTCGGGTGGAAGCGATTTGCGGCAAAAACGGACTCCCTTACGTGCAGGAATCTGTGTGGACGCTACTGAGGAAGCTGGTGCGAGTTCTGATCGGCACCAACACGATGCCGCACCTGCCCTAGCGGTCGCCTCCCTAGGAAGGCATCGGTGTCTCGCCCCGCCATTCCAATTGTCGGAGAACCTCGTACGCTCCGATCGCGACTGCGTTCGAGAGATTCAGGCTGCGAACATCGCTCGATGTTGGCAAGCGCACCAATCGATCGGGGTTCGCGTCCGTGAACTCTTGCGGGAGTCCCTTCGTCTCGCAGCCGAAGACGAGGATGGAACCTCGCTCAAGTGACTTCTCGCGGTAGAGCGAATCCGCGTACTTGGTGAAGAGGTATGTGCGATCGAGTGGCATGATCTCAAGCAGCGCCTCGAGCGACTCATGGATAGAGAGCCGAACGGCCGGCCAGTAGTCGAGGCCAGCACGTTTCAGGTAGCGGTCCTCTAGAACGTATCCGAGCGGCTTCACCACGTGGAGCCATGCCTTGGAGCCGGCGCAGAGCCGAGCGACATTTCCAGTGTTCTGGGGAATCTCCGGATGCACCAACACGATATGGAAAAGCATATCGTCGAGTGCGTCTGACTCGAAGCTCGGTGGGACTAGTTTTATGATCTCGTTCATTCGCAGCTTAGCGGTGGCTCATTCTCGCGGACCGTGCGAGGAATCGAGCGCAACATGCAACCCCTTTAGCTCCGCACGATCCGATGACCGAAGCCTCTGAGCGAGATGCGTACGCGCTGCTGACCTCCCTTGTTCGACGCCAAGCGTATGACTTTGAGGCCGTCAATGAGCTCGCCGCACTTGGGGAAGCGGCAATTGCGGCGATCGAGGAGCAGCTGCAGCTCGAGGACGCGGCCGCGCGCCGCTTTGCGATTCGGGTGCTCGCGAAGATCGGCTCTCGGAAAGGAATCTCGAGTCTATTGAACGTCGTGCTGAAGGAGCGTGAGTCCGACCCGGAGATCGTCGCGATCGCGCTGCGAGGTGCGACAGAGGCGTTAGGCCCGGACGATTCGGGAAAGGTATCGAAGCTCTTTGCTTCGTTCGGCGACCACGAGGACGCGTTCGTTCGCGCCGCGGCGGTCGACGGGCTGGCGAAAGTCCAGGCGGATGTCCCAAAGCTCCTGCTGCACCTGGCGTCCGACGAAGACGAGTTTGTGGCTGACCGGGCCAAGTTGGCCCTCCGCGGCAAGGTGGCTCTGGGAGCTGAATCCGGTTCCTCCGATGGGACAGGCCTACAAGTTGGCGACTTGCCGCTTCTCACTAGTCTCGCCTCTCGCACGAAGTCGGAGCGGCTCGGCGCGATCCGAGAGATCATCGCTTCGGGCCAAGGTCCTGAGACCGTAACGCGGCTGCTGGCGGACGAGGACAATCGTATGATTCGATTGGCGCTGATGGAGACCGCGCATCATCTGAAGTCGCAAGGCTGCTACTCGACATTGCGTGCGATCATTGAAGACCCGGCAGCGGGTGAAGGGGAGCGGGCACTCGCGTTTCAGGCGCTTGTCGCGCCAGCAGAGGTCGCTGACTCAGAGCTTGTCGCGTTGGTAGAAAGGTTCGGGAAAACTCGTGATCCTTTCGAACGTGCGGCGTCTGCGGCGTTCGGAATGCGCTCCAAGCGAGTCCCGGTGATCGAGGCTGCGGCGATCAAGTTGCGCGACAACGAGGGGCATGTCCGAGAGACCGTCGCCCGAGCGTTTCGCGATACTCCCGAAGCCGCAGCTGTGCCTCACGTGATCAGCCGCCTCCGGGACATTGGGGCCGCCAAGTTCCCGAACTCAAAAGCGATCGAGGAGTGGGCGAGCTTGGTGGAAGGTCTCGTCCGACTGAGCAAAGCTGGCGGCTACGTTAGCCCAGACGCGGCCCAAGTAATGCTCGACGCCATGCGCGCGTCGCCGGAGGCGGTCCGCGCTCTCGCCGCGGATGCGTTTGACCGATTCGCAGCGCTTGAGAGCCTGCCGCCGAGGAGTATCGCCGAAGCCGCGTCTGCGTTTGTCGAAGCCGGGCGGTACGCAAGAGGGCTCGCGCTGCTCGCAGGCGAGAGTGCCGACGTGGATTACGCGGTACCGGCTCTCGTCAAAGCGTTGCATCGGACAGGGGCGGACGACACCTACGCGATCTCGGAGATCTTGGTGCGCTCCGATCTGCCTGCTGCCCGCGGTGCGATCGCACGGCTCAGCAATCACTTCGACAGCCGAGTGCGGGAGCTTTGTCGAACGGCTGCGTCCGCTCCGAGTTACGAAAACCAGCAATCCACTCCGGCTAACTCCTACCCTCCGGCTGGGGCGTCGCGCTCAACTCCGGTGGCGGCACCGCCTCAACAGAGCGCTCCATCCTCTCCATTGGCGAGCCCCAACCTTAACGCGTTTCCTCAGCCCACGCCGTCGTCTCTCTCGCCTGCGACTACCAGCGCGGCCTCGGCGGCACTCGCTGACCAGTGGGGCGTGGACCGCCCGACGATCCGTCAGGGTGGGGAAGCGATGTCTACGGCGGAGCGTAAGCTGCCGCCGATGCACAAGATACCCGAGGACGCGCCACTGCTACTCCAGGAACCACCGTCCACGTATCGCGACGAGGTGGGGGCTGGTGTTTCGACCTTGACTTCGCCCGAGTCTGAGGTGGACTCTGGACTTTCTGAGTCGACAACGGCTCAGGTGGAAAATTCTGCCCAGGAAGCTCTCGGAACGCCGCCGCCAACAAGAACCGAACCAATACCCGCGGACACGGATGGCGAGACGCTGAACGAGAGTCCGGATGAAGAGTCGGTGACCGATGATGCATAGACGACTCCTTCTTCCTCTCGCGCTCTTATCGAGCCTCGTGGGCTACGACGCATCAGCTCAGTCAGTCGACGAAAACGGATCTGGGGATACGGCCGATGTGGCCGAGATCGTCGCCGGGGACGAAACTCTGGCGGCTGAAGCTCTGGCGGCTGAAGCTCTGGCGGCTGAAGCCCTGGCGGCTGAAGCCCTGGCGGCAGAAGTTCTGGCGGCGGAGGCCCTGGCAGAGGCAGCTCGCGCGGCGGAGGCTCTGGCGGAGGAAGCCGCGGCGGCGGAAGCTCTAGCGGAGGCGGCCGCCGCTGAGGAAGCCCTCGTGGATATGGACGGATCCGGAGACGCAGACTCCGAGATTCTCCCAGTCAGCCTCGACTTTTCGCTGGACGGCAAGGTCGACACCCTTTTCTTCGCGCATACGGCATTCGGATTCAACGCAGACACCTTTGGCGCCATCGTTGAGGACCTCTCGGCTTGGTTTGGCGACGTGGCCTCCTACCTGGCAGGGATAGCCAGCGGAACGACTGGCGATGTTCTGGCGCGAACCCTGCCTTGGGCCGTGTTGTTGGTGTTCATCGGCGTCGCCGTGTTCGCCGAGCGGCGATCGAAGAGGACTTTTGTCGCGCTGGCCGACTCGATCACGGACACGAAGAGCACCGGGAAGCCACGAATCGATACGATTCGACGAGTATTCATCAGTTCGATTGGGCTGATGGTCGTACCGACGATCTGTTGGATACTCTCGTATGTACCGATTCAGGGTCTCTTCGAGAGCGCGCCATGGACTGTGGCGTTGAGCCGAGGACTAGGGTTCTTCCTGCTCTATCGGCTTGTCTTGGCGGCATCTCGCGCGTTCCTTGGAGAGGATCTCTTCGACTTCCCGCGGGACGCAGCGGAGAAACTCCTCGGTGTGACGACGACATCGGCCAGAGCGATCGCCATCTTCGGTATCACCTCCGACAGCATCGCTACGATCGACTACCGCGATGACGTGCAGGCGCTGAGTCTTACGTTGCTCCGGCTCTCGATCACGCTTCTCAGCTTGCGTGTTCTCGCCTCGAAAGCGCAAATCGCTCGCCTAATGCCGACCGGCGGCAATCCGAGCTACCTCCGGTTCCGTGGACTCTTCGTCCGCTACCTGCCGCATTTCCTGGGCTTCTCTGTCTTGCTCTTGGCGCTCTGGACGCTGGGCTTCAATCGTGCGGCAACTGAGGTCCTCGTTCGGTCCTATTCGATCATCGGAATGCTGGTTGCAGGGGCCTTGGCTCTCCGTTGGTTCGACCATTACACGCAAGATCCCAACCCTGAGAGCTTGGTTGGGGCGATGGTCGGTCAGGTGGACTCGTTCGCGCGCATCTGCATCAACATCGCCTTCGCGGCCGCAGTCTTCCAGATCATAGGTCTGCTCGGTCCATTGCTGCAGTTGCTCGACAACGTTGGAGTGACGATCGGTACCTCCGAACTCACGGTTCTCAATATTATTCGCGCGCTTTCGGTGATCGGCGGCGCGGTTCTGGTCTCCCGAATTACGCGAGTCGTGCTGGACCGGTGGCTCTACCCACGGTTCGAGGTGGACGTTGGGGCCGCCTATGCCGCCAGCACTGCGATTCACTACTTCATGATGGCGTCCGCGTTTGGCCTCGCGGTGATCACCCTCGGCGTCGACCTAGCGGCGATGGCCGTCTTCGCCGGTGCCCTCGGTGTTGGCATTGGTTTCGGACTCCAGGACTTCGCGAAGAACCTCATTAGTGGGCTGGTGCTGCTGTTCGGGCGGGTGCTCGAGAAGGGCGATCTTGTCACGATCAACGACACACACACCGGAAACGTCGAGGAGATCGCCGGTCGCATGGTGCGGATCCGGACGCGCGACAACACCGATATGGTTGTTCCCGCGTCAGAGGTGGTCGGCAGCGCGCTCATCAACTGGACTCACGGAGACCCACGTGTGCGGCTGCATATACCTGTTGGAGTCAGCTACTCCTCAGACGTGAACTTGGTACGCGAGGCGCTGATGGCGGCCGCCGCGGCCTATCCGATGGCGCTGAAGACCCCAGTGCCAGATGTCTGGTTCGTCGAGTTCGGTGACAGCGCGCTCAACTTCGAACTGCTCATCTGGGTGAATGCAGTTGTGTGCGACCCGCGACACGTGAAGGGCACCATCAACTTCTATATCTGGGACGAGCTGACTGAGCGGAATATCGAGATTCCGTTTCCGCAGCACGACCTTCACATTCGAAGTGTCGACCCGGAGGCGGCCGCGCTCATGAATGAGCGCGACGCCGACGAGTAGAGGTCCGCTACTGGACGACGAAGATGATTTCGACGCGGTCGTTGTCCGCTCGCCCGCCATCCGTACGGTTGTCGAAGCGAGGTGCTTCCTCGCCGAAACCAGCGGTGCTGAGGCGGCTCGCGCTGATCGCTCGCTGTAGGAAGTAGTCCTGCACTTCACTCGAACGTGTTTGAGACAACGCCATATTGTTCTCGCTAGAGCCGCGGTCTTGGGAGTGGCCCTCGATGAGGATCTGCCGGTTGTCGTACGAGCGCAGAATCGTGAGGATTTCGTCGAGCAGGTAGATGCGCTCGTCTACCTTATTTGAGCTGCCGCGTGCGAAGAGGCCGGGCACCACGACGACGATGCCGCGGGCGTCGATGAAGGCCAATTCGGCGCCGAAGCGACGCTGAGCATCCTCGAAGATCGCCTGGTTTTGGCCGTCGCGAAGAATGTTGTCCTGCTCCGCGAGGAAGTTCGGTTGGGACGTCTCGATGGCCAGACGGTACTCCTCCATCGAGCGCAGGGCGATGTCATAGGCGGCCTCGTAGTCTCCCTCGTCGTAGTGCGCGGCGGCGCGAGTGAGCGAGGCGTTTGCGCCCGTGTACTGCTGAGTGGCAAACTCGTCCGCTTTCACGCCTTCGGCTTCGCGCTGAAGGATGCGGGCTTCCTGAATGGCGTAGACGGAGCGCGACTCGCTCTGAAACTGCGCTTCCATCGTCGCCATCTCACGTCGGAGCGATTCGTTCCGCTCGAAGAGTCGTTCGATGGTCTCCAGCATCACGACAAGCTCACTCTCGGAGCGAATCTGGTCGTCGTAGTCGTTTCGGCGTTCGCGCTCGTCCTGATAGTCGCGGTTCGCCACAGCCAACCTGAGTCTGCCGTCAGCGGTCTCCGCATAGTTCTCCGCCGCGTTGAAATAGATGAGGCCGACCCGGGAGAACTCTTCTGCTTGGTCGTCCTTACGGTTGCCCCAGGCATCTGCTGCGTAGTCGTAATTCACTTGCGCTGCGTTGAGCATCGCGATCGCCTGCTCCCGTAGTTCGCGGACGTTTTGGTCCTCGATCTCCTCAGTCTCGACGAGTATTTCGTCGGCCGAGTGAGCATTGATGAGTTCGTGCAGCTGGGCCAACTCGTCTTGGAACGGCCGTGTACCACATGCCGAAGCGAGAACGAGAAGGGGGAGGGCCAGTAGGATGAGGCGTTTCATTGGGCGTCCTCTGCTTCCATCTGCTCAACGAGCACACCGACAGCATCCTGTAGTGTTTGGCGGCGAAGTTGGACCGTCTCAAGCTCGAGCTGTCGCTCGTCCGCCTCGACCGTGATCTCGTAGAGGTCCGTCTCTCGCTGATCGGCAAGGCCCGAGACTGTCGAGGCCTCAAGCTCTGACTCGATCAGGTCGATCCTAGCTTCGAGCCGACCGAGAACGATGGTCGCCCATCCGTAATCACCGGCAGTTAGTTTTCCTTGGGTTTCGGCGATTTCGAGACGGGCCTGACCAAACTCAAGAGCGGCATCATCAGCCATTTCATGGGTCTCGAGCGAGGCAACCGAGGTGCTCGCTTCTTCGAGTCGATCCTGAAGATCGTCAGCTCCGCCGCGTGCGGCGGCGGGTGCTGCAGCGAGCACAACTGTCAGCAGCGTGCCTGATCCGAGAAGGGTGGGGCGCATAAGTGTCCAACGAAGGAATTAGGGCGTCTCAATACCCTAAGTGATTGGGTGAGTCGAATCGAACTCACACCCGCGGTGCCACGAACTCAGCAGCCAATCAGTTGCCGTCCGAATAGCGCTCTTTCAAGAGCACAGCGATCGCCTCCTTGGCAGTCTCCAGCGTGTACCCATACTCAGCGCTTAGGCCCGCCAAAGTCACCTCGACCTGCTTGCGGTCGGCGGAGTCGAGGCTCCGTGGGTTGTCAGCGAACGCCAATAGG
>JBLHWZ010000077.1:0-20316 GCA_047629415.1 Bradymonadia bacterium | reverse complement strand
AGGTATCGCTTGGGTGATGTTGGGGCAGTCGTCAGGGCGGTCGTCACTCTATGGCCGTGTGGCCGTCTTCGCGCTGGATATCAGGCACAGAATCTCTGTCAAGCCTTGGCAGTTATAGTGCTGCATGGCCAATCCGCAACGGTCGAGTGCGAGAGAGTGGAGTTTCAGTAGGCACAGAATGGGTTGATGCCTGAGTGGGTAGAGAATCGACACTCTCCTTCGGAAACCGAAGGGAGAAGGTGATGATCGGTCTCGCGGTCGACGGCACAACGCGGCCGGCTCGATCGCGTCGAGAACCTACTCAACACCGAAGCGCCGCCACCAGCACGTACTCGTTCGATGTCGTCGATTTGAGAGACGACGCTGCGATTCACCTGGCGGTAGGAGACGCCGTGCCGCTAGGTCTTCCCTCGGAGGTGACGACGTTGAGCACGCCGCGCCCGCCGCTTCGCGCGCCACACGATCCGCGGATGCAGATCGGTGACCCGTCGAGTAGGGGTCTCCCCTCCACTCCACTCCAGAAAACGAGAGCACTCGTGAACCCGACAATACTGCGCCCCAAGCGCTCGTCATTTCTCTTCCAGCAACTTTCCGGCTGGTGTGTGTTCTGTGGCATCGTCGCTTTCGCGGCGAGTGTGGGGCTCTTTCTGGCAGGCCTTGCTTCGTTGATTCCTCTGGTTGGGCTCACGTTCGCGGCTCTCGTCGGGTTCGGAGTTCTGGCCGCGTCGGTCGCCTACAAAAAGGAGATCTATCAGGTCTTCCCGGGTTACATCACTGCGAGCCGGGGTGGGCTCTTTTCGGATCAGACGAATGAGCTTGAGTTCCAGAACGTCACCCACGTGCGGCAGCGTCTTCCGTGGATCCGCTACCGCTTCTTCAAGGTCGGCGACGTCATCGTGGAGTCTGCGGGCAGCAGCGCAAGCGAGGTAGTGTTTCGATCTGTTCGCGACCCCGACGGACTCTACGCGATGCTTCAAGAGAAGCTTCGCGACAACGGTTACGCCCTCAGCAAGGCGCAGCTCTTGCACGAGGAGCAGCCTGCTCCGGTCGGTGTGTTTCTCGAGGTCATCGGCCTCGGCGTTGGCATCGCGTTCGGCTTTTTCGGTGTGGTCTTGGCGGGCGTCGCCGAGCTAAGCGATGGCAGCGTCTTCGACGCGGGTTCGTTTGGAAAGGGAGGGCAGTGGGACGTCCTCTTTACGGTCGCCACCTTCGCAATCCCAATCCTCGCGATCTTCGCCAGTCTCGCAGCGATGGTGCTCAGGTACTTGGACCTAAGACGTAGGACCTATCAGGTCTTCAACGACACGGTGGTCTACACAGAAGGTTTTCTGAGTCGAACGAACGCGTTCATCCCCTACGAGAACATCGCAGACGCAAACATCGCCCAAACACTCATCGACCAAGTACTGGGCCTCTACGATGTGAAGATCAGCTGCCAGGGCTCCGGCCAGGACATCAAGTTCCGGCGGCTCAAGCGAGGGGAGGCCCTCCGTGGCGTGATCGCCCAGCTTGTTGTGCAAGCAAACGCGGCCGAGCGGGCGAAATCCAGCGCGGCCGCACACAAACAGAGTGAGGGCTCGATACCCACTGACGGCTCGTTACCAGGTGAAGGTGCGAGTTTGGCTGTCCCCGACCCAGCGGCCCACCAGGCGCTGCCCGCGGTCCCGCCCGCGGAGGCATGGACCGCGACGATTAAGCCCAGCGTCCCGCGAGCGCTCGCGTCAGTTCTCATCCTTTTTCCACTGTTTCCGATCTTCGTCGCTGCGGCGATCGCGACCGGATTAGCGGTTGGGGCCCGGACCTACACCATCGGCCGAAGTTCTGCCGGAATTCGCGCGGGTATCTTCAATAAGGTCGACCGTGAGTACGCGTACGACAAGGTGACTGGGGCCGTCGTAAAGCGTGGTCCTCTGGACCGCGCGATGGGAACGATCACGGTGGAACTCTGGTCGATTGGCTCACCAATTCCACTTACGCTCAGCCATGTGCTGCTGGATCAAATGAATGTGGCGGCTCTGCTGCGGCAAGTCGGAATCGAAGAGACGCCGCCGTCACAGGAGCTGCCAAGCCAATTCAACGTCTCCGTGTGGCTTCGAACAGCGCTTGGGCTCTTCATCATTGCCGGCCTACTGATGCTGGGTTCGGCGGTCGCCGCGTTCGCGGCAGAGATCCCGTCGCTGATGCTGTTCTCGGCCTTCCCGCCGATCCTCCTGCTGGCCTACTACGTGTATCGCCAAGCGTGGTGTGAGCGCCAACAGATGACCTTTCATCCTCGGCACGCGGAGCTAAGAACCGGGCTTTGGTGGAAGGATGAGTTCTACACCGCGTATCGGAACATCAAGAAGGTGCAGACCACGCGCTACCCTTGGTCAGCACAGGGTGCACTCAAGCTCTTTGTCGCGGGCGAACGCATCGTGCAGGACAACAACAGTGGGCAGGCTGGTGCCACTCTCCCGTACTCGTTCGACGTCGCGTACGTGACGCAGGTCGAAGGGCTCGGTGCCTGGCTGGACGGTCTGCTGCAGGGGGCCGAAGACGCTGGAGAGCTCGAGCGCTCGCATGACGTCACCACCCACCTCACGGCGCAGCCACACGTTCCCGCCGGGCTGGTCCCCGTCGCCATCCTCTCGCTCTTCCTCCTTCCGTTGGCGCCCCTACTGGTCGGCTGGTCGTATGTCTCGTTGAAACGACGACGATATGTGCTGCAGGACGACCGCGTTCTCTTGATCTGGGGCGTGCTCTTTCGAAGTGAAGCGTCGGTGCTTTACGCCCGCATCGACTCGATGCAAAAGAACCAAGGCGCGCTCGGAAAGATGTTTGGTGTTGGAAACGTGACGCTCTTCACCGCTGGCAGCAGTCGTCCTGACCTCGCGCTCTTCGGAACCAAAGACTACGACGCGCTCTATTCTGCTATCCGGGCACGGTACGGCGGCGGCAGATAGCGGCTCGGCTTTGTTTGCTTTCTAACATCGTGAGTCGACGGAAGTCGGTGGCACGGGCGGAATGAACGAGCAAACCGGGCAATCCAATGAAGGACGGCGCCTTACGAACGCTGGGCCAACGGAAGCGGCCCGGGGTTCGAGAAGTGGGCTTCGGAGAAGTGTGGTCATCGCAACTCGGTCGAGCGATAATTGCGGAAGCTGATCGGTGAGCTGAGGGCCACGAACCGCGACATACTCGCCGGGCGGACACGGGGCCACGTTGAACTGCTGACGGGGTGTCTGGAGGGCGTTCCTGACGAGAGGCAGAGGCGTACGTGGCCAAGAAGGAGATCACGTCATGGCGGAAGGTCGCGCGTGGAATGCTGTGATTCGCCGCAGAGAGCCCCATCTGCGTGAAGCTGGACCCGGATGTGTGCCGCGCCCTCTTCGACATCGATGTACCGGAGTTGCGCTCCTAGCGCTCTGGCTCCGAGTTCTCGGGAGCGTGTACGCAGGAACGGTGCGCAGGAACGGTGCGCAGGAACGGTGCGCATCAGTGAAAACCACGCTGAGCAGAGTTCCAAACCGGAGTGGTCGAATCGGAGGTCCGAAGCGGAGTCCATGCTGAGCGGGACTCCCAAGCGCAGCGGCCGAAGGAGCGGGCAAGCTCCGCAATCATGAGGAGAACGCGAATATGCTCGGTTCGACCCTACGGACCTGAACAGCTCGCGTTCACTAGCAAACGCAGCGCTCGGTTAGTCGAGGTAGAGCGCCGCTACCTCGTTCGGGCTCAGGGCGCGGTTATCGATCCGTAGGTCGGCGAACACGGCGTTGGTAGTGTTCTCGAAGGCCTCTGCAGCCCCCATCTCGTTGCAGGCGAACTCGTCACTCTATAGGCGACCGTATCCGACGGAGCAGTCGGTGCTCACGTTGCCCCTCGGCGAGCTGGGCGCCGCCGAAGTTCTCGCCGTCGATGTAGAAGGTGACCGAGTTGGGCCTAACGCCGGAATCAACCGTGACGTTGCCGAGGTAGAACTCTTCGGACTCGTCCCAGCTGCTCCCCACCCTGAAGTGCTCGTGTAGCGGAGCTCAAGAACCTCTCTCTGCATCGGAGAAGTAGAGATGGAAAGTTCCCGCCACACCGTCTCGGCCAGCGATAGCGGCGTTCATGACCGGGGCGTTACTGTCTGCGCCTGCCGGGTCTGTGCCCGCGGCGAACTCTTCGCGGTCATCGAAAATGTCGAAGTCGGTGTTTGGGAGGAGTGGGCTGGACCGGTAGAGAGCCGCTTCCGCGCCTTCACCAACCGTCCAACCAGTGACTCCGAGCCCGTCTTCACAGCCATCACCGTCGGTGTCGGTGTCGGTGTCGGTGTCGGTGTCGGTGTCGGTGTCGGTGTCGGTGTCGGTGTCGGTGTCGGTGTCGGTGTCGGTGTCGGTGTCGGTGTCGGTGTCGGTGTCGGTGTCGGAGTCGTTGCCCACGTCTCCGGTCGAGTTTCGAGGGGCGTCGGTAGCGACGGCGCCCCCGACTTCAGTGCCTGGATCGTTGCCGTGTTTGGACTTGGCGGGCTGTCGCCACAAGCGAAGAGGGCGAGCTCCGGAGCGAGGAGGGCAATGGTACGAAGAGCGGAAGAGGCCATGAGAGTCTTAGTGTGAGTGGCGTTCTACAGATGAGGGAATGGTCGGCTGCCAACACGACTCGCCTGCGGAGTTTCCGGGAACTGCTGGGTGAAACCACCACCACCACCTGGTTCCGAAGAGCCTTGGTGCCGGGATTGTCTTGGCGCTCAGCGGGGCGAGCTACCTGCTTGCACACGTCATCAAAGCGGAGTCCTCACGGTCGCTGATGTTCAGGCTTCATCAGGCTCGAGTCGCGAGGTCCTGTTCGAGTTCATCGGCAAACACAGCAGGCCGCAATATTTTGTTCGAAGCATACGCGCTCTTCAATCTCTTCTCAGGTAGGGCCCGTTGGCCCGGCGCGCAGCCCCTGTCCGGAAATCGTTGACGGTCCGGACCTGGGCTTGTTGAGTACGTGGACACGAACTCGCTCGTCATAACTGACCCCACATCTCCTCCGGAGACCGCGGTATGAAACTCGACGTTAAAGAAACTATCGCCAAAGCTGAGCAAGACGGGTCAATCTTCCTGATCAAAGGCGTCTGGAAGGGCCTCTTCATCTTCGCGGGGCTACTCTCATGCCTGCTTGTTCTCACAATCCCGCTAGGCATCTGGATCATCATGGCGGCCAAGAAGAGCCGAATCGGCTTGACCGACGAGGGCTTCGCCTTCCAAGGGCTCGGTAGCTCGGCTTGGCGATGGGAAGACGTCGAGGAGTTCAAGGCGTCCGGCAGCGCGAGCATGAACGCCGGCGGCGGGCTCTTAGGCGCGATGGCCGGCGCCGCGCTCTCCGCGGCCGTCGCTGCCAAAACTGAGGGGCTCAAGGGACCCTTACAGTTCAGGATCAAAGGCCAGCGTGGCTGGAAAGCGATGCCCACACACACGATCCAAAACACCGGCGAGATGGCGGCCGAGATGGAGCGTCGCACCGGCCTCCCGATCTTCGCCCGGGCCGCTACGGAGGCCTGACCGCGGAGGCCTGACCGCGGAGGCCTTACCAAGTCGATCGCCGTCAGAGCCCGCTATGAGCTGAGTCGCGGTCTCTGTGTGCATAGGTGGTCGGAGAACTCGAAGTGAGTTCGGGCGATGTGTGCAATTCGATGGTCGCCGTTATAGTCGGCGACGCCATCTGCGTCGGTGTCCACGCCGCACTCGTCCGGGTCGTCGCACACATCACACCCGTCGGACACGCCATTCTCATCCGAGAAGATATTGGGTGCGAATCTCATTGAAGAGGGAGAGTGATACCTCAATCAGTTCGCTCTCTCGGGATGCCAAGACCACCCCCCACAGCCGGAGACATGTTTTGTTTCATGCATTCAGGGCGTCTCGAATTCCTGCTCGATGTTCTCGTATTCAGTCTTTCCAAGCGCGCGCTGTGACGCCAGCTGCGGGGCGGCGGTTGGCTGGGCGCACGCGGGCTGGCTCCGCCCAGGCGAGGGCAACGGCGCAAAACCTCTCGCGCCCTGGTCATCCCACTCAGGAACCGGCGAAGGCTTAGAAGCGCAGTTCGCAGATCCCATCGCCGCATCCAACCGGGGGAGGCCCCGCGCAGCGACAGATCGGTCGCCCTTCAGAGCAGCCCTTGTCCAGCCACTCCAACGATAGGTCGTCGAGCGTCTCCTGCGCCAACTCCGGGCTCGTCGCATGGTAACATCCGCCCAAACCGGCGCCACAATGGCCGCGGAGCAGGTGGCATACTTCCGCTTCGTTGCAACGTTCAGCTGCCGTGATCAGCCCGAGATACTCGGCCTCGATGTCGTCACACGTGCGCTCCACGTCGGGGGCGATGTCGGAGTCACCCGAGGTGTCCACGGTGTCGGTAGGAGTGTCGGGCGCCGTGTCGGGCGCCGTGTCGGTAGGAGTGTCGGGCGCTGTGTCGGCGGCGGTATCGACGCGAGTGTCCTCCACATCCGCCGGCGCATCCGGCGCCTCGGTGTCGGTCGGCCCGTCGGCGTCGGTCTCCACCGAGTCCGCGTCAGTGTCCATCGCAACGTCGTCAGGGGCATCCTGGTCGCTTACGTCAGAGGGTGCATCCGCTGGATCTGCTGAGGAGTCCGGAACGTCGTCCAAAGTGTCGTCCGGGACGTCATCCGGAACGTCGACCACCTCGGCATTCTCGGTGGGTATCGTGCCCAGTTCCGTGCCGCCCGCTGCACTATCGGCGGCGCTGCTAGAGATGTCTTCTAGGCCCGAGGGCTCGGCGTTGCAGGCGGCCGAGAAGAGCGCCAGGGCGCCGAGCGAGCAGAGATAGTGGCTGAGTTTCATGCAGGTAGCCTATCGAAGCGTGGCTGCCTTGCAAGGGGTTGGTTGAGCGCAGCCTCTCGCGCTTGCCTACTTCGCGGTGAGCGTTCCACAGGCTGCCATCTGCGTGTCGATATTGGCGCGCGTCCAGCCGCCCCAGTTGCCCTGGGTGCAGACCCAGGTCTTGCCTGCGAGGTCCACGACCATGCTGAACTTGTAGGACGGCTCGTTGCCATCTGAACTGGCTGTCCAGATGAGCAACGTCTCGGTCTCTTCGATGATCACGTTGGTCACACCGTAAGCGTTCTCACGCAGTCCCGACGCCTTTTCCGCGAGGTCGGTGTTGTACTGGTTTCCTTCCTTGACCTGGACACCGAAGAGGTCGCCTTCGCCCCACTCGACACGGATGGTCGTCGGCATGTCGTTGAACGTTGTGCTCCCTACGGGCACCTCGATTGTGGCCGGAATCGCAGATTCGCCGTCGTCGAGGGCGATCGCGGCGGTCTCGGCCGGGAGGCCAGCAGCCTCTTCGGGGGCCGCTTCGTCAGCGGCTTCTTCGGTCGGGGCTGCTTCGCCGGGGGTTTCTTCGCTTGGAGCCTCTTCGGTTGGGACTTCTTCGCCCGATTGGCAGCCAGCTAAGAGCGCCGCAATTGCGAGCGAGGGTGTCAGCAGTTTGAATGCGTACATGGATCTTCTGTTGCCGCTTGCCGCGGCTTGGTTTCTGAGGTGAGCGGTACGGTTGCGCATGCTGGCGGGCAGCGGTCAACGCTCGTGGCCGCAGGCCGGTCGGCCTCGCTTTTGAGTCCCGCACGGCCAGAAGGTCTAGCGTCTAGACCAACGGCCGGTCCAGTGATTGTGGGGCTTCGCGCGAAGAGCAGTGCCCGAAGCTGCGGCGCGAGTTCGACCAGAACTCACTCGCTGCGGAGTTGCCTTGTCAGCGTATGTGCTTTGGTTTGGAACATGAGACGGCCAAACAGACACCCTCATTCATCGGCTCCTCGCGAAAGCGTCCGCGTTCGCAGGTTCGCCGGCCACGCCGGACACCATGAGCGCCTCGACCGACCGCTTCGAGTCGTCCATATCACTGATCAGCACGTCGGAAAGGCGTCTCCGATGGAGGTTCAGTGGGAAGCGATACGAGTCGCGAACGATGAGAGACCTGATCTCGTTGTCCTGACTGGCGACTTCGTCGGTTACGATCTGGACTGGCTGGACAAGCTCCAGGAGCTCGTCGCCGGAATTCAGGCGCCCACGATCGCGACGCTCGGCAACCACGACCATTGGACCGATGCCGTCGAGGTCGAGCGCACACTGCGAAAAGCCGGGGCAGACGTGCTCTCGAATGCTTGGACTGAGTTAGAACTGTCCGGCCAGCGCCTTCAGGTTGTTGGACTCGATGACGCCTACACGGGACACGCCGACGTTGAGCGTGCGACGAGAGGGATTGATACGTCAGTGTCGACCCTCGGCCTCTCCCATATTCCCGAAGAAGCGGACGCCCTCTGGCAGAGCGGAGTGCCTTTGGTGTTGAGCGGCCACACCCACGCAGGACAACTCACCTTCGGCACCGCACAGCGCTTCAACTTCGCGAGCATGGTCGGGCATCGGTACGTACATGGTCTCTACGGCGACCGCGGCGGCGAAGGGGCACTCTACGTGTCCGCGGGTGTCGGCTCATCGACGTTTGGGTTGCGGCTCGGAGAGCGGGCGCGGTCCGAGGTCGCGATCTTCGAACTCGGCGCCGAGGTCGGAGCATTCCATGAGCATCACACCGAACAGGCAGCAGTGTTAACGCTCGAAGAGTCTGCCCGCAGACGGGCAAAGTGGAAGGCTCGCGCGGAGCGACGCGCGGCCAAAAAACACGCTGCGGATTCTCCCTAAAGAGCGCATGCGTGGCACCGTTTGCGTCGCGGGAGTTCCCGCACTCAAGCTTCCGCTCTCAAGCTTCCGCTCTCAAGCTTCCGCTCTCAAGCTTCCGCTCTCAAGCTTCCGCTCTCAAGCTTCCGCTCTCAAGCTCCCGCTCTCAAGCTCCCATTCTTAGCGCTCGGGCAGCCTCAGTTTGAGCCGGTCGGTCGGCTCAGAGGTAAGGGGATGTTAGCCAAGCGAGCGCGTTGCGGATACGCACTGGGAAGCTCTGATTGTCGAAGTCCTCGGCTCTCACCCGCGTTGCTTGTTCTCGACGGGCGTCGATGCGCTCGGCCAAGTCGGACGCGAGGTGGTCGTCATAGACCTCAAGCCCCAATTCGAAGTTGAGGCTGAGACTTCTCGGATCGAGATTCGCCGAGCCGATCAAGGCGAACTGCCTGTCCACCACGAGCAGCTTGCCGTGATTGAACGGCGCTGGGGCCAGCCAGACGCGAACGTTTCGCCGCACAAGGTCGCGCTGGTGAACACGGCTCGCCCAGTCGACGACTCGAATATTCGAACGCTTGGGGAGTATGATGTCCACCTCTACCCCGCGAATTGCGGCGGCCTGGAGCGCTACGCGAATCGACTCCGGCGGGATAAAGTATGGCGTCATGATACGGACCGATGACCGCGCCGCCGCGATCGCTGCCGCGTAGACGAGAGTCAGCTTGTCGAGGTCGTCGCCAGGCCCGTCGGTAATGCAGCGGCAGTACATCACACCGCAGGCACTGCTCGCGCCAGTGGCCTCCAGAACCTCGCCCGTCGCGAGCTTCCAGTCCTTCACGAACGCAGCCGCGAGTTGACCCACGACCGACCCGCGGATCTCGAATTGGATGTCTTCGGTTCCGCCTGTTGGGTCCCCTAGCCCTGCGCGCAGGTGGCGCTCGCCGATGTTCATCCCGCCGACGAACGCCAAGTTCCCGTCGACCCAGAGGAGTTTTCGATGATTGCGAAGATTGAAGAGCGGATTTGGCGGGAAGAGTCGAAGCGGGAGAAATCGCCGAGCGTCCACCCCAGCATCCTTGAGCAGCCGGGACGCGGTCGGAGCTTTGGTGAGTCGCTCGCCGAATCCATCGACGAGCACTCGCACCTTCACTCCGCGTGCCGTCGCGTCGGCTAGCGCCTGAACGAACGTGCGTCCGGTCTCGCTCGTGTCGAAGATGTAAGTGCAGAGCCAGATCGTGTCCTTAGCTTCCCGAATAGCCGCGAGCATTCGAGGATACGCCTCGTCGCCATCTGCGAGAGGCACGACGCAGTTGTCGGCTGTTACATGTAGTCCGGTCAGCGCGCGTCCAGCGGGCTCCAGGCGCTCCATGCCCACCTCTACGGGGTCACCTTCCGGTGGGGGAGGCAGAGCCCCGGCAGGCGCGCGGGGAAAGAGCCTGCGCGCTCGCCGCGACACCCGGTTGAACCCGATGCCGAAGTACGCGAGTGGACCCAGAAAAGGCACCCACAAACACACAAAAACCCAGCCCAGTGCCGACCGTGAATTGTCACGATTCAATAGCGCGTGAATGGCGGACACAAGTGCGAGGATCCCCGTTAGAACGAGGAGCAATACATGCACAGTTTTCGACGGCCAAACCATGTTGCGACGCTTTCCTCGCCCGGCGCACAAGGTCAACCAATTGATGGCGAACGGGGGCCGTTAAACCCGATGCGGCCGAGCCTCGCCGAAGCCGGAGTTCGCGGGATGCCTACATCTGGGTTGATGTAAGGGCAGAACATTCAGGGTTCGGATGAGGAATGTCGCGTGCTAAGTGCAAGTGAGTTTCCCCGTCCAGCAGAATTCCGGAGACATCAGTTGATTCATCGAATCTATCTCCTCCCCTGTATCGTCGCACTCAGCGCTTGCGGTGATTCGACCGCCCTGTCTCCTGCCGACACTGGAACAACGGGCATCGATTCCGGGGATGGGGGAGTGGACATCGGTCCGTCTCCTGACGCCGAAGTCGACCTTCCCACCGAAGATGTTGATGCAGAGGACGTTGATGCTGAGGGCACCTTGCCCGACTTACCGGCTGACGCCGACGCCGACGCGGACGCCGGTTGCGACGATGCTGATGAAGACGGCGTCTGCGACGACGAGGATGTCTGCGCAGACGGCGATGACACGTCCGACGCGGACGAAGACGGCGTTCCCGACGCGTGCGACGTCTGTGACGATGGCGATGACGCAGTGGATGCTGACGAAGATGGAGTGCCGGACGCGTGCGATGTCTGCGCAGATGGCGATGACACCGAAGACGCGGATGAGGATGGCGTTCCCGATGGATGCGACGTCTGCGAGGACGCCGACGACACCCTCGACGACGACACTGACGGAGTGCCGGACGCTTGTGATGTCTGCGAGGGTTTTGATGACGCCGAAGACATCGATGAGGACGCCGTCCCCAACGGTTGTGACGAATGTTCGGGTACCGGACCCGACGTGGATGGCGACGGGGTCGACGACGCGTGTGACATTTGCGAACGAGGCGACGACGCTCTCGACGCCGATGCGGATTCGGTGCCGGACGCTTGCGATGTTTGTGACGGCGACGATCTCGCTGATGCAGACGCTGACGGTGTCCCAGACGCCTGCGACATCTGTGACGGCTTCGATGATGTGGCCGACGAAGATCGCGATGGTGTCCCAGACCAGTGCGATGTTTGCGCCGGCGCCGCCGACGCGCTCGATGGTGACGGCGACGGCGTTCCGGATGGCTGTGATATCTGCACTGGGGACGATTCACTAGATGTGGATGCGGACGGTGTTCCGGACGAATGCGACATTTGTGACGGCGACGACGCGCTAAATTCAGACGATGATGGCGTGCCCGATGCGTGCGACGTGTGCCCGCTGGACACCGCAGACGACAGCGACTCGGACGGCGTTTGTGATAGCGACGACATCTGCACTGACGGAGTCGATGGCGATGACGCTGACGGCGACGGTGTGCCCGATTTCTGCGATGAGTGCCCTGCCGACGCGCCGTTAGACGACGACGACGGCGACGGCGTTTGCGATAGCGACGACATCTGCGAGGGCGGCTCTGACGAAGACGACCTCGATGGCGACGGGGTGCCCGACTTCTGCGATGCGTGCCCTGCCGACGCGCCGTTAGACGACGATGACGACGATGGCGTTTGTGATAGCGACGACATCTGCGACGCTGGAGATGACAGCGCAGATGCTGACCGTGACGGCGTTCCGGATGCCTGTGACGTGTGCGAGGGCGGAGCTGATGACGTCGACGGCGACGGAGACGGCGTGGCTGACTTCTGTGACCTCTGCGAGGGCGGCGACGACACGGTGAATTCGGACGCAGACTCGTTCCCTGACTTCTGTGACAACTGTTCGGACCTCGATAACGAGGACCAAGTCGACTCTGATGGCGACTGGGTGATCACTGTTGAAGCCACGGACCTGGCGCCTGAACCCCCACCCGCGACCAACCTTGAGTTCGGGTTCCTGACCACGGCGGAGATCCCTATCGAGTTCGAGTTTAACTACTTCGGTAGCGTCTTTAGCGACGTGACCGTATCGGCGAATGGATTCCTCGAGTTCACCTCCGCTGGAGCCTCCCGATGTTGTGCCGGAGAATCTCTCGGCGGCGAAGGGACGGCTGGCATCGTTGCGGGGATGTGGTCGTTCCTCGATCCTGCGGTGGAGCCGGGACGAGTCGCGTACGAGACCATCGGCGTCGAGCCTGAACGAGAGCTCATCGTCGCGTGGGAGTCGGTATTCGTGCCGGGCTCCGACGAAGTGGCAGAGTTTCAGATCATTCTCGGTGAGGCCGGCTACGTAGAGGTTCATTGCACGACCTGCGACACTGGGAGGAACAACGCGACCCAGGGCATCCAGGCTCCAGGCCCGAGTCTCGCCTCCGCGACGATCGAGGGCCGAAACGCTGAGCCTTTTGTCGCTACGGGCGCTGTCTCGTTCACGTGGGCCAGCTTTGGCGGCGACGGTGTAGGCGACGTCTGCGACGTTTGTCCGCTCGACGCGCCTGACGACGACGATGCGGACACAGTCTGTAACAGCGAAGACGTCTGCCCCGACGGCGACGACACACAGGATCGCGACGACGACGGGACTCCGGATGACTGCGACGTGTGTCCCGACTCCCCGACCGACGACTCGGACTTCGATGGTGTCTGCGATGACGTTGATGTCTGCATCGGAGGCGACGATGCGTTTGATGCCGATGGTGACTCGGTTCCTGACTTCTGCGACGTCTGCGACGGGTTCGACGACATCATCAACTCAGACGGTGACTCGATTCCCGATGCCTGTGACAACTGCATCGAGGATGACAACGCCAATCAGCTGAATTCGGACATCACTGAGGTCGCCTTCGTGGAGGCAATCGAGTTCTCGTATCGAGAGTCACCGACGACAGCCGTCTCGCTAAGTGACGATGATACAGCGCTCGCCCCAATTGGGTTCGACTTTCCGTTCTTCGGCGAGACGGTCTCCGAAGTTCAAATCAGCTCGAATGGCTTCATCAGCCTCGATTCTGGCGACGACGATAACCGATGTTGTACCGGGACGGTGCTCGGCGGTAGCGCGACTCGGGGCATCATCGCTGCGTTCTGGGAAGACCTCGACCCACCGGAAGGCGGAACGATTACTTACGGCACCTCCGGGGTCGCACCCGAGCGTGAGTTCGTCGTAGAGTTCGACGAGATCCAGCACTTCCCAAGTGCCAGCGCCGTCTCGTTCCAGATCGTGCTCGGCGAAGCGGGCTACGCAGAGGTCCATTGCGAGTCCTGCCCATCAGATAGCGGCGACCATACGCAGGGAATTCAGTCACTCACTTCGGGCGTCTTTGCCAGCTTGGAGGGGCGGAGCGAAGCGTCGTTCAGCTTGGTCGAAGATGCTGCGAGATTCACATGGTTGTACACTGACGATGAGATCGGTGACGCCTGCGATGTTTGCCCCTTCGCAAACCCCGACGATGAGGACGCTGATGAAGTCTGTGATGACATCGACATCTGTGTCGGAGTCGACGACGGCGAGCTCTTCGCGGACGCGGATACCGACGGTGTTCCCGACCTCTGTGACGTGTGTGACGGAGCCGACGCTCTAGACGCCGACGAAGACGGCGTACCCGACGCCTGTGACTGCGATGACGCGGAATGCGGGACGGACGCGACGTGCGTCGAGTCCGGCGTTGCGCCAGTCTGTGACTGCGATGCGGGCTTCTATTTGGCTCCGGCGGGCTCCTGCGAAGCTCAACCGTTCGCTAGCGTGCTGCTCTTCACCCGAGAGGCGGACTCGCCGGCGGCTCTCGCCTCCACGGCCTTTGAGATTGAAGTCAATCAGGTGAACGACGAATTCGAGTTCGCAAACGCTTACGACCTGGGCGGATTCGACGTTGTAGTCGTCGAGATTGCCGGCGGAGTCTGGGATGACACGGTGGCGACCCGCGTTGCGGAGTGGGCAGCGTCTGGTGGCCGATTGGTCTTCTCGTATTGGAATCTCGATACCGAGCCAGTGCTTCAGACGGCGTTGGGCCTCGCCAGCGTGACGAGCTACTTCACTCCGCAGCCGATCTTCCCAACAGCTGGTGCGGACCCGGACTTCTTGGTCGGCGTTACAACACCCTTTACCGCTCCGTCCGACAATCGGGGCGACAACGGTGACTTCCTCGTGCCCGCCGCAGGGGGAAGAATCGTCGCCGCGGCTGGCTCGCCTGCGGGCCAAGGGCTCTTCGCCGTGACGAACTCGGACAACACGGTTGCTCTCGGGATTCTGCCGGATGAATTCAAGACGGTCGACGCGGACGGTGACGGCACCGGGGACATGACCGAGATCTATCAAAACATCTTCCTCTTCATCGCCGACGGCATCTAGCCGGCGAACCGCACCTTCAAACAACGCCGAGCCACGCTCGGCGTTGTTTGGGTTTTGCCGCCTGAGAATAGTGAAGTAGATACGACGCTGGGCGTTCTCTTTCTCTTTCTCTTTCTCTTTCTCTTTCTCGTTCTCGTTCTCGTTCTCAGGCGCTCTTGAAGCGCCGTGGAGCCCCAACGTAGGGGCAGAGCTGGAACTATGAACGGCGAAGGACAGCGCATCCGTCGTCAACAAAGACCACACCCGTTCATTCTGCAGGCCACCGCAGGTTGCTATCGTCGGCTGTGTGACCGATCGTGGGCCGGGTCCGGCGACAAGGCAGACTTTCGAGGCCGACGGCGACTCCACTCGAGCCGGCCCCAACTGATTCTCGAGGAATAGTGCTGCCTCAAGACACCAACCTGCCGAGGACGTGTAGGTGACTAGGGACTCGACGGTACCGCAGCGCCGTCGTCGCCCTCCTGCGTGAGCAGGTTCCCGTCGGTGTCGTACGCGTATGTTGTCCGACGGTCGAAGACGTCATTGGCGCCGAAGTCGAACTCGGTCGTCAGCAGGTTCCCGTCCGAGTCATAGGCGTTGGTCAGAACGATGTCGGCCAACCCGTTGTCGTCGTCGAACTCGGTCGTCAGCAGGTCCCCATCCGAGTCGTACGTGCTCGCCTCACTTGAGTCGGCCACACCGTCCGCGCCATCGTCATACTCGCGCGTCAGCTGATTTTCATCTGGCTCGTACGTGTATGTCTCCACGGCGTCGACCGTTTCGTCACCAGATTCGTCAGCGGGTTTCCATCCGCGTCGAACGTGAAGGTGAAGAGTTCGTCTGTTTGCCCACCGAGAGAAACCTCCATTGAGCAGAGGCCTGGCTCGTCGGCGGTGTGGGCGATGTCGGTGGTGTCACTGACATCGGCTGTCGCGTATGAGCCAACATCGCCTCCGATGAACTCACGACCGTCGTCGTCGCAGCTGCAGGCGCGCACTGATAGGAGGACGAGAGAGACTGGAGACCGGGCGTAGCGCGGAGCGAGAGCCGAATACTTGAGTCATGCTGACTTCTGAGATTTTGGGAGAGTCTCCTCTTTGCGAGGGGCGCCGCGAAGTCAAGAAGCCGATCTGCTCCGGCGGGGTGCCACTCTCGATCGTTGCCCTCTTTGTGCGTGGGCGAAACGCCGAGTCGCCGGATCCGTGGTTTCAACAGGTCGGTTCGGGCGCGTACTGACGCGGGTCTCCGGTGAAACAGCCACAGGGCCGCATTGTCGGTGACAGCGACAAGACACGAACGGGCGCAAAGCGGACAGGCGCAGTGAGTGTGCGAGGACGCGCACCTGAGCTCAGCTGATGATTCAGACTGTATCGATGCGGTCGAACAGGACTGCGAGCCGGGAACCAAGACGGCGCGCAACGGGAGGCTCAGCGGTCAGAAGACTCAACTCCGGGATTCGTCATCGCGATTGCCGCGCACATGCCGGCCGCGCCGCGTTTGGAGTCGACATCCGGCTGCAGGCACAAAGAGTCGGCCACCTTCTACCTGCGGCTGTCCCACCTCTCGTTCGGTCATCGCCCTAACAGTACGTGTACTCTACCGGCCGCGGTGGAGAGCCACTCCTCCCTGAGTAAGTTGTCAGCCGAGTCGGAGGTGTAAGTACGTCGAGCATCGACCACGCCGTCGGTGTTGTTCTCGTGCTGCGCTCTGAGTTGGTTTCCATCCGAAAGCTCAATCACGCAGAGGCGTTGCTCCGCGGTGTGGTCGGGAGTGTCCCCGAGATCGCCGAAAAACCTACCCGCGTTACTTCTGCATGCGGCCTACCGAGAGGAGAACAGGGAGAGACTACAGAGCGAGCGGAGCGAGTACTACTCGCTTTGGGCCTGCGGACTTCTCAAGGTTAATGATAGTCCGTTCTCTTCGTCGGGTGCCTCCATGTCGCGATCGCGGCCCGAGGAGCAAACAACCGGCACAGAACCTGACTCGCTGTTTGCCAATAGGCATCACTTACCCGCCCGCAGCGTATCGAAGAACTGCACCGCCGAACTTCGCTGACTCTCGTGCCAGGGCTCAAGCGCGGTCATGTACTCTGCCGCCAGGTGCTCCCAGTCGTTTGGGGAACGCATACTGCGGACCATGACACCCAGCATCGCCCGCCGGTCCAGGCGAAGATAGGAGAAGAGTTGTCCGAACTCTGTGTTGATTAACGCATCGTAGCGGTCCAGGTCTGCGTGTTCTTCGATGAACGGGCGGCTACACGTGTTCCAGTATCTGGCGTTACTAGAACACGTCTAGCCTCGGATAGTCATCGCTCATTATCGGGAAAGTGAGCGGGCCGTCTGAACTCAGCGCGGGCCGGCATTGGTGAGCCTATGTGCGGAATGTGTCTCCGTGGTTTAGATGCAAACAGAGGCCGGTCGTATCGAGCTTCTGTCCGGTCAGTTCGGTGAACTGAGCACCCAGTTGATCGTAGCTGACCCAGCCGTAGAACTCGACGGACGGGAAGGCCCCCGAAGTGCGGATGCTCGTGCTGTCCTCGAGTCGATAGCCTGGGCCAGACAATCGTGCGCGCCCGCTCCTGAGGACCTTGTCGGCCATCGGGCCGAGCACCGATTCGAGAGCAGCTTGAACAAGTGGACGGGCTTTGGGCATCGATTGGCTCTTGGTAACGAGACGTGGAGTCAATCGCGGAAGAGTTTGATGCCGCCAATCCATCTGGCGGGTCCGCGCCGGTCCACCGCGGAGACGCGCCGCCTGGAGCTAGGCGTTGCCGTGTGTGTAGGCGGAGGAGCGTATCGAGCCGAGGCGGTGTGTTTGCTCGTCGACGAGGTACATCCCGGCATCTGTCATTGATTGGCCGATCGGGGGGAGGCGGCGAACCCGTAGGCCGCTCACTAGGCCGAAGAACCGATACATAGTCCAGAGCAGAAAACGCGCATGAAGTCTGCGCCAGCCGCTCTCAGGAATGGCGAAGTCACTGACCAGCCAGGTGCCGTCGGGTGTCAGGGCTGCCGCGAGGCGTCTGATCAACGGACCGAGTTCAGCTTCATCGAAACAATCGAGCACAAAGAGTGTCACTATCACGTCGAAGCGATCGGATGTGGGCGCTAGGAGCGACGATGTCCGGGCATCTCCGTTGTGGAAGTGCACGTTGTCTCGAGAGCCTATTCGGTGCTTGGCGAGCGTGATCATCTCGGCGCTGATCTCGACGATGTCGAAGCGGGCCTCAGGAGCAATCGTCAACATCCGCTCGATCATGCGACCATCACCTTCGCCGATCACCAGCACGCGGTCTGCCCCCGTGACGCGGTTGATGAGCGCGAAGCGTGCAGCCTCGAGCGCTCTGCCGAACGCGATGTACTCGACCCAGCGGTAGAAGGGCGCGAACCAGCTGATCTTCATCGAAAAAGTAGGGGGGTGAGCAGTGCGGCGTCCGCGAGGATACTCCGAGCGTCGCTGGAGAACTTCCCGCTGGCGAGTTGAAGTCCGAAGAGTAGGGTGGCCGACGCGGCGACTGCGGCTTGCCATGGCGAGAGAAATGCCAAAGCGACGCTCCCGCCGGCCAGGAGCGCCAGAGGTAATCGGGCTCGTGCGTCCTCAACCAGAAGCATATTGCCAAGGCAGAGCGCTGCGAACGAGACTCCGGCGAGCCAACTCCAGTGGACCACGAGGACTCCCACGGCGAAGACAAAAGCCGCACTTGGCTTTTTGAGCCATGAGGCGCTGCGCATCGGAAACGCGACCAGATACGCAACGACGACCGCGCTGACCAGAGCACCGGATACCAAGAGCCGAAGCGGGAGCCACGCGGCCGCTGAGATTCCACCGGCGGTCAGCACGAGGGCTAGCCAGAGCATCGCCCGGGATCGATTCCTGCGATAGAATCGGTGCCTTGAGGACTCGTCGGGAGCCGCCGGGCCTCGCACGTCGATCAGTCGGTCCGCGATGTAGACCGCCCAAACGGCCATAAAGAGTGCGATCCGGGCTGCGAGTGGGAGAGAGAGGCCATGCAGCCGCGCTACGAAATCCTGCCAGACAAGAGCGACTATCGGTGCGTCGAGGCTGAAGACATTTGGCCAAAGCCACTTGGGAGTCCGCTCGGGCCTAGGACGAGAAGAACCCGGCTGATCTGACTCCGCCGAGGCCGTCGCTGGACCGGAATCTGAGACAGTTTTACCCTGGGCGTCGATAGCGACGAATTGTGGCTCCAGAGCTGCTCCGTCTTGTTTGTTCATTAGCTCCGAGTGGGAGGTGCGCGGGGCAGAATCTAGCCTCGGCGAGCGGCGGCTCTGCACCATTAGGGTGTATCCCGCAAGACGCTGATGCGGGTGGTTCTCGACGCCGCGCGGGCAGCCCTCAGCACCACATAAGCAGTCGAAGCGCTGTGAGTAGGCCCCGTCGCCTAGCATGCATGTCATGAACGTCTCGATACAGTGTTCCGAGAGGTCTGACCCAAACGTTGAACACATGGCCCCCTCTAAACCGATGCTGGCGAGCAGCTGGTCATCGTCGGCACGTTCGAACAGCTCGCGGAGGCGGCGCGTGAGGACCGCTACCTAGCTTCACAAGGTGGCCGTCGAACGTGCTGCAACCGGCTAGGGTCTCGGGAGCCTGAGCGGCCGCGGCGTCACCGAAAGCGGGTTCGGGTCCGGGGTCCAGACCGGCTGCCCCTGAATGATGAAGTCACCTGCCTCGATAGGGCGATATCCGCTTCTGCCGGGATCGACGCTGAAGAAGAGATCGGGTTCTAGCGGAGTCTCGGGCCCACACTCACCGAGTGCGTAGGCCGTGCCTGTCCAGACGACCGCGCAGGGCAGTCGTGGCGATGTCCGCACGAGGATGAGGTGACCCGGCGCCCCACGCCGCAGCGAGTACCCCTTGAACGTGCCGACCAGCCTGCGATCTGTCGCGGTCGTCTGGAAGAGGTAGAACTCCGAGAGCAGCTCGGATTGAGCGCATTGGAGACGAACAATAAAGTCGTCGTCCGCGTCGCCGTCGAAGTCTATTCTGGCGACTGAAACCGCGTCGGGTCCAGCGAGGTCGCAAGGCTCCGCGTCCGCAATGGCGATCACCAAGTCGGCGTGGCCGACGATGCTGCTGACTTCGCAACCGGGTCCGTAAAGGCGCAGTGTCGGCAATTCCGTCGCAGCGCATGGGAGCAAAAGGCGAGCCGCACTGAGGATGGCGAAGCTGAGAGGCAGATGCCTGAACACAGCCATAGGTACGGGTCGTGAGGAAGGGAGAACGACGAGGCCCCTCCTATGACAACGGAAGGGCGCTTGGGTTCCCGGAGCCCCGCCAAGAGGGACGTCGATCGCGGCCGACGCGTGACCGCCGGAGACGCCAAGTCACACTGGCCTCAGCGGTAGCTCAAGGACGAATCTCGCTCCACCCGCCTTCGCCTCCCCGACCCTCACCGAGCCACCGTGTGCCTCGGCAATCCGCCGAACGATCGCCAAGCCGAGCCCTGCGCCACCCGCGTCGCGTTGGCGACTCTCGTCCAGTTGCGCGAAGGGCTCGAAGATCCGCTCTCGTGCCGTAGCGGGGACGCCGGCCCCGTCGTCTTTCACAACGATGAAAATACTGTCGTCTGAACGTGTGATAGTGAGTGAGACTACTGAGTTGCAGTGCCGCACTGCATTTGAGAGTAGGTTCCCAACTGCCCGACGAACGAGGTCTTCGTTCGCGTAAAGTTCCATCGGGTCGAGATTCGCACGGACTTCGATGTCTGCTCGGAGCTCGCGAGCGTCCTGTGCGGCGCGCTCAAGGAGTTCCGCGAGGGCAAAGGTTTCGAGTTTCGAGTTGCCG
>JBLHWZ010000076.1:0-20555 GCA_047629415.1 Bradymonadia bacterium | reverse complement strand
CTCCACATCGGGGAGGCGTCTTCTTCGTCGGGGTCCTTGCTTAGCGGTAGGCTCATCGGGGATTTGGCTGAACTTCCGCGTGGGCGACTGACGGCATGAATCACCCGATAAGAGCGGCTTGGCCGAGCCGATCTCCATCGTCGGCGCCCAGGGACGAAACCGCTCGCCTCGGTGCACACGTCCTGAAGGCTCGCACGAATAGCGGGCCGAAAACAAACAATCGGAGTTGAACGTTGCAGGTGCCATCGTGCCTCGCGCTATATGAGTGGAGTCATGGCTGCGAGTACGGCGCTAGTCGCGTTGGAGACAACGCCCGTTTTATTGCACGTTTACTTGATGCCAGCGGCTGCAGGTCTGGTACGGTCGCCCGCATCTCTTTCCCTGATTCGCTATGTCTTGCACACGATCTTTGCGCGGCCCACGGTTTCTTCTCGCGCTCGGTGCGATTGTCTTCAGCGCCAGTCTCTTCGGGGCCTGTAATGGCTCCGAGCCAGGAACCATCACCAACTCCGGCACCTCTGGCGACGTATCCGATACCGATGTCGGCGATGTCACTACCGAAGACGTTGCGCCGGACGCTGAGCCGGACACTGAGCCGGACGTTGCGCCGGACGTTGCGCCGGACGTAGAACTCGACGTGGAGCCCGAGCCGGAACTCGGTCTAGACGCCGCGGCCGACGCTGACGTCGATGGTGCGTGTCCACCCGGCTTCTGGGGACCGCGATGCGATGATGTGTGTGATTGCGATGACGGTCTGTTCTGCAACGGCCTTGAGACATGTGACCGAGAGCTTGGCTGTTTGGATGGCGCGGCGCCGGTGGTTGGTGACGACATCGATTGCACGGTCGACGCGTGCGATGAGACGGCCGACGCGGTGACGCACGTTCCGGAGGACGGCGCTTGCGATGATGAAGACCCGTGCACGGCGGATTTCTGTTCCGCGACTGGTTGCGAAGCGGCCGTCGTTCCCGATGCGTCGGCCTGCGCGGACTGCGATTCAGGTGCGTGCGGTTGCTTCGGCGGGGTATGTACTCATGAGGTCCGCCGGCCGCGTCCCAGCCCCGTGGTCGCTGGAAATCGCCACGTATGCATGAGCCTCACCGACGGCGGTACTCGGTGTGGCGGAAACAACGCGTTCGACCAGAGCGAGCCGGTTCAGTCGGCCGAGGGCGGGTACGCGATGTTCGCGGCGGGCAGCGGCCACACCTGCGGCTTGGAGCCTTCCGGTGCGGTGGTGTGTTGGGGCAACAATGAGGGTGTGCCCACCAGCGGCGCCGGTCCTATCTCGCCCTCCACCGAGGGCGGGTTCGTCGAGCTCGTCGCCGGCAGCGGCTATACGTGTGGGCTGGAGCCCTCCGGTGTGCCGGTGTGTTGGGGCAGCAACTCTCACAATCAGGTCTCGCCCGTCGGGATGTCCGCGGAGGGCGGATTTGTTCGGTTGGTGGCCGGGTCGATCACTGCCTGCGGCGTGGAGCCCTCGGGTACCGTCGTCTGCTGGGGCCAGCGCGGGACAGAGTGGTCGAGGCTGACGTCCGCAGAGGGCGGGTTCGTTGAGGTGGTCGGCGGACTGAACCACATTTGCGGTCTTGAGCCGTCCGGTGCGGTCACCTGTGGCACGGCCGGTGGCCCCGTACTTAACACGCCCGCGTCCTCCGCAGAGGGCGGCTTCGAGAGTCTGGTCGCTGGCTCCAGCGCCACGTGCGGTTTGGAACCGTCCGGTGCAGTGGCCTGTTGGGGGAATTTCGTCGGCGCCGAGGCACCCAGTCCATCGGCGGAGGGAGGGTACACACAGCTGGTAGTGGGCGTGAGCTTCGTCTGCGGACTGGAGCCCTCTGGGGCACTGGTGTGCTCGGGCTCTCGGGAGAGTAGCGGGTTTGGCACATTCCGCTCGTTGCCAGTCGGCGCAACCCATGTGCGGCCAGGAACGTTCGGTGCATGTGCGCTCGATGATACCGGCGCCCTCATCTGCGGTGGCGTAGATGAGTTTCTTCTCGACCTCTTGCCGGATCCGGCAGACGGTGGCTTCACGCTGCTCCGAGGCTACGATCAGTTTTGTGGCGCGCGCCCGACCGGCGAGGTTGTTTGTTTCGGTTGGACCGATGGGAATGGCATCCTCACGCCGGTGCAATCGACGGCTGGCGGATACCGCGACCTACAAGTTGGCTCGAGCTTCGCGTGTGGCCTTGAGTCCAGCGGGGCGCTGCGCTGTTGGGGAAAGGACACCGCTGGGCAAGCTTCACCGCCTCGCTCGCTGATCGGGTTTCGGCAGCTTTGGCTAGGGAATTCGCACGGTTGCGCTTCGGATGACGCGGGCGACCTGACCTGCTGGGGCCAAGCTTCGTCGCTCCCGGATGTGTCGCTGCGTCGGCCGAGCGCGGTCGCGCTGGGCTCGGCGCATACGTGCATTCTAAACGGCGCCGGTGCCGTGACATGCTGGGGGACTTCGCCGTTCGGCGCCACGACCCCCGTCGCGTCAGAAGAGGGCGGCTACCTAAGCCTCTACGCCTCCGGATTCATGACCTGTGCGCTGGAACCCTCCGGGACGGCCGTCTGCTGGGGCGATGATTTGGGGGGCCAGTTGAACGTTCTCCCAAGCCGCGAGGGCGGATTCGAGGAGCTGGCGATGGGGACGCAGAGCGTCTGCGGCATCGAGCCGTCTGGCGCGGCTTTGTGTTGGGGCATCACCAGCGGGAGCTTCCTTCCGGCGCCGATCGGGTTGGCGGAATAGGCCGAGATCTCGCGACCCATATCACCGTAACGCGCTTCGAGTTCATCGGGCGCTGCCGCGGGATGACTCTGCCAGCGGGTGCCGCGCCGTAGCTACAACTCTCGAGAGACTTCTCGTCGTCGCGGACTCGTAAATAACCCAAATGGTGAGTTGTTCCCGGAGTGTCACCGGAGTAAGAAGCGAGCATGTATCAGCCCAAATCCAACGTACAGCCGTCCATTTTTCTACTGTTGCTTCTCCTATCAGTTGGAGCAGCCGCGTGTGGCGACGATGCGATCGTCGTCGGAGAGACAACGCCAGACCCCGATTGTGACGCCCTGCTGACACCTGCTGACTTTCAGGCCGTTTGCGGAGAAGCGATCACACTCTCGGCAACGGGTTTTGAGGGGATCGCGCTCAACCCGTGCAATCGAGATGCCAGCGGCGACGAAGGCATCTTGTTGGTCACGCGGCATCCCAGCGCTAGTGTCGCGGCTCAGGGAGCAGAGGTCGCAGGAGGTCGTGGTCCAACTGCGCAAGCGGGTCTGGGACTCTATGCCTCTGCGGGCTCCGCGGGAATTTTTACTGTAGAGGTCAAAGCCACGGATGATCCGGCTGCGATCTGTGCCCCCGAAGACCTGCCTGAACTCTTGGACATCGCGCTGTCCAGAGTTCTCCCAGAAGGGTCTTAGGCACGGCCTCTGTGCCGGAAACTTCTTCCGGGTACGCCTGACGTTTCGCTAACGCGCTTTAGATTCATCGAGCGTATCTACCGAACGCCTCCCCACGCCTTTGTCCAGCGAGGAAAAGTGCGCTCCGGCGGCGCTGCTTCTTCCCGGCCTACTCGTCCGCCTTTGCCGCCAATCGCGTGATCTCGGGCCACAGGAGAAACTCGAGTCCTTCCCCAGGAACAAACAGGTTGTTTGCGATCGCCGAGCCGAGCGAATTCACCGGGATGCCTCGGTACTTCTTGAGGCCTCCGATGAGAGCGTGGCTCAGCAGGGGCCAAATCGCGAGGGTGACTCCCTGGGCGAGTCCGTAGCGGTTCGCCGGAGTCAGAATCATGGACGGCTGGAAGAGGCTGAGGCGTTCGAACTCCAGCGCGAACAGCTCGTTCTGCAACTCTCCTTTGGTCCTCAGATAGAAGCTCCGCGACTCGTGACTCGCAGCCACCGAACTGAGCAGCTGAAAGTGCCGAACCCCCGATTCCTTGCAGGACTTCGCGAAGTCGAGCACCGCGTCCTTGTCGATTCGAACGAACTCCGCTCGATCCAGCTTTGACGGCTCCCCAACTCCAAAGGTGCAAATCGCTGCGTCGGAGCCGGGGAGGAATTCCTGGTAGGTGGCCGATGAGAACACATCTACGATGTGCTCCGTGAGTCCGTCCGTGTTTGGTTGGGTTGACCGGCGGCCGAAGGAGCGAATGGCGACATCGCTTGGCATGGCGCGCAGCGCGGCGACCACCTGCTGTCCGACTGCGCCGGAGGCTCCGAGAATGGCAACTGAACAGGGGGACTGAGTCATCGTGGCTGGCGTGTGTGAGGTGCCGCAGCGAGGGGCTTAGACCCGCTTGGGTTCGTTGCACGCATCCTTGGAACGTACCGATCGAGATGGGCCTAGTGATGCAGATGACGAAGAGACACGGGACAACGCCGCCGATCGCGACGGCGTAGTGAACCTCGCACAGTCTGCCCCGATCAATCGTCGCCGACCGAGCGGATGAGTACGGCGCGGTCGCCGGGCTGGAGCATCACTCCAACGCCGGGGGCGAGCACCACAACCCCGTCCCGTCGGTATCCGATCGCGGCACCCAAGCCTTCGGAAACCCAGGCAGAGACGAGCTCGGAGTAGGCTCGACCATGCCATTGCGTCGGCACATCCTCCTCTACTACTGCGGAGCCGGCGCCTGGGCGGAAGAGGTCCCGATAGACATCGCTAACCCCAGGACTCTGCGCAGACTGTGAGAGCATCGTTCCGGTGTAGGCTCCCGAGACCACGACCTCGTCGGCGCCGGCGTTGCGAGCGTGCGGTACGTTGGCGTCGTTCAATAGCTCGACGATTGTGTGCAGCTTGGGGTTCCGACTCTCAACCGCGAGCGTTGTGAGTATTGAGCGTGCATCTGCGTCATGACCAGAGCGCCCTAAGGCGTCATCCCCAAGCATGATCACGGCGCTCGCGAAGTCGACCTGAGCGCGCTCGAGCGCAGCCTCGGTCGTCGGATCCAGCTCAAGCTGCAAAACCAATGGATCTGCAGGCAGCGCGACCCCTGTCCGCTCCGAGATTACCAAGATACTGGTGTCTGGTTGGGCTGAACGGAGGTCCCGAATCAGTCGTGGTGCGTTCGAGTTGTAGCCGCAGATCACAACGTGATCCTTCAGCGAATTGATGTCCATTGTCTGAGTCTCCTTTCTTCTAGACCGTTCGATCAAGAGCGACGACATCACGCCTGTGAGCAGCGCGTAGAAGCTGAGCCCGATGAACATCAGCGTCATCGCGACCAGCCGCCCGCCAAACGTCACCGGCGAACGGTCACCGTATCCAACCGTTGTGATGGTGACGACACACCACCAGATTGAGTCGCCAAGGGTGTCGAATCCCGAGTCAGCGCCTTTCTCGAAGACCATCACGCCGAGCGTGCCGAAGACCATTGAGAACACGAGGTACGTGATGATCGTCAGGTTCTCGGAAGCGTACTTGCGCGCATCTTCCGAGATTGGCGAGCTCAGATTGCCGATCAAAGCCCCGACCCGCATTACCCGAAGCAGTCGAAAGAGCCGTAAGAGCCGCACCACGCGGCCGATACGGAACACGCGCAGCACCGGGAGGATCGCCAAGAGGTCGATGAGATGCCGGCTAACGAAGTGCCACTTGCGAGGCGCGAGCCAGAGCTTCGAGAAATACTCGACAGCGAACCCCGCCGAGAGGACCACGTCGAACCAGAAGAACCAGCCGCCTCGCTCTTGACTCGCAGCGGCGCCCAGCCAACCGACCGGTCCAGACTGCGCTCCGGCAAGCTCAAGCGTCAGAAGCAAGACTGAGAGAACGATCAGCACGAGAACGATCCACTCGGCCGTAGGCGAGTAGAGCAGTTCGACGAGACGACGTCGCACTGAAGAGCCGCGGACGACTTGCTCGAGAGGAGTACCGAAGGCCTCTTCTGCGCTAGCGCGGATGAACGCGCTTCGAGGGCTTTGTTTAGGGAGCTTCGGTTCTATCACGGTGAGGCTTGTCGCCGACTCGGGCGCGATTGTCTACGCGAGTGCTCCTCGCTCGGCGGGGACGCTCATCACGTGAAGCGCTGGACGTCGCATGGGGTGCGCGAACTCGTTTTTGCGCTGCCTACATCGGGGCTGTCTGCCGGTGATGCAAGGCTACGGGGCTGGTCTGAGGCCAGATCCATATTCTTACGCGCTATCGCCCGCTGGTGAGTTTGCGTCGTTAGAGCATGGGAACTGCTCGCGGCCTTGTGTTGGGGCGTCACCATGGAGGCTTCCTTCGGGCACAGATCGAGCTGTCGGAGCAGCGGTTCAGCTTGGGCTGCAAAGGAGACTGGCGCTCCGACGCGCGCCGTCTAATCAAACCTCCGGCTGATCGGCCATTCTGCTCCAGCGCGTACTCGTTACGCTCCTCGCGCGTTGATCGCTCCTCGCGCAACGGCTACGCTCGCGGGCACCCTCCTCGCTTAGATTTGCAATGACTCGGAACTCTGTCCCGCGGCTCCGCTCGCGCCTCGTGCCTCTCCTGTTCGTCACGATCTCGCTCGCCGCATGCGGCAGCAATGACGATGGGTCTGCAGAGACGCAAGCACCGGATCGGACCGATGTGTCGGACGCGCTCGCCGATCTTGTCGGCGACACCCCTCAAGCAGACACCGTCGAAGATTCCGGCGAGGAGCCTGCCGAGGACGCGCCGGCTCCCGATGTCGCTGCGGACACTCCCGAGCCTGACACGGGGCCCGACGCGACACTCGACGCCGAACCCGAGCTCCCGCCTCAGCTAGATGTCTCCGACGCCACGATCGTCACGATAACGACTCTCGGCGCCGAGAACCTACCGCCGCTCTTTGCCGTCGCCACCGCTACCGACGCGGAAGGTCCGCCGATCGTCTACCCGACGAATCAAACACTCATGCCCCGCAACGTGTCCGCGCCGGTCTTCCAGTGGGAAGGGCCCGAAGGCGGCCGGTACCGGTTGCGCGTCTACACGCCGACCGTCATCTTCGAAGTCCACACAACTTCGTGGAGTTGGGCGCCGACGCAAGAGGAGTGGTCCAATATCGTCACCCGAATCAGGGATGAAGAGCTGGTCCTAGAAGTCGCCGAAGTCGACTCGAGCAACCGACTCGTCACAGGGCCGCCCAGCAGCATCTCTTTCAGCACGGCGAACGTCGACGGCGCTGTTTATTACTGGGCGCCCACCGCAAACGGCATTGTCCGACTCCCCGTCGGGGACCCCCGCCCGGAGCCCTTCCTCAGCGGCACAATCTTCAACTGCGTCGGCTGTCACGCGCTCTCTCCCGACGGAAGCCGTCTGGCTTACACACGCTCCAGCGGCGGTACTCCGATCGGCACTCTCGGCGTCATCGGTACCGGCGACGAGCAAATCGAGTACATCGCGACCGGCTCATTCAGCCTCTACTACCCCTCGTTTGCACCCGATAACATCCGCCTCGCGGCCGCCCGTGGCAGCGATGTCGTCGTCCTCAACACCGACACCGCTGAGATCGAACACACACTCAGTTCGATGCCGGGGACCAGCGCAAACTTCCCCGCTTGGTCTCCCGAAGCTGATAATATCGTCTTCTCCGCCGGCACATCTACTGGGATGGGTATGGACTCGCTCGGCGCGAGCGAAGCAGGTCTCGCACGCGTCGAGAGGACCGATGACGGCTGGGGCGAAGCCGAGTGGCTCCTGGAGCGAGGCGAAGCCGGTGGAATGCCCGAGAACCTCTTCTATCCGTCCTACAGCCCTGACGGACGCTGGGTCGCCTTCAATCGCTCGGCTGGCGGGGCTGCGGTCGGAGGAAGTCCCGCCGACGCGGCCCTCTGGATGGTCAACGGCCGCGGAGGCACCGCATACGAACTCGAAGCTGCCAACGACGGGTTTGGTGGAAACTCCTGGCCAAAGTGGGCACCAACTAGCGGCGACGGCACGCTCTGGCTCGCCTTCACCTCCGCTCGTCCGTATGGTCGACTCGGCTCTGGACAACCGCAGATCTGGATTACAGGAGTTAACCCCGGCCGAGCAGCTCCGGGCTTCGACCCTTCCTATCCAGCCTTCTGGATGCCAGGCCAAGTCCTCAGCGACTCCAACCACGTCGCCTACTGGGCGGAGTACGACAAAGAGTAGAGGACCAGACGTCGGACTTTGGATGCGAACGAATCGACACGAGGCGATGGGCCTGGTGATGGTGAATTTGACTCGCCCGTCGACGCCGGAACCGACCCGGATGTTGTAGCGGACGCTTCGCCGAATGTTGTTGCGGACGCAGCGCCGGACACCACGGCGGACGCCAGCAGTGACGTGGAGCCTCCTAGCTGCGTTGAGGGCGATCCCTGATGGCCGATGCCGGGGTTCGACGATGCGACCGTCGGTTTGGGCTTGGACACGAGTCTTGCCTGTGCGCGGTCCCATTTTGCCACGGGTCAGGCCTGGGGCGACTTCGACGGCGATGGCTGGGACGACCTAGTCATGACGAGTCCGACGGGCGCCAATGCTCTGTATCGGTACCTTGAGGGGACTGCGTTCGAGTACGCTCCGCAAAGTGCGGATCTACTCCTGGACGGGCGTGCGTCGGCGGGCGCGAGCTGGGCGGATTTCGACCGCAATGGCGATCTGGACTTGTACGTCCTCACGGAGGCCGCCAACGCACTGTTTCGGAACGATGCCGGCCGCTTGGTGCATATCGCCTCCGCCGCCGGAGTCGACGTCCCTCGCACCGGCGTCGCCGGCGCTTGGGCGGACGTGAACGCGGACGGGTATCTCGATCTATACGTCGTGAACTGGAGTCGAGACGAGCCGGCGGAGACCTGGCTCCAGAACGAGCAGGATGCGCTGTTTCTGAACAACGTCGACGGCACGTTCACCGATATCTGACCCAGCCTCGGCGACGAGCGCTCGGGCGCCGGCTTCGCTGTCGCTCTCTTCGATTTCGACGGCGACGGTGACAGCGATATCTACGTCGGGAACGATAAGGGCTCCGAGGGCGAACGTCGGGGATCGGACGAGCCATTCAACCGAAATATGCTCTGGCGAGACGACGGACCGCGGTGCGATGGATGGTGTTTCGCCGAGGTCGGCCGTGCGCTCGGCGTCGACACGCGGATTGAATCGATCGGTCTGGCGATCGCCGCCTACGAGTTGGACGGCGACTTCGACATGTACGTCTTCAACACGTGGGATGAGGTGCTGCTGCGTAACGACGGAAGCGAGTTCACCGATGTTGCCGCTGCATCAGGAGCAACCGCCGAGGCGGCGAGCTGGGGCACGTTCATCGGTGACCTCGACTGGGATAGAGACGAGGACCTGTTTTTGGCGACCGGCGAGGGCTGGACGCGCTAAGATTCTGCGAATCAGGTGTTCGTGAACGATGGGTGTGGAAACTCCGCAGTGCTGCTGGACCATGGCGCGGACGGATTCGGGTCCGACACAACGGAAGTCGCTGTCGGCGATTACGATCGTGACCGTGCACTGGATGTGGTGGTGGGCGAGGTACCCGGTGATTACCGCATCTTCCGTGGGCGTCGTCCGGCACGGGGCAGCTGGATCGGCTTCCGGTTTGAGTCTGAGCGCGCCGGAGTGAACTCGGCTGCGATCGGGACGCGGGCCACCGCGACGTTGTCTGACGGTCGGTTGCTGGTCAGGCAGCTCACCGGTGGCGGAGGCTTCGGCGACGGAAACGACACGCCGCGTCACTTCGGTTTAGGTGAAGCGAGCGTCGCGGGCGCTCGGTTCGACTGGCCCGATGGTAGCTCGTCTACCATTTCGGCCCCCGAAGTCGGGCGCTACCACGTCGTCGCGATTTCCGAGGACTAGGTCGCCCCTCGGCCCGGTACCGTTTCGGTGGCAACGTCTGTCCGGTTTCAACCGACAATTGTCGAAGACGCTCCGCGCAGCCTCGGGTGAGGCGGCGCGGTCGCGGCTCGACTCAGGGGTTCGCCAGCAGGAGACTGACGGTGTGGGCCGTCGCGACGTCGAGGTTGTCGTCGCCGTAAAAGTCACCGGACACGACGCCGCAGGCGACGCGACTCGGAGGGTGTTTGATGGGAGCATCCACCCCCGCCGCAGATCCTGGGTATGAAGCTAACCGCTCCGCAACTGGCCAGCGAGATCGAGCTGACGCGGCCAGCTCGGCCTCGATTGGATCCGCGGCACGCAGGTGCCTCGGAGTGGCCGCAGCCTCCCTAGAATCCGGCGCACGCCAGGAAGTCGGGAACGCAGGTCTGCTCCTGACAGGTCGCACACTCTTCGTTCAGCTCGCCGCTCGGCTCCGAGCATGCCTCAAAGTCCGAGGGAGGCACATCTAGGCAGGCGGATTCGCCACCGAAAAACTCCACACACTCCCGCGGGATGCACAGCGCCAGATCGACGTAGCAGCTGCGACACTCGTTCGAGAGCGTCTGTAGCTCCGGGGCGGACGAGCCGGCGCACTCTCGGGTGCCCTCTTCGTCGATGCTCACTTCAACGAAGTCGAGGTTCTGGTTGACGCAGACGGCGGTCTCGCAGCCCAGCGTTGCGCCGGCCACATCAACACCGCCGAGCCCGTCCAGCAGCGCGAGGTCTGAGGAGTTTCCGCAGGCGCCGGCAGCCGAGGAATCGGCGTTTTCGGGCGCATCTACAACTGCGTCTGTGCCAGCATCCGTGGTCGCGCCGGAGTCGGTGACAACGGCGTCATCATTATCGACGCCGTCGGTGTCGTCGCCGCATGCAGCGAACAGCAGTGAACATGAGAGTGCCGACAGAATCAGCGACGTTGTTCGGGTCTTGATGGTCATTCTTGCGCCTTGGGAGTTGAGACTCGTGCAGGCCTGAGGGGTCCTCAGCCTGTTGCGGAACAGGCCGATAATGCGCTCATTGGCCGCGGAGGTTCGCGCACTCCGACCAGGCTGGAGCCTATGCCCGTCGCTACCCCCGCATCGATCCTCCCGCATCGATCCTCCTCGCGTCGGCATTTCCCACGCGCGATCCGCACGGGACACTCCCCTCACCCCGTGGCACCGTGAGAGGAATCCCCGTGAACAGGCTCGGATACTTGATTTGCTTGGCGTCGGCAGTGCTAGGCGCATGCGGTGGAACGGATGGGGGGGTTGAGTCTGCGCAGACTCTACCCGCCGCACTCTTTGCCGCGGAGATTGACGCGGCGCTGATCATCGACCTTGCGGCGGTCCGGGGGAGCAGCGGTGCGCAGGTAGCATCGGACCTGCTGGCCGCCGCCGCCGCGGCTCCTGCTGCGGCTCACTTACTCGTCCAGATAGAGCGTCGTTCACTCGGGCTAGACCTCGGAACTGACGCGGACCGAGTGGCGCTAGTCCATCTCGGAAACGAAGATGACCCCTACGCTCTTCTCCTTGCGGCGCCTGGATTGTCCGTCGCTCGGTTGCTTCGAGATGACCGGATCGCGGCAACAGAGCCTGGCGGTGGGTACCAGTCTGCCAATGGTGACTTCATCGTCGCCGAGCTGGCGGGCGGCGTCTGGGTCGTTGGCTCAGCGACGGCGGTCGAAACTCTGGTCGCTGCGGCCGATTCGGGGGTGGAGTCGACTGGGCCGATGCGAGTCGCCTTCAGTGCGCTGGAAGCAGACGCACCGGTGCGTCTTGTGGTCGCTCTGCCGACGGCCGAGTCGGGGGAAGAGTTCCGATTGTCGTTGAATCAGGCACAGGCTTTGTCGGCGTCGCTCAACGTGACGGAGGACGGGCAACTCGGTGGCGGCGAGGTCCGGTGGCACTTGGACCAAGCCGCGGAATTCGTGGCGGCTTATAATGACGTGGTCGACGAAACCGAGTTCGCACCAATGCGCTTCGATGCGGCGCGCGTGGCTTGGGAGCTGCCGGCGGCGACCATCGGGTTCGACCGCTCGGCGGGTTCCTCTATCGAGGGTGGACTCCAGGACTTCACTCAGGCGCGGACAGCGCTGTGGCGTCTGGTGTACGGGATGAACGCGCTGGACCACGCGGAGGGAGTGCAGTCCGGCGAGCGGGAACCATGGCTTGGTTTCGACCTGGAGGAAGAGCCGAACGCGCTCTACGTCACGTGGCGGTTCGCGTCCGATGAGGACGTCGCGCGGTTCGAGCAGGACTGGTTGCCCGCGGGCTTCGAACTCGAGCCGTTGCGTGTTTTAGAGACCGATGAGCTTGCGCACGTACTTGTGTTGAATGTCTACAAGAGCAGCGGGGGATTGGTGAGTGGCGCTCGTGCGGAGTGGTCGGTCTTCGTTCGCGATCCCCTCACAGACGCTCCGCGGTTCCTTGTCATCCAGGCTGCCGCTGAGGACGTCGCGGCGGATCCGGTTCGCCTGCTCACCGACGCCGAGCCGGTGAGCTTCGCGCTCGAGGCGGGCGAACTGGTGACGGTCGTACTGCCTCCGGAAGGCGAGCTGGGTGTTACGCCACCAGACTTTGAGGCGAGCATTCCATTCGATGGAACCTCTGAACTCACCGGATTTTTCAGCCGAGAACTCATCGCGGCCAACGACTACATCTACTGGGGGAATGGCGTCGCTGACCGGGGTCTCTACACGCGTTCGCTGACCTCAACGCCTGTGGCGGTCATTCCCGGGGCCGATGCTAACATCGCAGATGCGACGCCTTGGCGGGAGTATCTGTTGCCGGTCCCGGAGCACGTGATAGTCGCGATCGAAGCTATCGACATGGTCGTATCGCCCTGGTGGAATCTGGACGCGACTTATCTCACGACGACTCCGGAGGAGCGCACGGCGCTCGAGAACTTCCGTGAGGGTCTCTACCCAACCGTCGTACGGAGCCTCGCCCGACAATCAGTACTGGGACGTCTGCCCGCGCTCAGAGTGTACGAAGCCGATTCCCCGAATGTGCGCCTCTTCTTTGAGATTACACAGCCTCAAGAGTTGGCCGCCACGCTCGGGCTTTCTGGTGGTGATGAGCTCGCGCTTTGGCATCCACTGGACGGTGAAGAGGCGAGTCGAGGCTGGCTCACACTCACCGTTTCATCTGACAACGGAGTAGGGACGGGGCTACGCGCGGAGTGGTCGGTCGCGGTTCGAGACGGGGCCGGCAAGCTCCGATCGCAGGTCTTGGGTGCCGTCGCAGCACAGTCGTCGTTCGACTCGGAGCGGCTGATCCGCTTGGGCGGTCGGGTTCTGGTATCAAGCGACGCTGAGCAGTTGGGCATCGATGTGTCCGGTGACGGATTGGCTGCCAGGTTCACTGCGGAATTGTCCGGTTCTGTGGAGGCTCTAACGTCTCGCGACGGGCTGGCCGTGTTCAGTGAGCGATGCGACCCGGCCGGGGTTTGCACCCGCGTCTACTTTGGTGAGGAGTTGCTCGTCGGGCCCGTCTTGGAGCTTGCGCCGTCGCAGCTGGAAGTCGACACACACGAGACGCCCTGGAGTGAGTGGGTCGCGGCCGAACCAAGCTTCGGCGTGATGTTGGCCGGCGCCTACCAGGCGGCGTCTAAGCCATGGCAAAGCCTAGTGATTCCCTAAGCGCCTGCGAGCGGGGAACGGTTTGAGATTTGAGATTTGAGATTTGAGAGTCCCGAGTTTGCCATCGAGCCCGTGTTGATTCAGTCGAGCGGCGGCTTGGTTGTGACGAACATGCACGTGATCGCCGACGCGACCGATCTCAGGATCTCGCTGGCCAACGGTTCCGAATACGAAGCGGAGGTGCTCGGGATAGACGAGGGCATCGACCTCGCGCTCCTTCAAATCGTGGAGGAAGAGGAGTTCGACTTCCCGACCCTGCAGCTCTCCGAGACACCCCGCGCCCGGGAGAGACCGTCTTCACGCTCGGGAGCCCGTTCGGCCTCTCGAACTCTGTGAGCCGCAGAATCGTATCGGCCGTTAGCCGCCCCGCAGGGCGGATGGTCGAGTTCGCTGATTTCATCCAAACAGATGCTGCTGTAAATCCCGGAAACTCAGGCGGACCCTCAGTGGACGCTCGGAGCCAAGTCGTCGGAATCAACATGGCGATCTTCTCACGAAGCGGTGACAGTCACAGTATCGGTTTCGCGATTCGAAGCACACTCGTCCGACCTATGATCGATGATCTACAGGAGTTTGGACGTGTTCGCCGTGGAGGGTTGGGCATCGGCACCGAGCAGGGCGACGAAGCTGTGTTGGTTCGTACGACCGGTGAGGGCGCGCCAGCTGCTGACTCTGGGTTCGAGATGGTAGATTTGATGATCTCGGTCAATGAGATTCTGGTCGCTACCAGGGAGGACCTACTCGATCTCGTGGAAGCGTTCCGGCCCGAAGATACGCTGCGAACTGTGATTTTGAGGATTGGCGATGAGTCGGAATTCGAGGTGACGGTCGGCGAGCGAGATGTCGAGTGATGCGAAGGGATGGATGATGCGTTTTCGGCAACCGGCGATGTTGATTCGGTGGCGTCGTGGGCGAGCCTCAGCGTGGTCAAGACTCGGTCCAGGAAGCCGCTTCCCAGTTGCTCGTAGTCCTGATCGGGGATACGCATTCGCAACACTCACAAGGTGCTGCAGAAGGATGATACGGTTCTGGGCACCCGCTCTCGCTGTTTTTCTGTTTTGGTCAAACCCTGCGTTGGCGAAGGACGACCTTGCTCCAACGCCGGAGCAGCTGCATGAACTCGTCGCTGATGAGGAGCTCGCCGCTTACGCTGCAGAGCATCTGGAGATCGTCGACGGCACGGTGCGTGTCACAATCGTCAACTCAGCAGGGGTCGCCCTCAACCAACACCTCTATGGAGTCTAGTGGGTGACCAAAGGCGATGACCCGATCGGCGCGCGCGTTCGCAGAGCGAGTCGGTGACGCGGAGATGGTCCTACAACTCGATCGCGAACTCGTCCGAGCGCGGCGAAGCGCGATCGTTCTTGGGCTGACCGGCGTACCATCGATTGGCGGCTCCATTCCAGTCCGCATCGATGGTCTGGGCCCGCAACGAATCGACGACGGGAACCCGTTCTCTGATTGGCCAGGGCGCAAGAACATAGAGAGAGCACCGGTCAGTATTGGCTCGGTGATGACGCGCGCCGGGATCGCGCTTTCGATCCGTGAGATGGTGGGAACCCGTCATCGACGAAGCGTTCAGAATCGGGTCGGAAGCTATTACTCCCGTAACGAGGCGCCGGCACTCAGCAATTCGACGAACTTGGAGGCGGCTCGTGAACTCGACCTTGATCACGATCTCCCCGAAGAGTCAGAGGGTGACGACCTCGACGTGCATCTGAATGTGATGCCGCACTTCGCCTCCAGTTCTTCCCACTTCTAATCAATCCGGAGACTATGATAAAAAGACCAAACCTCATGGTTGTCATCGCCTCGATCGGACTCGGACTTGTTGCATGTGACGCCGTCTGCGTCGGCCCTGTGGATTGTCCTGCGCACGTGAATGTCACGTACGAACACTGCGATGGCGGCGAGCATACCTTCAGCGACGGCGCGGTTGTCAGCAGCGCTCAAGAGGCGACCGACTATTGCTCCTGTGCGTCGCCGTCATGCCTCGATGGTAGTTCGGCGAAGCTTTGCACGGAGCTCTACAAGGACCCTGACGACACATCGCTCTCATCAATGGAGAGCTGTGAGGACGACCTGTCCGACTACTACGGCGAGTATACTGTCACACTCGGTCTGGAGCTGTGCGCAATCGAAGCAGGTCTCACTCGGTGCCTCGGGCTTCGAGACTGTAGTGCCAACTATGACCCGGAAGCCGATGGGACGCGGGTCTAAACTTGGTCCGACGACGCCGAAGTCGTCAGCACCGAGTCAGCGCCGAGTCAGCGGCCACCGGGCGATGCGTTCAGGTCCCGCGTTGCCTGTTCTACCCGGAGTTCCAGTGCGAGTCCGACTGCAAGTGCACGTACGACTCCTTCAATGAGACATGCTCGGACAACTACCTGTCGTCCTGAGGCTTCTCTCAGTTGAGCTGCGATTCCTTCGATGACTGCCGGTGGGAGACTGATGTCGTGTCCGCAGGGAACTAGCCCTCGCAAGCGGTCGCCTTCAGCGAAAACGAGGACAAACAACTCATTGGCGGAGGAGCAGCGGTCCGCTCCGTAGGCTAAATACGAGTCCGCTTTCGCCGTTCGTCTTACCGGTACGTATTTGGCCAAGAGTGGCTAGCCCGTTACGCCGCTTTCGCGAGGCTTTTGCTCAGTGTCGCGATGCCGACGCCTGCCAAAATGATTGCGCTGGCGAGGGCAAAACGGAGGGTGAGCGGCTCGCGAAGAAAGAGTATGCCGCCGAACGCCGCGAGAACCGGCACGGTTAGCTGAGCTACACCTGCACGCGTGGCGGAGAGCGACTTCAGCGCCATGTACCAGAGCGCATAGCCAAGCCCAGAGGTGACAGCGCCAGAGAGAATGGCGACGCCAAGACCAAGTGCGCCTGGGGCCGACTCCGGTCGGACGATCAGGATGAGCGGCAGCAGGCAAACAGCACCGATCAGGCTCGCTCGGGCGAAGTTTCCGGCCGTGCTTTGTGTGGGTGGGTACGGCGAGGTGCGGCCAAGCAGAGAGTACGCGCCCCAACCGATGCCCGCGACGAGCATAGCCAGAGCGCCCATTGGTGGCGGCGCCTCCAGGCCGGGTGAGAGCAACCAGACAAGCGCGGCGAGAGCAGCGCCGAGCCCGGTCCACTGCAAGCCCGTGAAGCGTTCGCCGGCGATCAACCCAGCACCGAGCATGGTGAGTTGGACCATGGCAAAGAGCAGCAACGCGCCTGTGCCTGAGGGGAGCGACAGATAGGCATAAGAGAAGGAGGCAGCGTAGACAAAGAGCGCGGCGCCGCCTCGCCAGCTGCCCGCTTTCAGGGTTTGAGCGGGACCAGCGATAAGGGTGAGCATGACGGCTCCAGCCATGAGGCGTATCAGCGCAAAAGTTCCTGCGCCGATATCCCCGCTGACCAGGCCGAGGCGGCCGAGAACCGAGTTTGCAGCAAACGCGACCATGGCGAGGCTGGTGAGCGCGACGAGTCGGAGCGGAGAGATCATCGTGGGCCTCAGTGACGGTCGCGGGGTCATAGGCGCGGCGGAAGATGGGGTCTAGGAGAGCCGCCTCGCTTGGCGCTGTCTGTCGAGGCCGGCACGCGCTCTGCCGAGCGATCCGGTCGTGCTCGGCCGAGCCCCGCTCGGGCGTGCTCGTCAGTTGACTTCAGTGTACCACTGTTCTACTACGGTAAATCGATTTTGGAGCGGCGCTCCAGCCCCGGATTGCAAATGACCCCGACCCTACCACCAGAATTGTTACGCGTCCTCGCGGAATCAGACGACGAGGACTTCGTTCGTAGCTTGCTCTCCGACATCCTCACCCCGCACGAGGTGAAGTCGATCCGAGAGCGCTGGGAGATCGTCAAACGTCTGGACGAGGGCATGAGTCAGCGCGCGATTCGCGACGAACTCGGGGTTTCAGTCACGACGATCTCGCGCGGGAATCGTCAGCTTCAATATGGTAGCGGCGGGTTTAGAGCTGCGCTCGGACTGCTCAAAGGAGAGGGCTAGTTATGTCGGTTCCGGTCTCTCCGTCACTCGACTCGGTACTAGGGTACGAAGGCTCTGCGACGCATGTCGCGCTGAGCACTTCGATTCGCGTCGATCTTGAGTCCCCAATCTCAGTGTTCCGGAAGCTCGCCCGCGACAGCTCGGGCTCGTTCCTGTTGGAGTCCGTCGAAGGCGGCGAACTGATGGGGCGTTATACGTTCATGGGCTTCGGAATCTCAGATCAGCTGGAGTGGGACGCGGGTATCGCGCGGTTGAACCGCGGTGGCGTGCTCACCACACACCAAACAAGTGATCCACTCTCCCTGCTCGAGGAGCTGCTCGGGGGGTACGAGGTTGTGGCCGCGCCCGGTATTCCCCGGTTCCAGGGCGGCGCCGTCGGTTGGATCGGATTCGACGCGATGTCGGCCTTCGAGGCGGTCCCGGTTCCTGAAGGTCCCGGGGTCGGCTTGCCCTGCACGCGCTTGTTGCTGCCCGAGCGCGTGGTCATTTACGACCACGTGGCGCACCGCTTGGTGATCGTTGCGCATGCTGCCCTGGCAGGGGACCGAGAGCAGTCCTATGCGGCCGCCGCGGCGCGTATCGGGGTGGTCGTGTCGCGCCTAGCGAAGACCGTACTCGAGCCTGAGGCCCCATGGCCGATCACGGAGACGGACACCGAGGCGATCGAGAAGGTCGCCACGTCGAATCAAACGCGCGCGCAGTTCCTCGCCGCGGTCGACGAGGCGAAGGAGGCGATCAGCGCTGGTGAGATCTTTCAGGTCGTACTCAGCCAGCGGTTCACGGTTGATCTCGAGCTCTCTCCCTTCACTCTCTATCGTGCGCTGAGGGCGCTGAACCCCAGTCCCTATATGTTCTATCTCCAATTCGACGATTGCACGATCGTAGGATCATCACCGGAAGTTCTCGTCCGGCTGGAAGGAGATGACATGCTGGTTCGGCCGATCGCGGGCACTCGGAAGAGAGGCGCATCGCCGGCCGAAGACGAAGCGCTCGCTCAGGATTTGCTCCACGACGAGAAGGAACTCGCTGAGCACCGGATGTTGCTCGACCTCGGCCGAAACGATCTTGGCCGCGTTGCGAAGATTGGCACCGTTGAGGTCCACGATCCCCTCCACATCGAGCGCTACTCCCACGTGATGCACATCGTCTCTGACGTGCGTGCGGAGATCGCCGACGACAAGAACGCCTTTGACGTTTTCCGTGCGTGTTTCCCCGCGGGAACAGTCTCCGGCGCTCCGAAGATTCGGGCGTGTGAACTGCTCGCCAAGTTGGAGCCCGATCGGCGAGGCATATACGCTGGGGCTGTTGGCTACTTCGACTATGCCGGGAACATGGACACATGCATCGCCATTCGAACCATGGTCGTCACCGAAGACGGGGTCCATGTGCAGGCCGGCGCGGGCATCGTCTACGACTCGGTGCCAGATAACGAATACGAAGAATGCCGGAGCAAGGTGCGCGCAGCGATGGCCGCGATCGGGATGGCCGCAGAGAGGGGGAAGTAGCATGACGGTTCTACTCATCGACAACTACGACTCCTTCACCCACAACCTCTATCAACTGGTCGGCTCGCTCGGCGCCGAGGTGCACGTCGCTCGAAATGACGCTCTGACGTATTTCGGAGTGAAGGAGCTGCAACCCTCCCACATCATCATCTCGCCGGGACCAGGGCATCCGGAGAACGAGCGCGACTTTGGTGTCTGCGGTGATGTCATTGACCACCTCGCCGCCTCCATCCCGACTCTCGGCGTGTGCTTGGGTCATCAGGGACTGGCGCATCGAATGGGCGGAAAGGTCGTCCGCGCGCCAGAAATCGTGCACGGAAAGACGAGTCGAATTCGGCACGACGGCACCGGTCTCTTCGCTGGACTGCCGGCGGAGATCGAGGTGATGCGCTACCACTCGCTGACCGTCGCACCGGATTCCGTGCCAGACATTCTGGAAGTGAACGCCTCAACGGTCTCGGACGGCATTATCATGGGACTTCGCCATAAAGAGTGGCCGCTACACGGTCTACAGTTTCACCCTGAGAGCATCGGCACCCCGGACGGTGCCGCCATGCTTCGCAACTTCTTGGAGATTCGATGAACGCGTATTCTGAACTGATTCGCGGGATGGTTGCCGGACAGCGGCTAGGCGCACTCGACGCTGCGCGGCTGATGAGGGAGATCGTACGGGGCAAACTCGCGGACTCGCAGATCGCGGCGGCGCTGACTGTTCTCGCGTCACGTGGCGAGACCGCCGACGAGCTCGAAGGCTTCGCGACGGTGATGCGACAAGCCTCTCTCCGAGTGGAGGTCGAGGGCGACTTGCTCGACACCTGCGGAACCGGCGGTAGCGGTCTTCCCACCGTGAATACATCCACGATTAGTGCGTTCGTTGTCGCCGCTGCAGGAGTGAAGATTGCCAAACATGGCAACCGCGCCTCCTCCGGAAAGTGTGGTTCAATGGATGTTCTGGAGCATCTGGGCGCCGACATCGATCTGACGCCAGCACGAGCGGAGCGGATCCTCTCCAACGGGCCGATCGTCTTCATGAACGCCCGAGGGCACCATCCTGGCGTCGCGCACGCGACAGCGGTCAGGAGGGCACTTGGTTTCCGCACTGTCTTCAACTTCCTGGGGCCGATCTGTAATCCCGCAAATACGACTCTTCAGGTCCTCGGTGTCTCCGATCCAAACCGCGCCCCGCGTATGGTGGAGAGTCTGCGCCGATTGGGTAGTAAACACGTGTATTGTGTGTGGGGAGAGGACGGCTTGGACGAGATCTCGCTCGCGGCTCCGACCCGTGTATGGGAGTTGAAGGACGGCGTGATCTCCGAGTTCACGATCCGGCCCGAGGACTTTGGCCTCAAAACTGTCGAGTTCAGCGAGATCGCAGGCGGCGCCCTCGATGAGAATCAGCGGCACTTCATGGCGATTCTCGATGGGTCCGAGACCGGAGCACGACGAACGCACGTTGCTCTGAACGCTGGTGCGGGCCTCTACGTCGGCGGAGCGGTAGCCACGGTCGGCGACGGCGTCGACTTGGCGTTCAAGCTCATCAGATCGGGAGAGGCGCGAGAGACGTTCGACGCATATGTCGCTGCAACAAGAGAACAAGAGTGATTGGCACTGTACTTGAGGGCATCGTCGCCCAAACAAAGAAGGATGTTGCCCGGCGAGAAGAATCGCGGCCGCTTT
>JBLHWZ010000075.1:0-20695 GCA_047629415.1 Bradymonadia bacterium | reverse complement strand
TACGAGGAGTACGAGCTTTGGATCACTCGCGACATGCCGATCAGCTGCCGTGAGAAGGAACGATGCGACCGCTGCTACCTGCAAAACGTCTGCGACAACCTCGAAGACTCCATGCAGCGTCTGCGCCGCGGTGACTTTGAGGCGTGGCGAGTTCGGCTCGATGGAAAAGAGACGCTGCAGGCCGAGCCACACGCCTTCTCGCACTTCTGGCTAGAGGCCGGCACCGTGCAAGAGGCCGTCGATAACCTGCACTTGGGACAGGGCGAGCTCGTCCTCCAGTGCAAGGACTGGTCTGGTTTCGAAGACGCATACACAGACGGCAAGTTTGCAGGCCGCTCGCTCAAGCGAGTGCTTCTCGATCAGGCCGACAAGATCGAGCCGATGTTGGCGATGGACGCAGACTTCGAGGTGTCCGTTCTACTGACGATCGACACGGCGCCAGTGCTGATCGAGTCCTATCCGAACGGCCACGCTCGGTTGGCGGTGGTTCTGCCGAACTACGAGCGTGCCAGCGAGGCGGAGGCCCGAATTCCCGACTTGCTAGCGTTCTTCAAGGCGTGGCAGCCAGGTGCGACTCCAGTGGAGAACATTCCGGAGTGTGTATCCGGGGTGACTCCGCGTCCCCGACTGAAGACCGTGGACGCCGGCTCAGTCCGCGTCGCGGACAAGAAGTACGAGCTCACGCCCGGCGACACCGGTGGCCGTGGCAGCCTGCTGAAGGCGATCGACGAGACAGTGGGTGACCCTGCCAAGCAGCGCCTCATCCAAGAGCGGCTCGGCCTGATCAACCCGCGCGTCGAAGGTCCCGCGCTGGATGTCTTCGGTTGGACCGGGGACTACATCCGCAATGGCTACTACTCGAAGAGCCTGCGCTGCAACGCGTGCCCGAAGGTGAACGAGTGCGAGGGCTTGCACATCAGTACGCTCCGCGCGAAAGGCTATTCCATCACGAACCCGATTGAGGCCGACGCGGCCGAGTAAGTATGGCACTCCCGATACGCCCCCCCTCCGACCTGACATTCCCGGCGGACGCGGAGGCGTCCACGTCGCGAGAGCTTCTCTCGACGTACCTGAAACTGCAGTATCGCACGCTGCTGAGGCTGCCCTACCCCGCGTTACTTGGGGTTCGGCGACCCGGAGAGGAGTTCGCCGAACTGGTCCGATCAGTCGCGAAGGAGAACCCGGGTTTCCTCTTCAACGTGTTGCGCCAGCCGAGTGTCGGTGGACTGCTGCGGCTGATCGCGACGCAAGCTGGCAACCGGCTGGAGATGCGCGATTGGACGCTGCAGTTGATCGCTCAGGTAAACACAGAGCTTGCGACGGTGGGGATGGCTTCATCTCGGCTAGCGCCACGTGGTGGCTTCGAGCGCCTGGTCTCGCTTCACGAGCGTTTCTCGATCGATATTAGCGGCGCAAAAGAAGTGCACTTCGACGGAGACCAGATCTCCATCGTGAGCTTGGGACAGACCGAGACTTACGACGCTACCGATCCGGCTGGGGCTCGAGTGGCACGCCCGTATCATGAAATCCGTGGTCAAATTGTCCTGCCGACCTACGACAATAATCCTAGGGCCGGCGAGGAGGCGCACCCTGACAAGAAGGGAAACCACGTCGACTTGGGCGGAAAGCCAGTAAGCGAGTGGTTGAACACAATGCAGGCTGCGTTCGCGATCATTGAAGAGTTCGCGAGCGAGCTGATCCCCGAAATGGAGTTGCTGCTGCATCAGATTTTCCCGGTCGGTTACGAGCCCGAGAAACACCTCTCGGCCTCGCTCATGACCGTGCTCGGAAACATCTACATGACCCTCCACCCGGATCCGCTGGTGATGGCGGAGGCGATCATTCACGAGTTCTCGCACAACAAGATCAACGCGCTGTGGTCATTGTCTCCGCTCTTGGAGAATGCTTTCGAGCCGCTCTTCTCGTCTCCGGTCCGCCCGGATCCGCGACCGCTCTTCGGGGTTCTGCTCGCGGTACACGCGTTCCTCCCGGTCGAGCAGATGTACCTGCGCATGATCGAGGCCAACCATCCGCTGGTGAAGCACCCGCGATTTATGCACCGTCGCAATCAGATCCGCGAGTCGAATAATGCCGCGGCGACGACCGTGTTGGACAACGGGATCGCCACCGAGATGGGTGGCGAGGTGCTCTTAGAGATCCGAAGACTGAACGACCGCTTTGCGGCGGCCTGACGCGTGTCCTATAGGCGAGACGCCTGAACCGGAGCCGAATGAAAGTCGTCACTTGGAACGTGAATTCGCTCAACGCTCGCCGAGAGTTTGTTGAGCTCTACCTAGACGCAGAAGAACCCGATGTTCTCTGCATTCAGGAACTCAAACTCGATACCGGCAAGGTGCCACTCGAGATCTTCGAGTCGCGGGGCTACCACGTCGCGATTCACGGCCAACCCAAGTGGAACGGGGTGCTCATCGCATCTAAGCAGCCGCTTGAGAACGTGCACATGGGGCTGCCCGACGGAGACGAAGGCCAATCGCGCTTGATCGCCGCAACCACGGGCGGAATTCGCTTCGTGAACCTCTACTGCCCCCAAGGTAGCAGCGTCGACTCAGAGAAATTCCCGTACAAGCTCGGGTTCTATGATGCCCTGATCGACTGGGTCGCCGCCAACAACGATCCGAGCGACCCTCTCGTGATCTTAGGAGACCTGAATGTCGCGCCAAAACCAGACGATGTCTGGGATCTGGCCGAATTCGAGAATGTGCCGACCTACCATCCGCTCGAGCACGAGCGATGGGTGAAGCTGATCGAGTGGGGTCTCACCGACGTGGTGTATCCGCTGCTGCCGAGCAAGCCGAAGGAGCGGTTCAGCTTCTGGGACTATCGGGGCATGGCCTTCCGGTTCAACAAGGGGATGCGCATCGACCACATCCTCGCGACCGCTCCGCTTCTGGACCGTATTGAGAGCGCTCGGGTAGTCCGCGACTGGCGCAAGAAGAAGGAAGGTATGACGGCGTCGGACCACGCCCCTGTTGAGGCGATCATTGGCGGCTGAGGTCATCATCGTCGGCTCCGGCCCGAACGGGCTGAGCGCCGCGATCGCATTGGCAGAATCGGGCGTCGACGTACTGGTCATCGAGGGAGCGAGCAAGATCGGAGGTGGAACACGGACCGACGAAATCACGTTGCCCGGGTTCCGACATGATCTCTGCTCTGCCGTGCATCCCATGGGAGTACTGAGCCCGTACTGGAAGGGCCTCGCTCTTGAGGCTCACGGTCTGGAATGGGTGCATCCCCGTTACAGCGTCGCTCACCCGCTCGATGACGGGCGGGCGATGGTGCTGGCGGAGTCGATCGACGAAACATGCGAGCGGCTTGGCGCTGACGGACCCGCATGGAGGCGAATGGTCACGCCCTTCCTAGGAGGTGACTCCGACGCACTGCTCGCAGATTTGCTGGCGCCACTCGGCGTACCGCGCCGCCCGATAACAATGGCCCGGTTTGGTATGAAGGGCGTGCTGCCAGCGAAGACATTGGCCCGCATGCAATTCGACGAACCCGGGGCCAGAGCGCTCTTTGCCGGGCTAGCAGGGCACTCGATTCTTCCGCTCTCTGCTCCGCTCTCAGGTGCGGTGGGCCTGGTCTTCGCGGTGACTGGACACCTTACAAGCTGGCCGGTGGCTCGCGGCGGGTCCTCCGCCATCGCCGAAGCCTTGGCCTCTAAACTGCGAGCCGCTGGCGGACGCATTGAATGCGACCGCTGGATTCGGTCGCTTGACGACTTGCCAGAAGATTCCACCATCATCTTCGATACGTCACCCGGCCCGATGGTCGATATCTGCGGGGAGGCTCTGCCCGCCTCCTATCGGAGCGCCATCGACAGGTACGAGTACGGTCCGGGAACGTTCAAAGTCGACTTCGCGCTTTCGGAGCGCATCCCTTGGACAGCCTCGGAGTGCCATGAAGCCTCGACGGTACATGTGGGAGGTACCCTCGCTGAAATCGCGTTCGCCGAGCGCGAACCTTGGCGGGGACGCCACGCTCCAAACCCGTACCTGATCGTTTGTCAGCAATCGAACTTCGATTCCTCACGCGCTCCAGACGGGCAACACACAGGCTACGCCTACTGCCACGTCCCTAACGGCTCCGACCAAGACATGACCGACGCGATCATCGCGCAGATCGAGCGATTCGCGCCCGGGTTCCGTGAGACGATTTTGGCGAAAAAGACATGGTCGCCCGCGGACTTCGAAGCTCACAACCCAAACTATGTCGGTGGAGCAATCACCGGAGGTGCCGCGAACTGGTCGCAACTCTTCACGCGACCAGTGCCTCGTCTCAACCCCTACTCGACGCCGAACCCGCGGATCTTCATCGGGTCCGCTAGCTCTCCACCCGGTGGAGGAGTGCACGGAATGTGCGGATGGTACGCCGCGCAGTCGGTACTCAAGAAGCTCGGGAAGAGACGAAAGAGACTAGCTGCATAGGACGGTCAGTCCTCTAGCGCCTCGAAGAACCCCTCGATCGTTGGCAGCGATGTCGGTGGATCGATACGTTGGAATGTATCATCCGGCAGCACCGAGACGTCGGCCGCGTTAATGAGGCCCGAGCCGGAAGAGTCGTTCGGTCGCATCAGTCCAGGCCCGGAGGTGTCAGCGATCTCTAGGAGCCCGGACCCCGGGTATTCCTCGATAATGGAGGGTGTCTGCGGAGTGGTGTCCAGAGCGGGCGGGATCGGAAGCGGAAGCTTGGCGACTCCTCCCACGGGCGTGTCGGGCGCCTGCGCGGCGAGACCCTGCGGAGGCGTCGCCTGGGGCATCCGCAAGGGTGGCATCTCGCCGGAGCGAGAGTTCACGCTGACTCGGACAGACGCATTCAGCGAGGGAACCGCTTCGGCGGTCTTCGTTCCGGTGGAATATCGAGCCATAAGTGGAGTGGTTGGAGGAGCTAGTGGCGAACTCAAGCGAGGCGCGCCCCGCGCCTACGCAGTCTGATCAATATGAAGGGCGGCTAAGGCCGCTCCAGATCTTTCGCCAGCTATTCGACGAAGTATCCTAGTGGACGGAACACGCGAGCGGCCCAGGCAGCCTCGCTATGCGGTGCGTCTGGCTCCCACCAGTGCCACAAGTTGACGGTCCATTCGTACCCGAGATCTGCCATAGCGTCGGCAAACTGCCGGTTCGTGCAGTAGTTGTCTGCGCCACTCGCATTGTCGTCGAGAATGCCGTCGGTATCTGAGTCGACACACTCGCCAGCGACTCCACCACCCGAGTCGACATACAGACGAGTCGAGCGAAGGCCGGCCTCCTGGTAGAGTTCCAAGACGGTCTGCTGATGCGAGCCGAAGCTGCCCCAACCGAGGGTGCCGGAGAGGCTAATGGCCATATCGAACTCTCCCGGAAACCGATGGGCGATGTAGAGGCTGATCAGGCCGCCGAGCGACGACCCGATGACCCCGACGTTGGGGGGCTCGCCATAGGCAAAATCGATCATCGGTCGCAGGTAACTCTGAACGAAGTCTGCGTAGGCGTCACCGCCGCCTCCGGCGGTCGTGCCCCGGAGGTCGTCTTCGATCCAAGTATATTCGTAGATGCGGTCTGGGCCGTGGTCGATGCCGATCACGAGAACACCATCCGGCGTACTCGCATCGAGGTCCCAACTGACTCCAAAGGAGGCCCGAGAGCCATCAAAAAGATTCTGTCCGTCGTGCGCGTAGAGAACGTGGGTGGCCGGTGAAGCGGGGACTCGGACGTTGACCTGACGCGGTGCGACTACACCGTCGGTGACTCGTTGCCAGCGATCAAAGTGGCCCCCCGATGGCTCGATCTTACTCAGCTCGCCGAACTCATCAAAGACGTAGCTGCGAGCGAGAGGATCGGACCAATACTGCGCACCGTTCGTTAGCTTGTAACCGTCTCCCGCAACACCTGAGACGACAAGGTAGGAAAACCCAGCGTCAACCTCGAGACCAAGTATTGCCCACTCACTGAAGTCGCCAGCGACTCCAGTCGATGACGAGTCAAACGAAACGATCAAGTAGCCGTCTTCTAGATCGATCGGCCACCCATCGGAGCGAGCGAGCGCATAGGCTGCGTCTTCGCCTCCTGCGCGGAGCAGCGTCAAAATCTCGCTCAGCGTCAGCCCGGCGGCATCCGGCTCAAGATCCGCAGCGTCCAAGTCTGTGGTGTCTTCGGCGTCGACGATGTCATCGGACGCGTCCGGCTCCGCGTCCACTCGGTCTGGAGCGACGTCGAGCGCGGTGTCATTCGTGTCTGGATCCACGGCCGCGTCCGACTCCACTTCGGCATCCACTAACTCTGAGTCAGGCTCCGGGTTCTCCGCGTCATCTTCCGGGTCCGCGACGTCTGACCCATCCGGGTCCGCGTCATCTTCCGGGTCCGCGACATCTGACCCATCCGGGTCCGCGACAACATCCGCGCTCGCGTCGGTCGTCCCAGCTTCTGGGCGGGATGTATCCGTCAGACCCGTCCCTGCTTGATCGGCGGGTGCGGGATCGGAGGAGCAGGCCGCGAGCAACGCGGCCGCAAAAATGGTTCGAACTCTCATGAAGTGAAGGGTAGCGAGCGGGGCTCTGAGAGGCCAGCGACCACCCCCGTCAGCGCAGCCGAAACTGCGGCGACCGTGGCGACGCCGGACGCCCAAGAAGGTGCGGCCGTTCAAGCCGCGATCGTCGCGTTTCTCGGCCCCTAGCCCTGCGGCCTCAAGCGGCCGCGGTTTCGCTCTTCACGGCCGCGGACTGAGCGTTCCAACGCCTGATCGTCATCCACACCCCGAGCGATGCGATGACCGCAAAGACCACCCGGAGGACCATGCCGATCCTCACCATCGTCTCGTGGTCAGGCGAACCTGGGGGCATCAAGGTGCGCTCGATGAAGATGAACGGCACCCCGCCAAGCTGCGCAAAGAACATCATACCAAGGGCCATGACGACGAAGAACACGACGAATTGCTTTAGAAAGTTCATCTGGTGGCTCTACTCGTGATCGACTTCATTCGGCTTGTCGTCATTGGTCTCATCGTTTGCTGGCGGTGTGGAGTCCGGCGAGTCGGCTCCCGTCTGGTGCTGCCGGTACCAACCTTTCTCGACCAGCATCTCGCGACAGACCTCGATGCACTGTTCGCAAATGTAGTTCCCGTTTGGACCGGCGATGAGGTACTCGACCTGAACTCGATGCTTGAAGCAGAACGAGCACTTGGAGTCGTTGTGGTCGGGCTCTACGCTGAAGCTGTTGAGCCAATCGCTCACGCGCCGGAAGATGCCGGCGAGCCAAGCGCTCAGCTCCTCACCTTTGCGACGCCGTCCCACTCTGGTCGCGCCTCTCGTGACATTAGCTCGGCCAGAACGGTGGCCATTGGCTCCCCATCGAGCACACGAACGACACCATCCACGACGGGCATCTCTACCCCGTGTTGCCTCGCCAGCTGGTGCAGCGCGCGTGTCCGAGACTCAGCCTCCTCATGCCCAAGCGACTCTCCTCTCGTCAACCGCAGGCCGGCCTGCACGACTTCGTCGTTGGCATCGGCGGCGACGACCATCCAGTCGCCGATTCCGCTAAGCCCACTCAGCGACTCCGGCTGGCCGCCCAGCGCCAGCGCCAGCCGGGAACCCTCCACGATCGCGCGGGTCTGTAAGACAGCAGCAGAAGCGGCGCCGCGCCCAACGCCACGGAGCATGCCACTTGCTAGCGCGACAGGAGTTCGGAGCGCTCCTCCGAGTTCGACGCCGACCAGATCGAGCGAGCCGTAAACGCGCAAGTGGTCAGAGGTCAGCAAGGCCGTCACAGCATCCACTACCGATTGAAAACGCGACGCGACAACTGCGGCGGTATCCTCGCCTGCCCACAACTCCCTGGGCACAAGCGGGCCGCCAATGACACCGGTGCGGATCGCACACGTCTCTTCTTCGATGGCCCGCGAGACCGGCCGCGCGAGGTCGTCGTAGCCCTTAGCGACGTGCACGATGACGTGCTCCGGGCGAATGCTGGCGGCAACGGCACGCAGGAATTTCCTTGCCGCGCGAGGCGGGACAGCGAGAATCAGCAGTTCATTGGCGAGCGCTTCGTCGAGGTCACTCGTGATGTGGATCGAGTCTTGAAGCTTCACCCCAGGGGCACCGCTGAAGGTCCGTGACTTGATCAACTCCCCCGCGTGTTCTTCGCGGCTTGTCCGCAGCACGATCGAGTGTCCCCCCTTCGCCGCCAGCCACGCGAGGGTCACACCGTAAACGCCGCCTCCGAGAATGGTCGCTTTCATACTCATGCTCGACCTCCGAGGGCTGGCAAAGGGTAGCCGACCAGGCGGTTGGCGTAGAAGAGCGCCAGGCGAGGCTCTTCAAGAAACGCTGTGCGACCATCAAAGCTTAGGGCGCGACGCGAGTGGTACTTCTCAAATAGGGTGCCAGCGTCCTTTCGAATCGCGGCCGTTGAGCCGGTCGCTAATTCTCCGTCCAGCCTGACCTGACCTGCGTCCGCGAGCTTGCGGAGCGCACCGACCATCGAAGCGATCTCGGCGTCCAGCTCGGGCAGAGGAATTCGCCGCTCGTCGTCCGTGAGCAACAATCTCCGATACAGGTCGAGCCCCGGGTGACGCGCCTCGATACAGCGATGAGCTGCCGCGGCGACGACATTGGCCGGGAAGAGAACCGTGTGTTCGAAGAACGAGTCCGAAATTGCCGACGCAAGTCGCTCGGTATAGACGCGATCACGCTGAGAATCGGCCACAACCTCGCCGGCGGTTGATATGTAGCCGGCCGGATCAAAGGGTCTACCCTGTGGATCCAACGAGTCCCCGTCGGCGTTCACGGGGTTGCCAAACGGGTCCAGCGGTTTGCCGAAGACGACCTCCACCGGGTTATCAATCTCGAGCATATTCCAGACAAAGGAGAGCACTTTGTCTGGGCGACTGAATTCGTCGTCCGTGATGATGTAGCGGCTCTTTCCAGCCTCTTTCAGCGCATCATCGATCAGCGTCTCGGCCTCAAGCACCAGTTGGTAGTTGATCGTCGCCGGGATGAAGAAGACGCGCGGTTTTTCGCGCCCGTCACGCAGGTTGTCCTTGAACGCGTCGAGACCAGTTCCCATCAGGCCTTTCTTGAGCTTCGCCTCGATCGTACCGGAGCGGGAACGGGTGCCACCGGGAAAGAAGAGGGAGTGCCAGCGGCGACGAATCGCGAGCGTCGAGTACTCTTTGAGGCACACCTTGTAGAGCGAGTGCTTCTTCAAGCGGTCCACCTTGTACGCGCCAAGGTGGTCCATGAAGTAGGAGAGCAGCCAGTTGGTGAAGAGGTTGATGCCTGCTCCGTAAATCACAGGTGGCAAGCCGGCGGCGTGCAAGGCGAACCCGATCGCAGGGGAATCGAAGTTCGAGCTGTGTGTCGGCACCAGAACGATGGTGCCTTTGTCCACCAGCGAATCGAAGGTCTCAACCTCTCCGGAGCAGCGCACTCGGTCGACCAAGTTCAAGCTACGGCGCTCTCGACGGAGCAGCTGCCAAGGTTTCTGACTCTTCAGTAAGAACTCTAGCCCCTTCGGCAGCGCCTTCGTCGCGCGGGCGTAGAACTTCACGTCGAAGTGGCCGTGAATCTCAGTCGCATAGTGCCGAACGAGGCTCTCAACTGCGCCCTCCAGCTCGTCCTGATGACCTCTGGCGAGTGTTTGCCTGGCAGCACGCAGCAGGCGCAGGTACTCGCCCTCCTTGTCAGACTTCCGAAGGCGTTTCTCCTCCGTGAAACAGGCCTCGTTCACCAGCAACGTGAGATCGCTGCCAGAGAGTTTGCGGGTCACCCGCTCGACGAGGTCCGCAATGACAGCGGCATCATCTACTTTCTCGCGGGCAATGCCCGCGAGCCTCACACCGTCATTCTTTCGTCCAGATCGCATGCCTGCATGGTGAACGGACGGCGGTCCAAGCGCAACGGCCGCGCCGACGGCGAGAGCTACGGTCCGAGATCACCCTCAGCCGGGTTTTCCAATGGCTCCAATGGCTCAGCGCCGTCTTCGGTCGGGTCCTGCTGGTTTCCTCCGGCTGGAACACCATCGGGAATGCCGACGCCGTCAGGGGCTTCTTCTCCAGGCAGGAGCGCATCTTCAGGTGGGTCTTGGAACGTGCCATCCTCGTTCTGTTCGAGAACGCCGCCCGCTTGCACGTACTCCCACTGCACAGCGGAGTAGTCGTTGCCTTCGGTGTCACGGAACATGACGACGTCGTCCTCACCCAAGACCAACCGGTGCGTCTCCGTCTCGGGAGTGCACCGAAGCGACGCGGCGCTTGGCGGGTTCATTCGGTCGCGATCGTAGCGATAGATGTCGGCGAGGAAGTGAGTGCGGCCCTCGTCGTCGACGCGCACGACGAAGTACTCAATGTGCACAGGGATGTGGTCGTTGAGGGTCATGCTGGTCTCAACCCCGCGCTCGAACAGTCGCTCGATCCGGCGCTCATCCCACTGGCCGTCGTTTGTGAGGATGTACTCGAGCAGCGCTTCGGGCTCAGATACGCGCATGCAGCCGTGGGAGAACGCGCGAACGGCGTACTCGAAGTACTGCGGGCGAGACGTGTCATGCATGTACGTCGCGTGCGGATTCGGGAACATGAACTTCACTCGGCCGAGCGGGTTCATAGGCCCAGGCAGCTGCCGGACAAGCTCGAATCCGCTAGAGGTGGTGACTCGCTCGAAACCGTTTTCTTCGAAGTGGTTCGGGTTCTCGAGAAGGTTCGGGAGCAGCTCCTCCTCGACGATTCGACGCGGCACGTTCCACGTCGGGTTGAGGACCACATAGCTCATGGTCGCCGACTGAACCGGTGTCGCGTTAGCGTAGCGCAGGCGGCCGGTGCGCTGATCACACTCTTGGGTCGTATTTCCGGCGACGATACGGAATCGCATCTCGCGGACGCCGTCACGCCACATCTCGGCATGGAAGTCCGGGATGTTGACGAAGGCATAGTACGGGTCAGGCCCGATTCGACTCTCTCGCCAACGCTGCATGGTCAGCTCGATCTGGGCCAGACGCGTCTCCGCAGGCACATTGATCGAGTTCCAGAACCCACGCGACGTCTCACCCGAGATGTCCATTTGATGAGTGTCTTGGTAGGCTTTTACGACATCGACGAAGTCGCGGCCGTAGACGCCGTCGATCTCTCCATCGTAGAACCCCTCGGCAGTGAGTCTGGTCTGAAGCTCTGAGACGGCGGTGCCGGAAGAGCCTCGCTCGAGGTGGCGCGGTTCGATCTCTCCCCAGCCTCCGTTCGCGACGATTTCTACGTAACGAGCCCGCGAATCCACCAGGAGGGGGTATTGCGGGTGGGGGGGGGCCAGGGCCTCAAACTGTTCGGTCACCTCGTCGGGCGAGGAGGCATCAATGAGAGATTGGAAGGTCTCTTGGGTTCGGTCGGCGATGAACTGGTGACGGCCCTCCTCGTCGAGGTCTTCGTCGACCCAGGTCGTGTTGAAGTTCTTCTGGTCAAAGGCGTAGGCGAGGTAGCCGTCCATCAGGACCGCTTCGATAATCGCGCCGTTTCCGCGCGCGGCACGCTCAAGCTCGAGTCGCTGCCGATGCACCCTCCAAAGCTCAGGGACGACCGACTCTTCCGCGCTCGGTGCGCTGAGAGCAGCCGCGATTGTTAGCGCTGCAGCGTCATTGCTATCGCGTTCGGCTACCTGCTCAACGGTCGCGACTATCGCGTCGATCTCGTCGAGTGTTGGGGTAGCGAGTGGGGACGCCTCGAGAGCGTGGGCCAACTGGGCCTGCGTGGAGAGGGCTTCCGCGAGCTCGGGGCGGATGTAGTCGGTAACTTCGAGCGCGTGCAACTCGACAGCCGAGAGCAACTCGACCAGTCGTTCGCCAACAGGAGTCAGCCCTCGCGGCGTCGTGAGGGCAGGCTGAAAGTCGCGCGCGTCGTAAAGATGAGCGAGGAACCGCCGACGTTGAATGCGGTGAGGTTCCTCTTCGCCGAGTAAAACGACCCGCAAAGGTTGCGAGGTCAGGTGCTCATGGAGGTAGCGGTCGTAGGCGGTCGCGAAGCTCGACGCGATCTCGGCCTCCGCGTCTTCGAGCCAGAAATCGGGGTCGGGCTCTACCTCTACTGCTGCGGGCGCGGTCGCTTCTGGCGGCGCCGTCTCCGCACCACAAGCGCAAAGAAGAGCGAGGGCTAACGCGGGCGTGAGGCGGCGCATGATCAGTCGGTTGCTGCGTCGGCCGCTGGTCCGGGCGGGTCGACGTGGAAGGAGCACGCCTGCTTAGGCGTGAGAGCCAGGAACGCAAGGAAGAGCAACAACACGGCGATCGTACTGTTCTGTTCCGGAACGAAGTCGATTTTCTGCTTCAGCTGATCGAGCATTTTTGCGGCACTCACGGTGGGATTCGCTAGCGCGCGGACTATTGCAGACGAAGGGTCCCGGTCAAGCCCGATTCGATGTGACGGATCAGCCGGCGCCGAGTGCTCGCCACGGCCCTTCATTGCAATCGTGGGATGCGCTAGAGCGGAGATCGATATCGCGGACACGACGACAGCCCCAGGGGCCCGGCGACTCAGCGATTTCCTGGCCCACCGCTCCAAGACGTGAAGAACCTATGGCGCTCCGCTTCTCCGCATTCGCGCTCAGTCTGCTCATCGCCGCTCCGGCGGCCGCTCAGACTGTCGACTCCGTCGCTCCGGAACTCCTTCGAAGAGGCAATACCACCGAGATCATCGTCCGTGGCGACACGCTCGAAGGGACCACCGGTGTGATGATCGAAGGAGGCGACGTCGTCATCTCTGGCCTGGAGGTGACCGAAACGCTCATCCGGTTTGATGTCGGCGTCGGCGCGACCAGCACTGTTGGCCTGCGCGACCTCACCTTAGATGGCGTTGACTTGTTCCTTGAGGACGCACTCGAGGTTGTTCCAGGGTCCATCACCCTGCTCTCCCTTGACCCAGTCTCCGGCGCCCGCGGCGAGACGATTGCGCTAGCAGTGCGCGGCTCGAACCTCGACACCATCACCGGATACGACTTCGGCGATGGGATCGAAGTCACCGGGTGGACCTCCCCGTCGGCAACCTCGGGAACGGTCACCATCGAGATCGAAGAGTCCGCCTTTTCGGGAAGTCGCGCGGTCTCCGCATCGCGCGTTGACGACGACTACACCCTGTTCGGTGGATTCAACGTCACCGGCGGTACACCGACGTTCCACGATCTGCTCCCACCGAGCGGGACCCGAGGCGACACCGTTGAGCTGCGCATCACCGGGACAAACCTAGACGACGTCGAGTCGATCACGCTCGGCTCACGCATCACGATCGAAGACTTCAGCGTCACTTCACCGACTGTCGCGATCGCTCTCGTCACGGTTCGGCAGGACGCAGCAGCGGGGCCACGTGCCGTTACGTTGCGCTACGACGGCGGCGAAGAAATTGTCGGCGACGATGCGTTCAACGTCCGACGCGGCGAGATCGACGTTCTGCAGATTCGGCCCGACCGATTGCGGCAGGGGGACGCGAGCTTCATCACGATCGATGGCTTGAATCTCGACGGCGCGACCTCGGTCGACGCTGGGGAAGGAGTCGATGTTGTCGCTATCGACGCCGATTTCCCAACCTCAATTTCGGTAGACGTTGAGATCGATTTGGGTGCCCCGACCGGGTTCCGCGATGTCGTGATCACCGCACCCGCCGGGACATTCGTTGTCGAAGATGGCCTCATCATCGGAGAGTTCGTCCCACCGACACTAGATGTCGCGATCCCGCCTGAAGCGGACCTCGGCGAGGTACAGATCGGCACCTATGGCCGAGGTGGCGTCACCGTTGAGAATCGCGGAGAGCTGGTCGAGACCATTCAAATCATCGGCATCGACGGAGACGTCGACCTCTTCGCGCTGCTCGACGAGGCCGGCGTTCGCACGAACCGAATCGAGTTCGAACTCGGAGTCGGCGAGCGACGCGACGTAATTGTGGAGTTTACTCCTGACCTCCGCGGGCGCACGGGGGTCGAGTACCAAGTGACCGCACGTGGTGGCGAAGAAGTCGGCTCAACCATCGTCCGCGCCAGCGGCAATCGCCAGCAGCTGCTCTGGGGCCCGGCGCCGCCGTTCGACTTCGGCGAGCATCCGGCCAATGAGCGCGTGCAGCTGCAGCGCGTCGATACGGACCTTGAAGACGGAGTCCCGTCACGCCAAACCCTCGTTGAGGGCTGGGAGCTGCGCATTGTTCGAGATGGAGAGCCAGTCACGGACGACGAGTTCATGACCGTCGACTTCCAGAGCACCGTAGGCACCGGAGAGCTCTTCTGGGGCACCACCGAACTCCTGATTTCGGTGCAAGGGCGGCCCGGAACCTACGAGGGCGAGCTGCTCCTTCTCACAGACACCACCGACGCAGCGATCGTCCCGTTCTACTTCTTCCTGACTCTTACCGGCGAAGACCTCCCGGACCCCGAGCCCGGCGATGACGTCCCCGGCCCTGACGTGGGTTCCGACGTCGATCCCGACGCATCCGACGTCGCGGCGGACACACCAGACGCCAACGTAGATGTGACGCCCGATAGCGGCAGCGATGCGACTCCGGATACCAACACGGATAGCGGCACCGACACAGGCGGGACCGATGCTTCCGCAGACACAGGTGGCGGCGGCGGCGACCAGGGTTGCTCCTCTTCGAATTCGGCTCATCAGACCCCGGTCGCTGCGTTGTTCGCGCTCCTTGGATTGGTTGGGCTCCGTCGCCGGCGTTAGACCGCAGAGTCAGCGCAGCGCGTAGACGAGCGCGCCGCTGGGGCATACGGTCGCGGCATGACCAGACAACTCTCAGGTAAAATCTGCGTCGTCACCGGTGCGAGCCGCGGCGTTGGGCGAGGCGTGGCGTTGGCCCTCGGTGACGCGGGGGCGACAGTGTACGTGACCGGCCGAACGCGCACCGGAGACGTTGCTCAACTTCCAGGCACCATCGACGCGACGGCCGCAGACGTAACCGCGCGTGGCGGAGACGGAATCGCCGTTGCCTGCGATCATGCTGACGATGACTCGGTGCGTTCGCTCTTCGATGAGATCAGGGAGCGTCACGGTCGCATCGACTTGCTGGTGAACAACGTCTTTTCGGTGCCCGAGGAGAGCTCCTTCATCAATGTGCCGTTCTGGGAGCAGCCGCTCTCGAACTGGGACATGATGCACCGGGTGGGCCTACGCTCTCACTATGTCGCGAGCACCCTCGCAGCACCGATGATGCTAGGGGAAGGCGGTGTCATCGCCACCATCAGCAGCTTTGGAGCGCGGCTCTTCCAGCTGAGCACGGCCTACGGAGTTGGCAAAGCCGGATGCGATAAGATGGCTCGGGATATGGCCGTCGAACTCAAGCCTCATGACGTCGTCTCCGTCGGGATCTGCCCAGGAGTCGTCCGAACGGAGCGCATCCTCGAGAAGGTGGACGAGTTGCCCTTTGACCTCGCGATCAGCGAGTCGCCAGAGTTCACTGGACGCGTCATCGCCGCACTCTTCGCGGATCCTTCCCGCATGGAACAGACAGGGAAAGTGCACGTGGTCGCTGAGTTGGCAGAGCACTATGCCGTGCTCGACATCGATGGGAGCCGGCCGAAGTCGCTTAGGAGGTCCAAGTGAATCACGTAGTAGACGTCGTCGCTCGAGCGGAGCAACTGATCGCGACTCTCCGGGCCGCTGGTCCCACTATCGAGACCCAGCGCAGTCTGCCCGCTGAAATCGTGGCGAGTTTCGCGGAGGCTGGGCTATTCCGAATGCTCGCTCCGCAGGCGGTCGGCGGACTAGAGGTCCGACCGCGCGAATTCGTCGCCGCGTTGGAGACGCTAGCGAGGGGAGACTCAGCGGCGGCGTGGTGCGCGATGACCGCGGGAACAACCGGACTCGCCACGGCCTACCTTGAGCCGGAGATCGCTGTGATGCTCTGGACGGCAGACGAACCGGTCTCGATGGCCGGTGTCTTTGCACCAATGGGCAAAGCCCTACCCACAGAGGGCGGATACACACTCAATGGCCGCTGGCCCTTCGGCAGCGGCGCTGGTCATTCCACTTGGTTGATGTTGGGCGGACTCGTACTGAGCGGTGCGGCCGAGAAACCCGAACTGGCGGCGTTCTTCGTTCACCACGAAGACGTCACGACCCACGATACGTGGCATGTGTCTGGGCTGCGTGGCACCGGCTCCAATGACCTCTCGGTTTGCGACGTGTTCGTGCCGGCTGAGCGGGTCGTCTCGCTGACGACGGGTTCTCCGCAGAGTGAAGGGCGGCTCTTCCGCTTTCCGATCTTCGGTCTGCTCGCATGCGGTGTGGCGGCGGTTGGTCTAGGAATCGCGCGCGCTAGTATCGACGAGTTCTTCGCACAGAACTGTTCGGGCGTCCGGCCCTCTCGGGCCGCTAACGACTCTCTCGTACAGGTCGCCGTCGCCGAAGCAGAAGGACGCGTTCGCGCTGCGCGGGCCTACCTCTTCGCTGAGTTGGAGCGCATCTGGCTGCTGGCCGAGGGCCCGCTGGAGCCCATCCAAGCCGCCGACATTCGTCTGGCAGCGCTGCACGCCGTCCAAGCGAGCGTCGCAGCCGTGGACGCGATCTACTACGCCTCCGGTGGCTCAGCGATCTACGAGAAGAACCGCCAGGAACGGCACTTCCGCGATATCCATGTGGTGCAGCAGCACATCATGGTCTCCCCACGGGCGTCGAAATTGGTCGCCCGCGTTCTCATGGGTATTGAGACGGACACGTCGCAACTCTAGCGACGGCGCAGCAGAAGTAGCGGAAGTAGCGGCCGGCCAGAAACCGTTCCCATGTACCCTCCAACGAAGGTCTCATGCACCCGAAAGTCCGACGCGTCCTACGAGGGCTGCTCCTGAGCCTGGTCGCTCTCTACCTGATCTATGCCGCTGCTGTGTTCGGGCTACAGCGCAGCCTCGTGTTCGCTGGGACCTCACGTGAAGCCCCGCCCGCGCCAACCCTTGCGCAGGGCGTGGTGGCGCACGATCTGAGCGGACCGTTCGGTGAAGTAGAAGTTTGGATTCTACCCTCGACCCGTGGCGGCCAAGCTGAGAACACCGAGCAAAATGCTGGGCCGGCGATCGTCTTCACACACGGAAACAACGAACTCATCGATGACTGGCACACCCGATTCGGAGCGTTCCAGGAGCGTGGCTACACGGTCGCACTGGTCGAGTTTCCGGGCTACGGCCGCTCCATCGGTGAGCCCACGCAGGAAACCATTTCCGAAGTGACCGTCAGGGCCTTTGATCTGCTGACTACGCGGGCCGATGTCGATTCCGATCGGGTCTACGCGATCGGACGCTCCCTCGGCGGCGGTGCGGCGGCGGCGCTGAGCATCGAGCGACCGCTAGCTGGGCTAGTCCTGCGCTCCTCGTTTTCGTCGTTGCGGCCAATGGCTCACGACCTGCTGCTGCCCGGCTTCCTCCTTCGTGACCCCTTCGACAACGCAGATGCTGTCGAGATATTCGACGGACCGGTGCTGATTGTTCACGGCCTTCAGGACGAGATCATCCCCTACTGGCACTCCGACATCACGCTGGATGCCGCGGGCGAACGTGGCACCCGAATCGACATGGATTGTGGGCACAACGATTGTCCATGGGATGAGTTCGCGGAGGTGTTCCACGCGTGGGCCGAAATCGACACGGGTTTTGACCCGACGTGATGGCGGAGGCGGCGGGATGGCGGGATGGCGGAGGCGGAGGGCGCATATGATCGCGATCGCGGCGGTGCGACGCGCTTGCAAAACCGCCGTAAACGACGGGCCTAGGAGCGCTCTGGGCTGAAGCCCTCGCGGCACCCCCTGACGGGGGCTTCGGCGGAGGGCGCGGGCGGCGGGACGACATGATGGCGTGATGGCGGCGGCGGAGGCCGCATATGATCTTGCTCTGATCGGCGATTGCGAGCATGCCTCAAGACATGAAGATGCGTGCACTCATCCCTCTCGTTTTGTTGGCCGCGTGCGGCTCCGACGCAGATGACTCGTTTACGCAGGAGCAGCTGCGTAGCTCCATCGCAGAAGCAGGCGTTTCCTCGCTCGGCGACCTGCCTTTGCGGGACGATGCGCTCTACACGGTTGGGCAGGCGCTTTTCTTCGACCCCGACCTCAGCGGCAACCGCGATATCGCATGTGCGACGTGTCACGCCCCCTCCCTGGCGACGAGTGACTTCATCTCGCTAGCCATCGGCACGGGCGGCTCCGGCATTGGTCCGAACCGCGTGCTCACAGAGGGTCGACGTTTGGTCCCGCGCAACACGCCCGACCTCTTCAACCGCGGCTACGCTGCGTTTGGGGAGTTGAATTGGGACGGTGCCATTCGAGCGCGCGGCGACGGGGGCTACACGGTGCCCGAGGACTGGGACGCCATCGAAGGGCCTGATGGCTACACCAGTGTTTTGGCGGCTCAGTCACTCTCGATGCTCTCGGATCGAGACATCATGCAGGGACGACGCGGCGACCTCGATCTGGACGGCAACTCCAACGAATTCGGTGGATGGGATGACGATGAACTGCCGATCCTGTGGGACGCGATCGTCGCGCGCGTTTCCACCGATGCCTGGGCGCCGCTCTGGGAAGCAGCTGGCTACTCTGTTGCAGAGCTGAGCATCGCCGATGTCGGTAACGCGATGGCCGAGTTTCAAGCTCAGGCATTTCAATCCGACGAGAGCCCGTTCGACGCCTTCTTGGCGGGCGATTCTGAGGCTCTCGACGCCGAGCAACAGCGCGGAGCCTGGCTGTTTTTTGGAGACGCGGCCTGCGCCCGGTGTCACTCTGGGCCGCATCTGACAGACCAGGACTTTCACAACATTGGGGCGCCTCAGGTTGGGCTTGGCCAGGAAGACGAGGAGCCCTTGGACTACGGCCGCGGCCGCCAGACCGGCGATACGTTTGACCGTTTCCACTTTCGAACACCCCCGCTACGGAACACGGAGCTGACAGGCCCCTGGATGCACGACGGTGCTTACACCTCGTTGCGCGGGGCAGTCGCTCATCATGTGGACTGTTCCGATAGCCTGCGGAACTACGATCCCCGGCAGCTCAAACCGGAGCTACAGCATACGTTCCGCGACGAACCGATTCAGCTGCAGCGCATCCTCAGCACGTTGGACGAGGGGTGCGCTGCACCCATCAGCGCCAGCGACATAGACGCGATCGTAGCGTTCCTTGAGAGCCTCACCGACCCTGCTGCCAACTCCTTGTCCCACGTAGTTCCAGAGAGCGTGCCCAGCGGGCGAGCACCGCGCTAGCGGCTAGGCTTCCGCGACCCACTGCAGCATCTGCGCGCGGACGCGCTCAGACGTCGGCAGAAGCTGATGAAGGAGGAGGGGTACCTCGGCGAACCGTTGGCCTTCTACGACAAGCAGATCATCAAAGTCGCCGCCCTTTCCTGCAGCGCTCGCCACACTCACCAAACCATCGTTGCGCCAACGTGAGGGCTTCGCGCCGGGCCGCATCCAGAGGCTACCGGCGATACAGTACGTGGCGACCCCGGGTGGCGGCGGAAGCGGCCGCTTATGCGATACGAGTGCCCGATTCTTCCAAGCGGAATCCATCTTCCACTCTTTGTCCTGCATGTAGCCGAAGCGGACGTCGCGGATTCCGTGGGAGCGCAGCCCCACCAAACCTCTCAAAGAACGAACGGGCAACGAGGCCGCGGACTTTGCTCGGTCCACCGCGGTGGTCAGCAAGTCTCGATCTGACGTGCTGGGCAGCGCGATTCCGCCGAAGAGCCGCAGGCCGTAGCGCGGCATGGCCTGGAGGTGCGTGAGCGAGACCTCGAGCATATTTCCGAGCCGTTCGAGGTCGGCCCCTTGGTTTGGAGTCGCCAGGAGGAAGAGCCGCTGAACGCGGTTGAGGACCTCGGCGGAGCGTTGTTCGAGACTCGCGAGCGCGCTGCGAGCGACCAAGCCGCCCATGGAGTGCCCGATCAGTTGGACTCGACCCAAGCGCGGTCCCCACTCGCCATGTAGGGACTCGATCAGGTCAGCGAGTTCCCTACCGTTCTGCGAAACATGGCGGCCCGTGTTGAAGCGAACAAGGAGCGGCGTCCAGCCGAACTCAGGGCGGAGTCGCGCCGCGAGCGGATCCGGTCCAAGGGTCCAGTTCTGCTCATCGACGAAGAGGCCATGCACTAGGATCGCGACGTCTATCGGCTTCCGACGATCGTGGTCGACACTGAGGACACTCAGCAGCTCGCCGGGAGAGACGTCTCTCGCCTCATGCCTAAACGACGTTCGTGGCATCCAACTGGCGTACTCGGGGCGGTGCCCTAAAAGCCCAGCGAGGGTGGCATCACTGAACGACCGCGTCTTGCGAACCGCCATAGTGGCTCGGCTCGCTTTCGCTATCAACACGTCCGGTGACGGACTCTCGGAGGGGCTCAACACGCCCTGTCGGTTAGTCGAATTCAGGCAGATCGCAAGAGATTGCCGCGCAAAGCCGTGAGTGAATTCTCTCGTAAATTCCGACGCTTCGGACGGTTATGACTAGTCTCCCGTTCCGACTCTTCAGGCGGTTCCGGGATGGCGCTGCACCACGGACAAATTTTGTCGCGAAACGATGAGGTGGCGAGTGCCTGGGATTGGCACGCGGTGCGATTTAGCCGAGAGTCAGCTCCACAGAGTCAGCTCCACAGAGTCAGCTCCACAGAGTCAGCTCCACAGAGTCAGCTCTGCGTTAGACGCGCGGCCAGCAGCTCCAACGCACGCTCCTCTGCCTGCACAAGATCGCGCAGCGCGCGCGCCAG